>NZ_JBQSWS010000018.1:0-70424 GCF_052377355.1 Corynebacterium sp. AOP40-4SA-5
TGAGGAGCGTCAGGGATCCTGACGAGGACGCCTGGTTTCTTGACCGGATCTACGGGAATGGCTCCCTCCGGGACGGAGACGGTGAGGACATCGCACTGGATTCACCGTACCTGCGTGGCCTTATCCATGAGTACGGAATTAGTGACAAGCTTCTTGTGTTCTGTGAGCTGGAAGGCGGTCTCGACGAGTGCTTGGCCATCAACTACGGCATGCTGCGATATCCACCGCATTCCATTATCCTCGTCGATTCGGAGGTAGGTAAGACCAAGCTTGTGGCACGGTCTTTCTCCTCATTTCTCAACCGACTCCGCGAAGAGGAGGAACCAGAATGGCTAATACGAAGTAAACTGAGGGCTAAGTCCGGCGAGTTCTCTGAAGAGTTGCGTCAGGTTATGGACGTATCATGCCTTACGAGCGAGGTTCTCCGTGAGCAAGCGCGACGCGTTGCTAAGGAGCAAGATAACTTTGTCCTTCGAGGGGAGGATGAAGGTTATGTCATGCGGGATATTCTCTTTCTTGGCATGTCACAGTTTCGGCAGATATGCGATAAAAAAGACTACGTCGAAGATCCCGTGGAGGGCCCGAGCTACATCAGTATGTTCGGCCTGGTCGGCGAGGAGGACGACGACGAACGTTTTGGGCCCGGAATCTGTAGCCCGCTTTTCGAGTACAAGTGGTGGGATAAGAGGGCTGAGGAGGGAAAGATCGTCTCCACGGAGCACGGATACAAGTTCGCTGACTGGTACGAGGCCGAGGTAGTGATGAAGGTAGATGAGTTGTCAGGAAAGTAGTTCCACCGTCAACTACCCCTGAACGAAGCGCACGGTAATTACTCGGAAGGTCATTGATGTTCGGATTCGGTAAGAAGAAGTCACAGTCAAGCACAAGCCAGGAACCGGCCCCGCGCCCGGCACAGTCAACCGCGGAGCCGGTCGGTGATGTCACCCCGGGTGCTGTTGATGCTGCTGCTGCAACGAAGGCTGTTCAGCTCGTCGCTTCTGGTGCGGGCCTGACCGCCGTGAGTGACGGAACCACCAGACTGTGGTTGCAGTCAGCGGCTCTCGGGCTGGATGAGCTGGACCTGGGTGGCATCGACCTGCGCATCGATGTCTCTGGTTCGTCAGAGTCTCCGCTGGCCCATGATGCGGTGATGGATTGGCACGGCACCCTCGATGATCTGGATCCGATTGATATCCAGCGGGTGGTCAACACGTGGAATGACAGTTTCGTGGCCCCGCGGGTGTTCTCCTACGAGGACAGCCAGGGCCACACTCGGGTGCGCGGTGAGATGATCACGAACTGGTGGGAGGGGCACACCGTCGCCCAGCTCGACGAGTACCTGCGTGCCGTCGTTTTCGGTGCGATGAACCTGAACCAGTGGCTCGACGAGCAGTGGCCTGACGCTGTCCGGCAGCTACCCGACACCGAAGCTAGCCCCGGAGGGGTAGCACTGACTGGGCAACCCCAGGATATCGCTGCCACAGAGAAGATGGCCGCCCAGTTCATCATTCCTGGCAACGCCTTCGGGTTCGTCTTTGGTGACACTGCACCGGTGACGCCGCAGCGTATCACCGAAGACTTCGCGTCGCGGTCCGGGCAGCTTTCACGGGTCGATGAGGACGGGGTGCTGCGGATCCGCTGGGGTCAGCCGGCGGTGGATATTGCCGTCAACGGTGACGTGCTCAGTGTGTCGTCCAGTGCTGAGGTGATGCTCGCCGACCCGGAGAACGCGGATCCGCTGTTACCGGTGGCGTCGAGGTGGTCGACGAACCGGGCGGGTGCGGTGGTCGTCGTGCATCGCAATGCGGATGGGTCGACCTCGGTGATTTACGCGCTGCATCAGTTTGTTGGTGCGGGGATGACCGACCGGCAGTTGTCGGCGACGATGTCTCAGACCTGCGAGTTGGTTGCGGACTGCATGATGGGGCTGGCCGACGAGATCACTGGCTGATTTCATTCCTGCATTCACAGGAGAGGGTCCCATGCCTCCGGAGCTGAACCCCGGGTACGGCAGTTTGTAGAGGGGAATGCAGCGTGGCGGATGGGCTACGGCCGGCGTGGTGGACCGCGACCGGCGGACGGCGTCGCGGACGCCGTGCTCGGTCAGGAAGGGGGTGCTGACGAGGACGGAGGTTCTGTCGTACGGCAGATCTCTTCCCAGTCCTGGGGATAGGCGAGCGTCTGGTCGCCGCTCTTATGGGGTTTGCCGACCACAATTTGGCCGGCGGAGTCACTGATCCTGGAACGAGTGGACTCGGCATTCCGGAATTGAGTGTTGGAGTCTGCATCGCTGAGTTCTGGTGTGACCGTGATCTTTGAGTCCGGGTCTGTGGTCGTGGTGCCGACCTCTGAAACATCCCAGGAAACAGGCTCGGACGGTGCCGGGTCCCCGAGTACGAAAGTGAATGCGCCGGAGGCCGGTTCCGCAGGCGTGTACTCGGCGATGGTGGTGCCGTCCGAGGCTACGGTGACCCCCTCGATCTCCTCGCCGCAGGTATTGACGAAGACGGTCAGCCGCCCTGATTCGTCCTCCATCGTCCCGGAATCCCCAACGAAGGTCGATTGGCCGCATGCTGCCAGCGGGAGAAGCGCAAGCGTGGGAACGAGGAGTTTCCTGCGGTACACGGGTGATCATCCTTGATTCGGGTTGACACTGTTTCTGTCCACCGTACGGTGTCGAACGCCGCGTGGCGGCGAGACTGTGGCGGGCAGCCTACGGCCGGAAGAACTTCTCCCCGCGACCCTTCGCCTGCAGTGCCAGCCAGTCGCGGAAGCCCTTCACGTCGCGTCGCTGCACCAGGAAGAACCAGCCGAAGCGTGCGTATTCCTGCGGCAGCAGCCGGCGCATGCCGGGCTGGTTCATCAGGAAACCGCGGTTGCGGTAGGTGAAGTAGCGCTTCGTGTCGTTGTCCGGGTACTGGGTGTGCATCCGTCCGCCGAGGATCGGCTTGAACTCGTCGGCGCCGTCGGGGTGCAGGTAGGACGTCGTCAGGCAGGTGCCGAACGGCAGGCCCGAGCGCACCAGCCGACGGTGGTACTCGACCTCGTCGCCGCGGATGAACAGGCGGTAGTCGGGCACACCGATGACCTTCATCGTCTCGGCGCTCACCAGTGCACCGTTGAAGAGGCTCGCGATGCCGGGCAGGAAGTCGCCCTGCAGTTCGTGCAGGTAGCGTCGCCACACCACGCCCTGGCGCAGGGGGAAGGCCAGTCGTTCCGGCTCGTCGATGTTGCACACGGCGGGGGAGACCTCGGCCAGCCCGTGGGACTCGGCGACGTCGTAGAGGTTCTCCAGGACGTGGTCGTCGGCGGGACGCCCGTCGTCGTCGGCGCACCACACGGCGTCCACGCCGAGGGAGAGGGCGGTGAGGAAGCCCAGGGCGAAGCCGCCGGCGCCGCCGAGGTTCGTCTTCGAGGGGACGTACACGGCGCGGTCGCCGGCGAGCTCCTCGAGCAGGACGCGCACCTCGTCCTGGTCGCCGTTGTCGACGACGATGACCTTGTCGACCGGGTGCGTCTGCCCGCAGACGATGGCGAGGGAGTTGCGCAGGAGCGCGACGCGTCGGTGGGTGACGATGACTGCTGCGGTGGTCCCGTCGCGGTGGAGCTGAGCTGCTGACGGCATGGGGGTCTGCATGGATGTCATTGTGCCACGCGGTCGCCGTCGAACCGGGGTCGGCGCGGTCGGAAGAAAATAGCTAACCTGGTTGAACTAACCACGACCGGCAGATCCACCGCACCACTGACCCGGTGCAGGACAGGAAGTGACCCCATGGACCCCACGGAACCTATGGACACGTTGGACCCCGCCGCGACGCGACCACGCATCGCCGTGGTCGGCGCGGGCGTCAGCGGACTGACCGCCGCCCACGAACTGTCCACCCGAGCGCAGGTCACCCTGTACGACGCCGACGACCGGGCCGGCGGCCACGCCGACACGACCACGGTCACCACCGCCGGTGGCGAGGTGAACGTGGACACCGGCTTCATCGTCCACAACGACCGCACCTACCCGGTGCTGACCCGGCTCTTCGACGAGCTGGGGGTGCGCACCCGGCCGGCGGAGATGTCCCTGTCGGTGCGGGCCGACGACGCGCACGGTGGCGCGGGGCTGGAGTACGCCGGCGCCCGCGGCGCCGCCGGGCTCTTCGGCGACCGGCGCAACCTGCTGCGTCCGGCGTACCTCCGGATGCTCGGGGAGGTCCTGCGTTTCCACCGCCGGGCCCGCCGGCTGCTGGCGGTGGACGCAGGGACCTCAGAGGAACAGACCCTGACCCAGTTCCTGCACGAGGGCGGTTTCTCCGACTACTTCGTGCGGCACTTCATGACGCCGCTGGTGGCCACGGTGTGGTCCTGCGACCCGGACACCGCGGGCAGCTACCCGGCGCGGTACCTGTTCACCTTCCTCGACCACCACGGCATGCTGCAGGTGTTCGGCTCGCCGCAGTGGCGCACGGTCGTCGGCGGGTCACGCGAGTACGTCCGGCGCGTCACCGCGGTGGTCGCCGGACGTGGCGGGGAGGTGCTCACGGGCACGTCCGTCACCGGTGTGCGGCAGGACGCCGGGTCGGTCGTCGTCACCGTCGCCGACGGCACGTCCCGACGTTTCGACGGGGTCGTCGTGGCCACCCAGCCGCAACAGGCCCTGGACATGCTGGAGGAGCCGTCGGCGGTGCAGCGGGAGATCCTGTCGGCGATCCCGTACTCGCGCAACGAGGTGCAGCTGCACACCGACACCTCGCTGCTGCCGCGGGCGGCGGGTGCGCGGGCGTCGTGGAACCACCTGGAGCGCGACGGCGGGGGCGTGGTGGTGACCTACGACATGACCCGGCTGATGCGGCTGCCGCACGCCGACGGGACCCGCTACCTGGTCACGCTGAACGCCGCGGACCTGGTCGACCCGGCCACGGTGCTGGCCACCCGCCGCTACGGGCACCCGGTGTACACGCCGTCCTCGGTGGCGGCGTCGCGTCGGGCGGGTGAGCTCGACACCGGGCGCATCGTCTTCGCCGGAGCCTGGCAGGGCTGGGGGTTCCACGAGGACGGTGCGCGGTCGGGGCACGACGCCGCGGTGCGGCTGCTGCAGGACCCGGGTGCGACCCCGCCGGCACAGCCAGCACAGCCGGCACCGCCCCAGCGTCCGGTGAACCGCGTGCTGCGGACCCGGGTGCGCCACGCGCGCACCTCCCCGCTGGTGCACCGGTTCACCAACCGCTCGTGGATGTGGCTGGTGGACCTGGACCACCTGCCGGACCACGGGGCGGCGTCGTGGTGGCGTGGCGCGTTCGTCGCCGGCGACCACCTGGGCGACCCGGGGCGCAGCATCCGCGACAACATCGTCGACCTGCTCGTCGAGCGTGGGGTGCATGCCCCGGTGGGGCGGGTGGCCATGGCGGCGATGCCGCGGGCCTGGGGCAACGGCTTCAACCCGCTGTCGGTGTTCTGGTGCGACGCCGAGGACGGTTCGCCGCTGGCCACGGTCCTGGAGGTCCGCAACACCTACGGCGGACGCCACGCCTACGTGGTGCGTCCGGATGCGGCGGGCCGGGCGCGGGCGGACAAGGAGCTCTACGTCTCCCCGTTCCACGGCACCGACGGGAGTTACCGGATCCGGGCCCCGCGGCCGGTCGACGGCCGGGTGCAGGTGGGGATCACGTTGGAGACGCCGGGCTACTCCTTCACTGCCTCGGTGCACGGGCGTCCCGCCCACGACGGCGGCCCCCGCTGGTCCGACACCGTGCGCGCGGCACCGGCGGCACTGCTCACCGCGGTGCTCATCCGGGTGCACGGCGTGTGGCTGTGGGCCCGTCGCCTCCCGGTGCAGCCTCGACCAGACAGTCACCCAGAACACCACCCAGAACACCACCCAGAACACCACCCAGAACACCACCCAGAACACCACCCAGAAATCACCCGGTACACCACCCCGAACGGAGCCTGACCAGTGAACTCCCCCGTTGACACCACCGCAGACACCACCGCACACACACCCCTCGCCCCGCCCGTGCCCGCCCCGGCGCACCCGTCCGGTCTCGTGCCGGCCCCGCCGCAGGCGCGTACCGCCGCCCGCGTCACCCGGCGGCTGCTGGTGCGCGCGGCACGCACCGCGGGCATCACCGTCGCGCACGCCGGCGACCCCGCCCAGGCGTTGCAGGACGCCGACCTGCGTGTCCTGCGTCCCGGGGCGTTCTACGCCCGGTTGGGCGCCCGGGGGCTCACCGGGTTCGGCGAGTCCTACACCGCAGGCGACTGGGAGGCCGACGACCTCGCCGGCACACTCACCGCCCTGTGCCGCAGGTTCACCACCCTGGTACCCGGCTGGATGCAACGGTTCCGGGCGGTCTACCTGCGGCGACGACCACGTTCCCAGCGGAACACTGTGGACGGGGCGCGGGCGAACATAAGCCACCACTACGACCTGTCCAACGACTTCTTCGCCGCCTTCCTCGACCCCGGCATGAGCTACTCCTCGGCCCTGTTCGACCCGCCGGGGCTGGACCTGCGTGCGGCGCAGGACGCCAAGATGGACCGGGCCCTGGACCGTGCCGGGGTCGGCGCGGGCACCCGCCTGCTGGAGATCGGCACCGGCTGGGGTGAGCTGGCGATCCGCGCCGCCGGGCGTGGGGCGCGGGTGCACACGGTCACGCTCTCCGCCGAGCAGGCCGCCCTGGCCCGGGAGCGCGCGGCGAGCGCCGGGGTGGGCGACCTGGTGGACGTGGAGATCCGCGACTACCGGGAGGTCACCGGCACCTTCGACGCGGTCGTCTCCGTGGAGATGGTCGAGGCCGTCGGCCACGAGTACTGGGACGACTACATGGCGGGCATCCGGGACCGCCTCACACCCGGGGGCACCGCGGTCGTCCAGGCGATCACCATGGACCACGACCGTATGCTGGCCTCGCGGGACAACGCCACGTGGATCACCACCTACATCTTCCCCGGCGGGTGCATCCCGTCGGTGCCTGCGCTGGACGCCGCGGCGCGGCGGGCGGGCCTGCGTCCCGGGGCCCGTCGCTTCTTCGGCGCGGACTACGCCAGGACGCTGGCCCTGTGGGACGAGGCGTGCGAGCGGCAGGCCGGACGCATCGGAGAGCTCGGGTTCGACGCGCCGTTCCGTCGGCTGTGGCACTTCTACCTGGCGTACTGCCGGGCGGGGTTCGCCGCCGGCTACATCGACGTCGGCCAACTGGAGTTCCACCGGCCGGTGGACTCCACCACGGGACGGGAGGATCGGTCATGACCGGGGTGCGGAACGAGGATGAGGGCGTCGCGGGACGTCTGGTGTCGGTGGTCACGCAGCTCACCGGGGTGGCCCCGGAGGAACTGCCGGTGCGGTTGCGCGCCTGGGACGGCAGCGTGGCCGGGCCGGACGCCGCGGCGGGTGTGCCGACGCTGGTGGTCAACGACCCGCAGGCGCTGACCCGGCTGCTGTGGTCGCCGGGTGAGCTGGGCCTGGCGCAGGCCTACGTCACCGGTGAGATCGACGCTGAAGCCGCCGGGACAGGGGCCGGCGACCCGCTGGCCGAGGGGTTCGCCCGCCTCGCCGCGCTGGCCCGGCGTCCGGACGTCCGCCTGCGGATGCCGGCGTCCTCCCCGGGTTCTGCCGGGCTCGCAGGTCTTGCCGGGGTCGCTGACGTGCTGCGCACGGTGCGCGAACTGGGTGTGGTGCGGCGACGTCCGGCACCGCCGGCGTCCCAGGCACACCTGCGGGGCCGGGTGCACACCCGTGCACGGGACCGTTCGGTCATCGCCCACCACTACGACCTGTCCAATGAGTTCTACGCGCAGATCCTCGACGAGACGATGTCGTACTCCTGCGCCTACTTCGGTGCAGACGCCGGTGCGGTACCGGCACGCACACTGGCGGACGCCCAGCGCGCGAAGCTGGACCTGCTGTGCACCGCCCTGCAGCTCAGCGAGGGCCAGCACCTGCTGGACGTGGGCTGCGGTTGGGGGTCGACCGCGGTGCACGCCGCGGAGAACTACCGCGTGCGCGTCACCGCGGTGACGATCTCGTCCGAGCAGCGCGACTGGGTCGAGCGGCTCGTGCGTGAGCGCGGGCTGGACGACCGGGTCACCGTGATGCTGCAGGACTACCGGGACGTGCGTGGTGTCTACGACGCGGTCTCGTCGGTGGAGATGGGGGAGCACGTGGGCCAGCGCAACTACCCGACGTTCATCCGCACGCTGCGCGACCGGGTGCGTCCCGGCGGGCGGGTGCTGCTCCAGCAGATGTCGCGCCGGGGCCGTCACCCCGGCGGCGGGCCGTTCATCGAGGCGTTCATCGCCCCGGACATGCACATGCGCCCCCTGGGGGAGACCGTGGCGATGTTGGAGGACGGTGGTCTGGAGGTGCGCGCCGTGCGGGGGATGCGCGAGGACTACGCCCGGACCGTGGACCACTGGATCGACCGTTTCCTCGGCAACCGGGACCGCATCGTGGATCTCGTCGGCGAGGAGGTCTTCCGCGTCTGGAACCTCTACCTCGTCGGCGGGGGCATGGCGTTCCGGCAGGGGCGCATGGGAGTCGACCAGATCCTGGCCACCCGTCCCGGGGCGGACGCGGCCGACGGCACGACCGAGGGCACAGGGGGCGGCGATGTTCGCTGACTGGTTGGGCGTCGCGCTGGCCTGCGCCGCGACGACCGTGGTGGTGATGGCGGTCGTGGCGGTGGTGGTGCGCCGCAGCGGCCGGGTCGCGGTGATGGACGTGCTGTGGGGTCCGCTGATCCTGCTGAACTCGGTGACGGCGGTGCTCGTCGGGCCGTCCGGCGCGCCGGCGTGGCTGATGCTCGCGGTGGTGGCGGTCTGGGCCGCGCGGCTCTCCCGTCACCTGCTCACCCGCGTCGGTCACGACGTCGAGGACCCCCGGTACGAGGAGCTGATGGAGAAACCGGCGTCCTCCCTGCTGACCTCGGTGCTGCTGCCGCAGGGTGCGGTGGCGTGGCTGGTGTCCGTGCCGCTGCAGGTTGCGGCGGCGGCAGGAGCCACAGGTGATTCAGGTGCGCGGTGGGCGTTGGTCGTCGTCGGCGTGGCGGTGGCGCTGGCGGGGCTGGTGGTGGAGACCGTCGCCGACCGGCAGCTCGACGCCTTCCGGGCACAGGGGGTGTCCGGACGGGTGATGGACCGTGGTCTGTGGTCGTGGAGCCGCCACCCGAACTACTTCGGGGAGGCGGTGGTGTGGTGGGGGATCTGGATCGCCGCCGCCGGGGCCGTGCCGTCGGCCCCGGCAGCGCTCCTGGCGCTGGTCTCGCCGGTGGCGATGACCGTGACGCTGGTGTGGGGTACCGGCGCCCGCCTGCTGGAGAAGCGGATGCAGGGTCGCGCCGGGTGGGAGGACTACCGGCGACGGACCTCGGCGTTCATCCCGCTGCCCCCGCGGCGTTCTACGCCCCCGGAGACCCGGAATCCCCAGGGGCCTCAGGACCGACGGAGTCGGTGAGCGCGTCGAGGAACCTGATGATGGCCTGCCGGTCGCCGGACGGTACCGCGTGGGCTGCCTGCATCATCTTCTCGTGCATCGGGGAGAGCCAGTCGTCCACCTCCTCGTGGGCGTGGTCGGTGGCGACGATCACGACGGAGCGCCGGTCGTGGGGGTGTGGGGCGCGGCGCACGTGACCGGACTCGGTGAGCCGGTTGAGCAGCTTCGCCGTGGCGGCGGTGGAGATGTGCAGCGCGTCGGCCAGGCCGCGGGCCGTCACGGGCGTGCCGGCACGTTCGCAGGCGATGACGTGCCGGACGGCCTCGGTGTCGGTGGCGTTGATGCCCATGTCCACCCCGAGATGACGCCGCATCTCCTGGTCGGCGCGGCGGAAGCGGCGGACGGCGTGCAGCAGAGCCACTGCGGGGTCCGTCGCGTCGTACCAGTAGTCCGTTGACATGTACTCAGCATAACCGGTCGGCACAACTAACTCATATAGCTAGAGCGGCGAGGTAAGTGGGCGTCGCGGGATATTGGCCGAAGGGCGATCTCGGTCGCGGGCACCGGGCGTCACTGTCGTGTCCCCGGCACGACACCCCGGGGCGTATCTCATGTCAGTGCAGGTCCGACGCGGGAATATTGCCGCTGAGTCATCATTGGAATGTGGCGTGCGGAAGCCGGCGACAGACGCGGTTATTCGCCGAAATGGCCGACGCGGGAGATGCTGCCTCCGTCTGTCGCGGGCCCGTTATTCTTAGCCCGGGATATTAACTTTAGTTGTACGAATAGTCGGATTATGTCTCGAGGTTCGGAATGTCGAGATGTCCCCAAATCCGGCCGATCGTGGAGACCGACAGCCCGGTACGGCGGGAGAGCTCCCGCCGGGTCCAGCCCGCCGTTCCCGTCCGGCCGTGGTGGCGCCCGGGGTGGTGTGCCTTGAGTACCGCGCGGATCTCCTCGATGGTCATCGACGGGGGACGCCCCGGACGGGGTTCGTCGGCCAGTCCGTCGAGCCGGCGCTCGACGAACCTGCTGCGCCACTTGCCCACTTGCCCACGGTCGGTCGGGAGACGCCGAGATGCTCTGCGACACGGGTGTTCGGCGCCCCTGTCGCGCACGCGAGGATGATCCGGGAGCGCAGGGCGAGCTGCCCACCGTCCCCGTTCGGCGACGGTGTGTCCGGCGTGCCTTTCGCCCACTCGGTCAACGTCGCCCGTTCCTCGGGGGACAGCGTCAGCGCCGTCTTCGGGCGCCCTGGCGGGCGGGAGTTCCGGAGGCCGTGATCGTCGGTCATGTCGCTAGCCTAGCGAGATAGGTACTTTCCGTGCCACTTTTTGAGTTTTCCGGAACGGAACGAGGGAATGGAGGTAATGATCCTCGCCAGGTGAACGATAAAGGTCGGTCCACCTCCAATCGAGGGTGGACGTCCCCCTTATCCGACCGGTCGCCCCTAGCCCCGTACAGGGGATGGCGCCGGTATCGGTGTCCGGCCTTGCGTGGCCACCCTCGAATGGAAAGTCAACGAGAGAAAAAGAATGCTTTGCGCAAGAAATAGTGTGACGTTTGGGGGCACCGTCACGGGGGCGTTCGGAACCGCCACCGGACCGCCACCGAGCCTCCGGGGAAAAGGGGGGTCGATGGTAGACTGACCGGAATGGGACGACGAACAGTGATCACCTACGTAGACGACATCGACCGTGAGGAACTGGCCCCCGACGAGGTCCGCAGCGTGAAGTTCGGCTTCCGTGGCGACGACTACGTCATGGACCTCTCCGAGCTCAACGCCGAGATCTTCGCCGAGGAGCTCGAGCCCTACCTCAAGGTGGCGCGCAAGGTCCGTGCCTCCACCGGGCCGCGCCAGGCGAAGGGCACCCTGTCGGCCAACGCGGCGCGCGTGCAGCGCTCCAAGCGCAACCAGCGCATCCGCGACTGGGCCAACGACAACGGTTTCGTGGTGTCCTCCCGGGGAAAGCTCTCCGACGAGGTCATCAACGCCTACGAGGTCGCGAACCCGCAGGACATCTGACACAGGACATCTGACCTGCTAATACCCCTTGTCGCCGGGGGTGCACGGGCGTAGCTTCTTGCTATGCGTAGAGCGCAGGGCCATCCACCGGTCCGCCGGGACGCCTTCACCGCACAGGTGCCGCGTCCCCTCCGAACCGCCGGCCACGACACCGGTCACAGTACGGGGCACGACGCCCGCCACCCGTGGTGGAAGGTCATGTGCCTGTCCGGCGTCGACTACTTCTCCACCCTCGGTTACCAGCCGGGCATCGCCGTCGCCGCGGCCGGTGCCCTGGCCCCCGTGGCCACCCTGGTCCTGGTGGCGGTGACGCTGCTGGGGGCGGTTCCGGTCTACCGGCGTATCGCCGCCGAGTCGCCGGACGGTCTGGGCTCGGTCGGCATGCTCGCCGCCATGGTCCGCGGCTGGCGCGGGAAACTCCTGGTCCTCGTGCTGCTCGGCTTCGCCGCCTGCGACTTCATGATCACGGTCACGCTGTCCGCCTCGGACGCGGCGGCCCACCTGCTCAGCTCCTCGACCAGCCCCTTCCTCCTGCCCGTCACCCTCGTACTCGTCGGCCTGCTCGCCGCGGTGTTCCTCAAGGGTTTCACCGAGGCCGTGCGGGTCTCCGTGGTGCTGGTGGGTGTCTACCTGGCACTGACCACCGCGGTGGTCGTCGCCGGACTGTGGCGCATCCTCACCGAACCGGGCCACGTGGCCGACTGGACGGCCGCACTGTCCAGCCAGCATTCGAGCGTGTGGGCCATGGCCGCCGTGGCGGTGCTGGTCTTCCCGAAGCTGGCGCTCGGACTGTCGGGGTTCGAGACCGGGGTGTCGGTGATGCCGCTGATCCGCCCGGGCCCCGGAACGGATCCTGGAACCGAGATCACCGCTACCGCGGCACGTGACTCCCGCATCCGCGGGGGACGCCGCCTCGTGCTGGTCAGCGCGCTGGTGATGAGCGCCTTCCTCGTGGCGTCCTCCCTGTGTGTGACGATGCTGGTTCCCGCCGGGCAGCTGGCGTCCGGCGGTGAGGCCAACGGCCGCGCCCTGGCGTGGCTGGCGCACGAGCAGTTCGGGCCCGTCGTCGGCAACCTCTACGACGCCTCCACCATCGCGGTGCTGTGGTTCGACGGTGCCTCGGCGATGGCCGGGATGCTCGCGCTGATCCCGCGCTACCTGCCCGCCTACGGCATGGCGCCGTCGTGGGCGCGACGCTCGCGTCCGATGGTGGTGGTGCTGACCGGCGTGGCGGTGCTGCTCGTGCTTCTCTTCCGCGCCGACGTGGACGCCCAGTCCGGCGCCTACGCCACCGGTGTGCTGGTCCTGCTGTTCTCCGGGGCGTCGGCGGTGACGCTGCACACGAGACACCGTGGCACACGTCGGGCGACCATCCTGTTCGCCCTGGTCACGCTGGTGCTGGGCTACACCCTGGTGGCGAACGTGATTGAACGTCCCGAAGGGCTGCGGGTGGCGGCGTGGTTCATCGTGGGCATCATCGTGGTCTCGGCGGTGTCACGCACACGCCGCTCGCTGGAGCTGCGCGGCACCGAGATCCGGTACGACGCCGCGGCGCAGCACATCCTGCAGGCCGCTGCCGCCGGCACCGGGGAGCTGCACCTCGTCGCCACCTGCGCGCAGGACGTGGCGGGGGACGTGGCGGCGCGGGAGCGCGGCGTGCGCCGCGCCAACCACCTGCCGGCCGACCGGGCCTTGGTGCTCCTCGAGGTCAGCGTGACCGACGCCAGCGACTTCACCTCCGTGCTCGAGGTCACCGGCCGGGCCGTCGACGGGGTGCCGGTACTGAACGTCACGGCCACGACGATGCCCAACGCCGTCGCCGCGGTCGCCCTGGACGCCCGGGAGCACGTCGGTGTGGTGCCCGACCTCTACTTCGAGTGGGGGACGGGGACGCCGGTGCACGAGATGCTGCGCTTCCTCACCGTCGGCCGTGGCCACAACGCCGCGGTCACACGCGAGGTGCTGCGCCGGGTGGAACCCGACGAGGCCCGCCGCCCGCGCGTGCACGTGGGCTGACGGCTCAGCCGTTCCCGTCTGTGCCGCCGAGCGCGAGCACGACCACCGGGTCGCTCGTCGGAGCCGGTGAACCACCGGCCGGTTCCTCGGTGACGGCCATCGCGGCGGCCCCGGTCCCGTCCGCCCCGCCGTCGCCGCCGACGCTGATGACCCCGTCGGAACCGTCGAACAGGCCCGCCGAGGTCGGCTCGCCGGCGTCGTCGAGGGCCCACAACTGGTAGACGCGGTCGTCGGCGACCCCGGGCAGGTCGCGGGCGATGACGGTCATCTCCCCACCGGCGGCGACGACCGCCACGGACCCCTCTTCACCGTCACCGACACGTTCCGAGGTCACCGACGCGCCAGGGGAGGTGAGCATCCGGGTGATCTCCCGGGTGGTGTCCTCGGCCTGCACCGAGGTGTTGTGCTGGGAGATCGCCACCGTCAGCGACGGCACGGCGACGGCGAGGGAGACCGCGGCGACCGCCGTCATCACCCAGGCCGTCCTGCGGGAGCGGCGGTAACCGTCCAACCGGGTGACCGGTGTGACCGGGGCCGCCGGCGCATCAGGACCACCGGCACCGTCCGCGGCGAGGCGGCGCATGACCGCCTCCTTCACCTCCGGCGGCGGGGCGGTCTCGTGCGCCGCCGCCAGCTGCGCGGCGACCTCCCGGTAGCGGCGCAGCGCGGCCGCGGCGTCCGGGTCGGACGCCGCCAGCGCCTCGGCCTCCCGCACGTCCTGCGCGGAGTCCAGGGCGTCGAGCGCCAGCCCGACGAGAAGTTCATCGGTTCGGTCACGGTCAACATCACGGTCCGGTCCGGTCATCTCAACTCATCTCCAAACAGGTGCGCATGCGCGACAGGGCCGAGCGGATACGGCTCTTCACCGTGGCCAACGGCGCGGTGAGGTGGCTCGCCACCTCGGAGTAGGTCCGCCCACCGAAGTAGGCGGCGACCAGGGACTCGTTCTCCAGGTCCGTGAGCTCGCCCAGGCAGTGACGCACCCGGTCGGACTCCTCGCGCCGGAGCAGGTCGGTGTCCACCCCGCCCGAGCCGCCGGCGGCGTCCGGCACGTCGACGTCCCGGAACTCGTGGTGGGTACGGTGCTCGCGGACCCGGCGGGAGGACTCCGAACGCACCCCGTCGACGGCACGACGGTGCGCGATCATCGCCGCCCAGGCGTACACGGTGCCACGGGCGGGGTCGTAGGACGACGACCTCGTCCACAACTCCAGCATCACCTCCTGGGTCGTCTCGGCGGCGATGCCCTCGTTGCGCAGGACGCGACGGCAGATGCCGTGGACCACGGGGGACACCTCGTCGTAGAGCAGACCGAAGGACCCCCGGTCGCCGGCGGCGGCACGCTCGACCAGTGCGGTCAGCTGCGTCTGGTCCCGTCGCCCGGGGTCGGGGGTCTGCTGGGTCATGAGGTCGATCATAGGGATGGTTCAGTCGACGAGAGCGTCCTTGAGCGACTGGATCGTCCCGGCCACGGTGGAGATGTGTCCGGCCAGGCCCTCGGCCAGCTCATCGGCGTCGAGCTCGCCGTCGGTGATCCCGGCGAAGAACTCGCCGGCCTGCGGACGGTAGCCGTCGAGGTTCTCCAGCGCCTCGTCCGCTGCGGCGGTGTCGTCGGTGGCCAGGGCGTTGGCGTAGTCCACGAAGTAGCCGATGTGCTCGCGCCACAGCGCCAGGAACTCCTCGCCCTTCTCCTCCCCGGCGACGGAGCCGACCGCCTCCGACAGGGCCATGGAGTTGTGGTCCAGGGTGTCGGCGGCCGCGGCGAACGCCTCGGAGTCGGTGCCGCCCTCCGTGGTGTAGGCGGTGAACACGGCTACCCCGGCGAGGTACACGTGCTCCTGCAGCCCGGTGGCCAGGGTGACGCGCAGGGTCGCGGCATCGTCGGTGGCATCTCCCTCGATGTCGTTGCCCTCGGCGAGTCCCGAGGCGAGCGTGGCGATGAAGTCGCCACCGTGGGACGCCGCGGCGTGCAGGTCCCCGTAGGCGGCGGTGTCGCCGGCGGCGAGGGCGTCGATGGCCTGTGAGAGACTGTCGACGTGGTGCTGCAGGCCCTCGGTGGCCTCACCGGCGTCGATGACCCCCTGCGACAGTCCGGAGAACGCCTCGCCGGCATCCACCGTGTACTGCGTCAGGTCGTCCTGGGCGGCGGCCTTCGCCGCCTCGTCGCCCTCCTTGGCGGCGGTGGCGTAGTCCACGAAGTAGCCGATGTGGTCACGCCAGAGCTCCAGCACGGCGTCGCGCTTGTCCGGGTCGATCGTGGCGACCATGTCGGCCAACGCCACGGCGTTGGCGTCCAGGGCGTCGGACGCGGCGGCGAAGGCGTCGGAGTCCGCTCCCTCGGTGTAGGCGGTGGCCACGGCCATGCCCGCGAGGTAGACGTGTTCCTGCAGGTTGGACGCCAGGTCGGCGTGCAGGGTGGCGGCGTCGGAGTCCGGGTCACCGTCGATGCCGGCGGAGGCGACGATGCCGTCGGCGAGGGTCTGGCCGGTCATCGGCATGTGGGACGCCGCGGTCATCGCGTCGGCGAAGGGGTCGCCGGTGCTCACCGGGGTGATGTCCCCGCCGGAGCCGTGGCCGGAATGCTCGTCCATGGTGGAGTCGGTCATGTCATCCATGTCGGAGGTGCTGGAGGTGCTGGAACTTCCTGAGGTCATTGAGCCGGTCGACCCGTCGGAGCCGTCCGAGTCGTCCGAACAGGCGGCGAGGGCCAGGATCAGGGCGGCGGCGGAGCCGACGGCGACCGTCTTGGCGGTGTACTTGGTGGACTTGGTGGACATGGTGGGCACTCCTCGGTGTGTGGGCCTGACATGAGGCCCGGGGATGGTGTCACCCCTGAGTTCGGAGCCGCACGCGCCGCGGATTGGTCGGGTGGGGAAAAAGTTTCGGGAAAGTTCCCCGGCCGCCGTCAACCGGGGTGTTGCGCGACCCGTCCACCGGGTATTCCTTAGAATGATGGGCGACGACACAGTTTTTGCAGTCTTCGCCCTTCATCTTTTTCTTCGTCACCACAGGAGCCCACCATGGTCGCAGCACCGCTGGACACGTTGACCGTCATGCAGGACCTCGACCAGCTCCGGGACCTGGCCGACGAGAACTGGGACGCGCTGTCCTCCGCCGGCCAGGCGGAGGCCTTCCTGGCCCAGACCGCGGAACTGGACACGGTGTCGCTGCGCATCGGTGAGCTCTCCGTCGACGACCCGCGGCTGCGCAGCGTGCGCGACCTGGCCTTCGCCCGCTGCGTCGCCGCGCAGGCGTGCCAGCTCGGCGACGAGCTCGAGGCCGCGGCGTCCCTGCTCGCCGCCCTGTCACTGTCAGCGGGCGACCCGGTGATGCTCGCCACCGCCCGGCTGCACCTCGCCGGGTCCGCCCTGCTCCAGGGCAGGAGGGAGGACGCGGAGAACCTGGCGCTCAGCGTGCGCATGGCCGAGGGCGAGATCGACGCCACACCGGTGGCCGGAGGCCTGCTGGAACGCATCCGCCGGCCCGAACCTGAGCCGGAGCCGGAGCCCGAGGTCGTGCTGCCGCAGACCGTCACGGCGTCGGTGACCTGGGACGACCGCGTCCGCGAGCTCGCCGCCGAGCCGTTCACCGAGGACAACGACGCCCGGTGGGACGAACTGCTCGGTGAATGCCGGTACAGCCTGGAGACCGCCGACAGCACCGGCGACCTGTCCGCCCTGCGGCACCGGCTGGGGGAGCTGATGGACGTCATCGCCGGGTCACCGTCGCTGGAGTCCCCGCACCTGCGGCCCGAGGTGATCACCCGCGCCGTGGGCGTGCACCGCCTGCAGCAGGCGGTCATGGAGGCCCTCGGAGACTCCATCCGTGCACGCCAGGACCGCAACAGGTTCTTCGAGACCGTGCTGTCGCGGGTGAACCGCGAGCTCCCGTCCTCGGTGCCGCTGGACGACAGGATCCTCGTCACCCGCCTGCACCTCAACCTGTCCGCCGAGGTCACCGGGCACGACCCGGAGGCACGCAGCGGGTACGCCTCGCAGCTCGCGGAGCTCTACCAGCGCAAGAACGACCACAACGGCGAGATCATGGCCTTCCTGGAGAAGGGCGCGTGCCTGGAGAAGCTGGGTCGGCTGGCCGACATGTACGACGTCTACGAGCAGTCGCTGAACCTGTCGCGACGCTACGGGCTGACCAGCGGGGTCATCTGGTCCACGATCCGCCTGTCCTACGCGCACTTCCTGGCCAAGGATCCCCGCACCGCCACCCAGCTGCTGCTGGACATGGACGAGCGGCTCACCGAGGACGAGGTCAGCGGGGTCGACGAGCGCGAGGCCTACGCCGAGGCGAAGGTCGCGCTGGCCAACCTCTTCGCCCACGCCGGTGCGCAGGACGGCTCCCAGCGTTTCTACGGTGAGGCCGCCGACATCTTCGACTCGATCGGCAACGACGGCCGCGCGTGGGAGTGCCGGCAGAAGTCCCTGCAGTGACCGGCTAGCCGGTGAACACGCCGTGCGGGGCGAGCACGGAGAGCACCGGGTCCAGCACCCGGTAGGGGGCGATGCCGCGGCGGTTCAGCTTCTCGCCGTTCGGTGACTCGCCGAGCGCGGAGACCGCGCAGTACTGCCACAGGTCCGGGCGCACGTGTCCGGCGGCCTGCGGGGCGGCGTCGTACGTCCAGCCGTAGTCCTGTCCGATGAGGTTGACCAGCTTGTCCGCCGACATGTAGCGCAGCAGGCTCTCGATCTCCAGGTGGAGCAGCCGTTGGTCGTTGACGTCGTGGTCCCAGCCGGTGTCGCGGCGGAAGGCCGCACCGTGGTTGCCCATGATGCGCGCCCATTCATTGTCGCCGGTGCGGGCGAGCTGCTGGAGCGTGTCGAACTTCGAGATCGTGACCGCCAGTTTCGGGCGGCTGCCGTCCAGCAGGCGGATGAGGTTGCGCAGCACGTCCTCCGGGTCGCCGCCGGTGAGGTTCTGCGGCGGGATGATGCCCTGCAGGTAGGTGCGGATCGCCGGGACGCGCAGCGGGTCGAACAGGAAGATGATCAGGTCGGCGTGGCGGAAGAACGACAGTTCCGACGGGTCGGACGGCAGGTTCTCCAGGTCCTCGCCGGCGACGTCGCGGAAGACCAGGTAGTGGGGACGCAGCGTGCCCTGGGCATCCGTCCACCGGCCGAGGGAGAAGATCAGTGGGTCGCGCTGGTACGCGTCCGAGCTGGAGGCCGGCGGGGTGGCCGGCATGTGCTTCATCTCCCGGTAGAGCGGGGTCTCGTAGTGGGTGCGGAAGCGTTCCTGGGTGGAGTCGTCCGCCGCCTCGACCACGCGGTTGTGGTGGCTGGCGATCTCCTCGAGCTGTTTGATCAGCACCGCGGTGTACAGGCTCTTGCCGGACGCCCGGGCGCCGGCCATCGCCACGCAGTGCACGTGCGCGTGGTCCCAGTCGGACGGCAGGTCCTGGTGTCCGGAGACGGAGGCGCCCGGGTGGAGGGGCTCGAAGGTGTACGGGTCGCGGGAGAGCGATCCGGCCTGGTTGGGGGCCTGGTGGGCGGATGTCACGCGGAGACCTCCTTCACGGAGTCGAGGATGGAGGCGACGACGGCGGCGCCGTGGTTGAAGGCCCCCGGGTCGCCGGCGAGCAGGCCGGCGGCGAGGCGGGCGTCGACCGGCAGCACGCCGGTGGCGGCGGTGAGGTCGGGGGAGGAGGAGAACAGCGACGCCTCCTCCACGGACCCGTCGCCGAGGACGAGGACCAGGGAGGTGGAGCGGCCTGCACCGTCTGCGACCATGCCGGTCACCGGTGTGGAGGTGAGGTGGACGGTCAGGGTTCCGGGGGCGGTCCCGGCCGGACCTGCCGCCGTTCCTGCCGCCGGGGTCCCGGGCAGGACGGACGCGCCGACGCGGGTGACGTCCGCCGCCGCGGCCTGCAGGACGAGGTCGTCGAGCTCGGGGACGGAGACCTCGCCGCGGCGTCCGGCGCCGGTGAACAGTTCCACGGTGTCGAGGGAGAAGGTGGTGGCCAGGCCACGCACCGCGGTGACCGCGGCGGTGAGGGTGTCCGGCTCGGTGGCGGCCGACAGGGTCGCCCCGGTGTCGGCGAAGACCCGCAACGCGGAGACGCCGGAGACGCCGGCCGTGGAGGTCAGGTGGGTGCGCACGGCGGAGGACACCGCCATCACCGCCCGCGGCAGGTCGGTGGACACGGAGGAGCCGTAGGCCGTGAGGTTGTAGGAGGAGCCGGTGTGGTCGATGCGGCCGAGCTTCTTCTCCGGGACCCCGCCGACGCGCACCACGGGGAACTCCACGGTGGTGCGGTCGGTGCCGGTGACGGTGAGACGCACCGCCTGGTCGATGCCGAAGTCGCCGCCGGAGGTGGGGGCGATGGTGATCGTCGCCGAGGCGGGCACGGCGGTGACGATGGCCAGGGTGTTGTTCGGGGTGGTTGCCCGGACGTCCTCGCCGGTGACGCTGATGCGCAGGTCGGACGTGCTTCCCCCCACGGGGAAGACCTGGACCTTCAGCAGGCCACCGTCGTCGACGGCGTGGGACTCGCCGTCGTTGAGTGAAATGGTGTGCATGGATGGTGTCCTTATCGTCGGGGGGTGCGGTTGAGCGGGAGGTGGTCGGGCTGGGCCTTCGCCAGTGAACGTTGCCGACCGAGGTACACGGCCTCGGCGAGCTCGCGGAGGCGGGGATTGACCAGTGAGCTCAGGTTCGGGTGTCCGGTGTCGTAGAAACCGTGTTCGGAACCGTGGTGGACGGTGTAGTCGACGGTGTCGTCCACCAGCCGGTCCCGGTCGGTGTCGTCGACGGCGCAGAGCGCGTCCTGGTTGCGGTCTCTCCCGGCTTGCCGCAGCGCAGGGAAGTACCCGTAGGACGCCAGCGCCAGCATGCGCACCCGCGTGGTCCAGCCGAGTTCCGTGGCCGGGTCGAGCAACAGGTACTGGGGGACGGGCTGGGTGAACCCGTGGCGTGCCTCGGTCTGGGTGAACACGTTGTTCCACTCCGAGAGCGGTGCACCCAGGATGAAGTCGGTGTCGATGTCGGAGGTGAAGACGATGGCCGGCAACGTGCCCTCGGGTGTGGACCGTGCCGGTGCTGGTGCCGGTGCCGCCGGGGCAGGCCGGGGCTGTGTCGGCAGTGTCGGCTGTGCGGGTTCGGCCGTGGCACCGGTGTCGAAGGGGTTCGCGGTGTGCGACGTGGCCTCCGGTTCCCCCGGTGTCTGTGGCGCGGTCACCGGTGCCCAGGTCGTCCCGCCCCAGCCGGACATGACGGACGTGGCCGCCAGGCTGGACGTGCTGGGCGCTGCGGGCGCCGGGGCGTCCGGCACGACGGGGAGCACCGCTGCGGTGTCCACGACGAGGACGCCCGGGGCGTCCTGCATCTTCTCGGCCTCGGCGGACGGCACCACGGCGAAGGACACTCCGGCGGCGAGGGTCTCGGTGACCGTGGCGGCCTTCTCGTAGGTCGACCAGGTGAAGGAACGGTCCGCCGGCAGCGTCGGCGGGAGCTGGTCGGCCAGGGCGGTGATCCACAGGGGCCCTTCCGCGACGTCGGTGAGCAGCACCACCGGTGTGCCGTCGGTGACCCGGGCGGCGAGGAAGTCCAGGATCTCGCGGCGCGGAACCGGACCCGCATGTGGCCGGACCCGGCCCAGCTCCTGGGGCCAGGACAACTCGTCGGCGGTGCCGGTCCCGTCGAGGAAGCCCTCGATGACCTTGTCGGTCAGCACGGTGGTCTCGGTCATGTCGGTATTGCCGGGGGCCTCGGCGGCGTCGACCTTGCGCTTGCCGTAGGGCGCGGGGACGGACGCGGAGAACATCAGCTTCACCGCGTCGCGCCGCGGCAGGTGGCCGGGGTCGCTGACGAAGACGTAGGTGAAGACGTTGCCGGGGCGTCCCGTCGCGTCCTGACCGGCGGGCACGGAGGCGAGGAACACGCCGGTGTCCGCGGACTCCACCGGCTCCCACGGGGCGGGCAGCCAGGCGAACCGGCGGATCCGCCGGGCCAGCTCCTCGCGGTCGGGGAAGGTCGGCAGCGCGACCGGGTCGGACAGGTGGGTGGGGATCAGCGGGACGACCTCGTCGACCTGGAAGGCGGCGAGCTCCCCGGTGCGGTGGCCGACGCCCCATCCGCCGGAACGCTGGTCGGACGGTGAGAACGAGGCGTAGGTGAAGGAACCGGACATGTCAGGGGTGCACCTTCCGACGCGACGGGTAGGCGAGCTTCGTGGTGACGACGGACTCCACCACGATGGCGGGGATGGTCGCGGCGTTCCACGACGTCGGGGTGGTGCCGGTGGAGGCGCCGGTGCCGGCGGCGTCGGGGTTGCCGAGGCTGCCGCCGAACGCGCCGGCGCTGAAACCGGCGCGCGGGGTCGGGCTGGCGGCCGGTGCCGGGGTGGCAGAGGAGGCAGGGGTGGTCGGGGTCTCCGGTTCGTCGACGAAGAGGCGCAGGTAGCCGCCGTCGATGGTGGTGTGGTCGATCCACCAGGTCGCGTCCTGCGACGATGCCGAGGTCACTCCCCACCCAGGGGTGGACTGCGACCCCTGTTCCGGGCCGGACAGCGATCCCGACGGCAGGGCGGACTGGTAGAGGTCCGTCGTCGGCTGCGGCTGCCCGGCGGGCCCGGCCGACGCACCGTCCTTCGCGCACGTCACCGCGGAGCCGTCGCCGATGTGCAGCGGGAGCCGGGACGGGTTGTGCACCAGGCGGAAGTGCGGGGCGTTCGCGTCCGGGTTGCCGACCGACCAGATCTGCAGCTGCGGGAAGCCGTCCGGCGAATCGGTCAGGTCGTAGGAGTACGCGCGCAGCCCCGGGTAGGTGATCTCCGTGGGGGAGTCGGCGTACTTGTCCTTGCCCGCCCAGATCGCCGCGGGGGTCAGCGTGACCTTGTCGCCGGTGTTCAGCAGGTTCAGGCGCACCCCGCCCTGGCGGCGGTAGGCGTCCTCGTCGAGACGCATCCGGTCCTGGGTGGTGCGCACGTTGATGTGCGTGGCGCCGGCCGGCCAGTCGAACGTGATGAGCTGGCCGGACACCCGCTCCACCAGCTGCGGGTCGGTGATGTTCTCCACGCGCTGCAGCACCCGGCTGTCACCGACCCACGCCCGCTGCTCCACGATGTTCACCGGGGTGATGTACACCTGGTGCCAGTCGGCCGGCCACACCAGCGTGCGGGTCACGTGCTCGCCGGGCACGGAGTTGTCGTCGGTGGTCCACTTGGTGGAGCCCAGGGCATCGTCGTCGTCGAGGTAGCCGCGGTCGACCTGGCCCAGGGGGAGCTCCGGGTCCGGGGCGGTGTCGGTGAGGAAGACCCGGACCTGACCGGTCGGCGGGGCCTCCCACTCCAGGATGATCTGGTCCTCGTTGTTGTGGTCGGGCAGGTAGCCGGCGGTGATCAGGGAGACCTTCTGGATCTCCGCACTGACCAGGATCTTCTGTTCCGGGATCGCCGGGCCGGTGTGGGTGCGCCCGCGGAAGGAGACGACCGGGGCCAGGGTGAAGTCGTAGTTCAGCCCGCGGGTGCTGACGCGGTAGCTGAAACCGGACTGTTCCACACCACTGACCAGCATGTTGCCCGGGTCGGTGAGACGTCCGGCGTAGCCCTGCCTGGCGTGGTAGACGCGCACCTCGTCGTGTCCGGGCATGGCGTCCCAGGAGCCGTTGACGGTGCCGTTGGACTCGACGAGCTTCACGTCGCGCGGCGGGTAGATCGCCACGTCCTCACCGATGAACAGGGCAGGGGCGTTGAGCAGCCCGGCGGGGCCGCCGTCCCAGGTGTAGGCCCAGACCATGTAGTGGCGCAGGCCGGTGGAGTTCGGGCGCTCGTCGCGGAAGGCGGTTCCGTGGGTGATGACCAGTTCGGTGCCGGCGCCCGGGGCGCACTCGGCCTCGTGGTCGGCGGCGATGACGCGGTAGAGGGTGGTCTCCTTCGGACGGTTCGGCAGCTTCGGCCAGGTGATCAGCACGGACTCTTTGCCGGTGACGTCCGGGTCCTGCGAGGCCTGCGGGTCCTGTGGGGCGGGGTCCTCCACCGAGTAGTTGACCTTGATCGGGCCGGGGGAGGTGTAGCCCTCCGGCGCGCTGTAGGCGAACGCCTCGTCGGAGCGCTGGAAGATCTGGGTGAAGATCGGGTCTCTCTCGAAGTCGGACTCGTCCACGGTGTTCGTGGCGGCGTCGCCGTCGAGGAGCAGCTTCATCTGGTCGGCGAGGGACATGGGCGCCTTCGGTTCCTTCTTCTGGTTCTTCGAGGACGGGGCGGGGGACGTCGCAGGCTCGGGTTCGGGGGTGGGCTCAGGTGCGGGCACTGGGGCCGGTTCGGGGGCTCGCTCTGGGGCTGGATCTGGGGTGCGGCCCTCGAAAAGACCGCGGACGTCGGACGCCAGGGCGTCCTTCGCCTGGTCGTCCAATCCTGATGGCAGCAGGTCGCGGACCGCGTCCTGTGTGGGGTCGGCGAGGGTGGCGATCCGCCGGCAGACGTCGAGGGGCAGGTCGTGGATGTGGGAGGTCATGTCCTGTCCGTCACTCCCCGAACCGGGGGCCGTCGAAGGTGGGCGCCTCGAAGGACGGTGCCTCGAAGGACGGTGCATCGAACGTCGGCGTCTCGAAGGGGGCGGCCTCGAACACGGGCATCTCCGTGGAGGTGACCGGCACGTCGGCGGCGGCCTCGGGCTCGCCGCCGAGGTTGGACAGGGCGGTGGTGCGTCCGAACTGCACCAGGGTGGCCGAGCGGGTCAACGTGTGGGACGCGTCGCTGCGCGTGCGGTCGAGACGGCACACGTTCGGGTCCATCGACGTGGCGCCGTCGTTCAGCGCGACGGTCGACACCACGTCCTGCAGGAAGTTGCCGGCGACCCGGTTGTCGGTGTGCAGGGTGCTGAGGAACTGCTCCTTGGTGGTGGACATCGGAGCACCGTTCTCGAAGTAGAGAACCGTGTCGATCGTCTCGGCGAGTTCGCGTCCGAAGTTCTTCGACGCCTCGGGGGAGCCGATGATCCGCGCCCAGTGCTGGCGGGTGTGGTCGCGGTCCTCCAGCTGCGGGGCGACCGACCAGGCGGTCAACCGGTCGAGCGGCGAGCCGGTGCCGGCACCGGACTGGCCGCGCAGCTGCCCCTCCGGCGGGGTGTGCTCGCCGGTGTGGTGCGACAGGCTGGCGGCCGCGTCCTCCATGAGGGAGTCCAGGGCGTTGGACGCCCACTGCGAGGGGAAGAGCTTCTCGCGGATGGAGTTGACCAGGGGGACGAGCTTCTCGTCGGGGACGGCGGCCTGCCCGATGCGGGTCGACAGCGGCAGCCCGGCCGACGGCGACGCCAGCCCCTCACCGGTGGACAGGTCACGGCCCAGCGGGCGCGAGATCGCCCGGCCCAGCACCGTCGACCAGCTCAGGAGCTGCCGGTAGGCGGCGATCTGGCGGTTGTAGTTCTCCATCGCCGCGTTCACGTTCGTGCCGGTGATCTGCACGTTCGCCCGGAACAACCGCAGGTTCTCGAGGTAGCGTTCCACCCCGCGCCGGGCACGGGCGTAGGCCACCATGTGGATGACCATCAGCACGAAGGAGCCCAGCAGGAACCAGCCCAGCGCCCAGCGCCAGTCGAAGCCGGAGAAGAAGCTGAGCTGCCACTCCGACTTGTAGTGGATGGTCGTCGAGTAGGCGAGGAACAGGATCAGCAGGAACTCGAGCCCCAGGAGGGAGAAGGTGGTCCTCGTGTAGGCCGAGTTCCTTCCGGCGGTGTCTCGGTGGTCGAGGTCGTCCAGGTTCTGCTTGTGCCGGTCGTACCTCTCCAACTGGTCGTGGACGTTGTGGCGGGACTGGTCGATCAGCCCGGTCAGGCCTTCGCCGGTCTGCCAGGCGAAGCTGCGGGACGCGGTCTGCTTCCACGCGGCGAAGTCCGCCTGGAGCTGCCGGATCTCCGGCTCGCGGGTCTGCCCGGCGACGAAGGCGATGCCCTCCTCGTAGGCGGCGGCCTTGCGCGCGTCGAAGGGACGGATGGTGGCGTCCTCCTCGGAGATGCCGAGGCGCTGGCCGAGCAGCGGGTGGAAACCGTGGAAGGAGTCGTCGACGTCCGGGACGGCCTGCCAGCCCTGGCGGACGATGGCGCGGTTGCCCCAGGCGTCCTTCGGGGACTGCAGGTTGCCCTGCTGGCGTTCGGTGCCGTCCACCAGTGTCAGCGAGATGTCCTTGTAGGAGTCCCACATCTCGGAGAGCTGGGGGACCTCGCCGACGCGCACGCCGGACTGCAGCGCCTGGCGGCGGTACCAGGCGGCGGTGGCGGACATGTCGTCCAGCGACATCGACTGGGCGGGGGACGACGCCGAGTTCGAGACCACCCGGACCGGGGAGTCCTCACCGTAGAGGAAGGTCTGGGTCCGGTTCTCCGCGGCGCGCAGCGTGGCCTGCCCGGCCTTCTGCGCCCAGCTCTTCGGACTGCCCAGACCCATGCGGAAGTAGTCGCCGAGGAAGGAGAACAACGCCTTCCACCACTTCTTGCGCACGACCTGTCCGCTGTCCTCCGGCTGCATGGGGGTGGTCAGAGACGGGCCGTGCTCGGCGAGCAGGCGTTGGGCCATGGCCTCGGGCACGCCCTCGTCCTGTCCCAGGTAGCTGGCCTGACGTCCGTCCGGGGTGACCGGCTGCGGCAGCCGGTCGCGGACGTCGGACGCCTGGCGGCGCAGCTGGTCCTCGACCGTGGAGGCGTCGATGGTGCGGTGGTACGAGCGTGCCAGACGCACGCGGTACTCGCCGCCGGTGGAGATCGGCGCGCCGTTGTCCTCGGTCAGCGCGCAGCCGGTGGCGCTGGACCACAGGCCGGTCAGACCGCACAGCGTGGGTGCGGCGACACTGGCGATGTCCGTGGGGTCACCGGCCCTGAGCACCGGCTCCAGTGGGGTGTGCGGGGCCTCGGAGTCCTCCGGGGCGATGGCCACGGTGGTCGGCCACGACTGGTGGCTGGTGGGGCTCCAGTTGCCGCGCGGCACGCGGGGCAAAAGGACCCGCACGCGGCCCGGTGCCGTCGACAGGCGCGACTCGACCGCGTTGGTCCACCGGTCGACGGCACCCATGTCGAGTCCGGCGCTGGTGGTCGTGGTGTCCGTGGCGCTCTCCACGTCGAGTGCGAGGAAGAGGATGGTCCCGGAGATCGTGCGCAACGCCTGGTCGAGGGGCAGGATGCGTTGGCCGCTCCCGCTGACAACGCGTACGGAGGGCGTGGCCGCCGCCGAGTCCGGCAGCCGGGGGTCCACCCAGTAGAACGGCTTGACCATGCCGAGCGAAGACAGGTCGGTCAGGTTGCGGCGCACCTGGTCGGCCACGGTGCCGTGGCCGAAGAAGATGACGGTCGGTGTGGTGTCGGTGGCGCTCATCAGAACAGGTCACCCCCGAAACCGGTGAAGGTCGGGCCGGACGTCGGGGCGGGCTGGCCGGCCGGCGGGCCGCCGGGTAGACCACCGGGCATCCCGGCCGGCGCCGCGGGCGCCTCGGCGCGCTGCTTCGCCTCGTCGAGCCTGGTCCGCAGTTTCGCGGTCATCTCGACCACGTCCGGGGCGAGGTCGTGGAACAGCGGCATGTTCGAGGCGTAGGAACGCTCTCGCACCGTGGCCCACGGCTTCTCCTGGGTCTGCGCACCGGGCAGGCCGGAGCCCTGACCGGGGATGAAGGCGTCGGCGTTGGTGGCGTAGGACGTGAGGTAGCGGGTCACGATGCCGTGGCGCTCCTCGACGTCGGCGCCCTGCGGCGCCTGGTCGGGACGCTCGCCGGAACCCAGGAAGGTGCTCAGACGCTCCACGACCGGGTGGATGATGTTCGTGCCGTCCGGTGTGGGGCCCTCGGTGGCGTTGTCGTACAGGCCGCGCAGCAGCTGGTAGGGGCGCAGCGACCAGGCAGGCTGGCCCTTGTCGTTGCGGGTCTGGATGTTGGCGTAGGCCAGCAGGACCGACTCGATCACGGCCGGCATCCAGTCGATCTTGTGGCGCATCTCCTTCGGCGGGGTGAGCAGCGGGTGCGGGAAGGGCACCCACTCGGAGCGGGCGTCGTCGTACACGTGCGCACGTGCGGTCGGCAGGCCGTCGTCCTGGATGTAGATCCGGCCGGTCGCGGTGCCCACGATCCAGCCGGCGACCATCGCCTTGCGCTCGTCGTCGGACAGCGGGACGGAGCCGGCGATCGTGCGGCTGCGGCGGTCCTTCCAGAAACCGGCGTTGTTGCGTCCGGTGCCCCATTCCTTGGCCACATGCGGGAACAGCGAGCTGTAGACCACCGGCGAGTAGTTCGGGTACGAGCCGAAGACGTCGATGTGGCGGATCTTCGTGTCCGTCGACAGTGCCCCGGTCAGCACGCTCTCGGTGGAGGGGTCCAGGTTGGTGGTCTCGTTGAGCACGGAGACCAGCTGGTCGGTGGCGGAGTTCGCCTTCAGCGGGATCTCGGAGAAGGTGTAGCGGTAGCTCTCGTCGGTGCCGTGCACCTGGCTGACCATCGTGGAGTCCACGGCGGCCAGGGGGCGGGCCTGCGCCAGCGCGGTGCTGAAAGCCTCGCGCAGGCGGGCGATGCGGCGGGCGAAGGTGGCGTCGTTCGTGGCCTCGTCCTGCGTCATGTAGCTGCGCAGGTCGGTGCCGATGAACTTCGAGAAGTGGTAGTCGGGACGCTGGATCCACAGCCGGGACCGCTCGAGCAGCTGGGCGGGGCGGATCCGCGCGGTGAACGAACCGTGGCGCGACTCGCGCTCCTCGTGACCGGATGGGGAGGAGACCAGGTGGCGGCTGACCCAGCCGGCACGGTTGCCGCCGGGACGTGCCGCGGCGGAGAGGGTGTTGTTCGGCGCCTTCTCCGAACCGTTGGTCTCCCACGTGCCCAGAACGACCGACTGGGAGGCGAGCTGTGTGGCGGCGGCCGCGTCGAAGACGGACGGCTCGGCGACACGCACGTCCTGCAGGACGTGGGCCTCGAAGTCGGAGGGGAAGCTGTCGACGTCGCTGATGAGGATCTCGTTGGCGGAGCCACGGAAGCGGTCGTTGATCATCTCGTCGCGGTTGCGGGGCCAGGCGACCGGGTCGTTGGTGGCCACGTCGGCGAGGTTGACGTTGACCTTCTTCTGCTTGTCGGCGTACTCGAGGTCGGCGTGGGCGTCGGTGAGTTCGCGGGTCAGCCGGCTCAGCGCGTTGTTGAGGAAGTCCTCCAGGACCGGTGCGAGGTATGCGGCCACGCGGATGCCGAAGTACTCGGTGAACTGGCCACGGTACTGCGTGGCGATGTTGTCGAGGATCTGGCCGGAACCGGTGACGGCCCCGTTGCCGGTGAGCGGCTGCAGCAGCTGGTCGATCGGCGGGGTGACCACCGCGGGGCTCCTGCCCCGGGTGGCGGCCACGTAGTTCTCCATGGGGTTGATGAGGCGCTGGCGGATGTCGTCGGCGAGCTTGTCGAGCACCTTCTCCACGAAGGGCAGGCCCACCGAGGCGAGCTCCTCCTCGGCCATCTGGATCACCACGTCGCAGAACCGGTCGGCGAACTCGTGCACGGACGCGTACGCCGCGGTGTCCAGCTGATCGTGGACGCCCGCCGGCACGCCCGGGTCGGTGAGACGGCTGCGCACCAGCGAGCCCCATTCGGCGGCCTTCATGCCGTCGGACGCGGGCAGACGCTGGCGCAGCCACACCTTGGACTGCTCGGCTGCGGTCTCGGCGAACTGTCCGAAGAGGTGCCCGATCCAGCCGGCGATGAACTGCTGGTTGGGCTGGGACTGCAGGACCGCCTTGTTGACCCAGACCCGGTCGAGGATTCGCGGGTAACGCTCGTTGAGCCGCTTCTGGAGCTGCTCCTCACCGGTGTCCGAGCTCAGCGGGTCCATGTGGCCGCGCAGGATCCGGTCGAAGGAGGTGCGGGCCAGGCGCTGGGCGGAGTACTCCGCGTAGCGGTCGCGGCCCATGCTGAGCTGGGCGTACCCCATGGAACCCCAGGGCATGGCGCTCCACGGCACGCGGTCGGCGTTGGCCCAGCCCAGGATGTTGCGGTCTGGCTGGTTGGCCGGCGGGTTGCCCAGGGAGTACTGCACGAAGCTGTCCGCGGACTTCTCCGAGGACATCAGTGCTGCCAGCGAGCGGCCGAGGCCACGGAAGATGGTGTTCGGGTCGCCGTCGCCGAAGCGGGCACCGGTGGCGCCCATGCGACCGCCGATGGGGAACAGGCGGGCGAAGGTGTTGCGCGAGGCGCCGGCCTCCACGCCGAGCGCCTTGAACAGGTCCACGTCCGCCTTGGTGGAGGACCCGGTCTGGGTGGCCACGGCCTCACCGAACATGGCCAGGGCGTTCGGCCAGGCGCCGACCATGGCGTCCGACGGGAGGTTCTCGAAGACCTCCGGGGTGTACATGAACACACCGGTGTGCTCCGGCTTGGCGTTCGGCAGGGTCGACAGGATCCGGCAGACGTCCAGGAACATCGAGGCACCGGCACCGCCGGCCATGGAGGAGACCACGAGGATCACCGGGGAGGCGTCCGCGGCACTGCTCTGGTGGCCGGTGATGCGGTGGTTCAGGTCGTTGAGTTCGGCGATGGTCGACGCCTCCTCGAGGACGTCCATCGCGGACTTGAGTTCCTCGCGCATCTTCGCGATCGACTGCAGGGTGAGCATGCGGCCGACCGCGCGGAACTGGCCGGCACCGTCGGAGACCGGGGTGGTGTTCGTCTCCGGTGCGCGCGGTGCCCAGGTGGCGATGTCGCCCAGGGCGCCGCGGCGGCCCAGGTACTGGGAGAGCCCCGAGTCGAAGGTGCGGTACTGCTGCTTGGAGCCGATGCCGACGTAGCGCCCACCGTTCTCGGGGACGTTGCCGAGCCCGCCCGGCCCCTTCTCCGGGTCGATCGGCACGTCGATGCTGACGAACTGCCATGCCTTCGGCAGCGAGGTCAGCGTGGGGTCGAACGACCGCAGGTGCGCCTTGAGCTGGTCGATCATGTACGCCTGGGTCTTGGCTCCGGAGCCACCGCAGCCGACGACGAGGAACTTCTTCACACTGTCTCCTTAGGGGTGATACTTGGGTCTTGCAGGGGTGTGCCGGGTGCGCTGGGGGTCAGCGGGGGCCGAACGGGCTGGATCCGGGGGATCCGAAGGGGTTGTCGCCGAAGTCGGGACCTGACTGGGTACCGGGCTGGGTGCCGGAGGGACCACCGTCGGACGGGGAGCCCCATCCGGTGGCCGGACCGCCGAAGGGGCTGGCCCCGGCGTCCGGTGAGAACGGTGCCGCGCCTGCGGCGCCGGCTGCGGGGTCGGAGGCGGCACCGCCGTCTCCACCTGCCCCGGCGCCCGAACCGGGTGCTGTCCCGGTCTCGGCCAGCGAGGTCGACAGACGGTTGAGCAGGTCCGGGGTGTCCGTGGTGATCTTGCCGACGAGCGCAGTCAACCGGTCGTCGGTGATTCGTTCGTCCACGGCGAGCACGACCTCGCCACGCGAGGGGTCACCCGGTGTGCCGATCACGAACCAGTGGTTGTGGACCGCCAGCGGCAGGCGCGCGGAGTCCTTGACCTGCAGGCCCTCGTCACTGATCGACGGGGTGGCGTCCACCACCGCGTACGGCGCCGACAACGGGTTCGCGCCGAGCTTCACCCTGACCTGCGTTCCGGCGAGGTTGACCTCGCGACCGGTGGAGGTCACCCGCGGGGTGCCGGAGACGATCTCGTCGAAGCCCACGGTGAAGGCGCCGCCGGTGTCCGGGCGCACGAGGCGTCCGTTGTCCACGCTCACCGGGATCCGCAGGGCGTGGATGCCGGGCGAGCCCGGGATGCGCCCGGTGAACCACTTCATCAGGTAGAGCACGCCCAGCGGGATGAGGATCGCCGCCAGCAGCGCGCCGATCAGCGTCGCGATGAACACGGCCGTGTTGACCGGGGCGGACATCGACCCGGTGAGCTCCACGTCGATCTCAGCGGTGGAGTCGCCCTCGGCGGAGACCAGGTTGACCGTGGGGGTCACCGAGACCCGGCCGTCGGCGAGGTCCTCGGTGCTCACGGTCACCGGCAGATCGGCGGTCTCACCCTCGGCGAGTTCCAGGGCGTTGTCGGCGCTGTTGTGTGGCGAGGACACCGACACCTGGTCCACGCCCTCGGGCAGCACGGTGGGACCGTCGCCGGCGGAGTAGGACGCGTCGGCGACCCACACCTTGCCGGGGCCGGTGACCGGCACGCTGACCTCGGTCTCCCGCGAGTCGATGGTCAGGTCGGCCGACCCCAGGGTCGGCATGTTGACCGGGGTGACCGTGACGGGGAAGCCAACGACGATCGGGCTCAGCGCCGTGCCGGGTGCCGAACCGGAGGCCTTGGTGGTGATGTTGGTCTGCACGACCACGTCACCCGCGGTGGGTTCGGTGATCGCGTCGAGGGGGAACTCGACGGCGTCGCCGTCGCTGACGGACGTCGGCTCACCGAGGTCGGTGCTGCGTCCGTTCCGGTCGATGAAGTGGGCGGTCATCGTGGCCTCGCCCTCGAGGTCCACGCCCGCGCCGTTGCGGTCGACGAGCGAGGCGGTGAGGACCTCGTCGGACTTCATGCCGCTGGGGATACCGTCGTCGAGCTCGTCGACCTTCACGGTCAGGCCCGGTTCGAGCACGACCTTGGCGTTGTAGCGGGCGGCGTCGGGGGCGTCGGCGCCGGAGGTGTCGTAACCGAAGGACCACTCGCCCTCCCAGCTCTCGCCGTCGGCGAGGGTCAGGTCGGCGTCGACCATGCCGTCGACGGCATCGGTGGTGGTCACGTTCACCTCGGCACCGCCGACGGTGTGCTCGCCCTCGGTGAGTTCGAGCTCGTCACCGTCCGGGGAGGTCAGCACCGGGGTGATGCCGTCGCCGATGGACGTGGTGGGCTGGGCGGAGAGCCGGACGGTGGTGATGGAGTTGTCCAGGGTGAACGGTTGCGGTTCGTTCATCGACAGGGTGGAGTCGATGCTGTTGGCGGTGGGGATGAAGTTGCGGAAGGACGCCAGCAGGCCGGCGGGGTCGGTGCCGGCGTCGAAGAACGCGCCGTTGGGTGCGGCACCGCCGCAGTCCTCCTCGGCCATCCGGGTGAGCAGTTCGCGCGGGTTGGCGGTGCTCTGCGGGATGAGGCCGACGCTGAAGAAGCGCACCCCGGAGTTGCGTAGGGAGGCCAGCGGGCTGCCGGGCCGGCAGACGTCCTCGGCGGCGGCCTCGCTGCTCTTCTCCTTGTCGGTGACGGCACCGTCGGTGAAGAAGAGGACGGACTGGCAGTCGCTGGGCTGTCCGTCCTCTCCGGTGGGGGCCGAGGCGAACTCGGTGAGCGCACCGTTGAGGGCGTCGCGGTAGGAGGTGTAGCCGTCCTCGTTGCGGTCGGTGAAGCCGTCGATGGGGTCGTCGAGCTCGTCGACGCCGTCGCGCACGTTCACCCATCCGCCGTAGTCGGAGGTGTCGTTGTGGTAGCCGTCGCCGAAGCCGGCGAGCTTCACGTTGATGTCGGCGTTCAGGTCGCCGGCGTGGATGCCGAGCTGGTTGACCAGGTCGCGGGTGGCGTCGACCCGTACGTTGCGGGGGTCGGTCGGCGGCTCTCCGTCGAAGCCCTTCAGTGACTCCGACTGGTCGATGATCAGCAGGATGTCGGCGGACTTCGTGGCGGCGATGCAGCTACCCAGGTCGGCGATGTTGTCCTGGCCGGTCTGCGACAGGCCGGTCTCCCCGCCGGGCTGGGCCGTCGCGGCGGGCAGGCCGAACATGGTGGCCGTGGACAGCAGTGCCGCGGCACCGACGGCGCTGACGGTGCTGACGGCACGGCGGGCCCGGGGGCGCAGGATGGTGTTGTCGGTCATTCGTCAGGCTCCCACGGTCTTGCTGATCCACAGTGCGATTTCGATGGCGGTGGCGATGACGCCCACGCAGGCCACACCGATGGCGACCTTGTACAGGACGGCCTGCGAGGAGGTCTCCACGTAGAAGTTCTCGGCGCGGCGGCGGGTGTCCTTCGCGGTGTGCACGCCGAGCAGGATGAAGGTCACGATGCCCGCCAGCGCCCAGCCGGCCAGGGCGAAGACCCGGAAGACGAAGTCGGTGGGTGACCCGGTCACCACGGCGATCACGGCGAAGACCACGCCGAGGACGGCCGTTGCCGTCGCCGTCGCGACGAAGGCCCAGGGGCCCGTGACGGGACCCGAGACCGGGCCGGAGGACGGACCGTCCGACGGGGTGGCAGCGGACGGCGCGCCGCCCGGCGTGAAACCGCCCGGGGACGACGCGAAGCCGGGGGAGGCTGACAGGGATCCGGACGGGGACCCGGGTGAAGACGACCCGGGAGAAGACCAGGTGGGGCCGTCGGAGGCAGGGCTACTGCCGAAGGGACTTGTCATGGTAAAGACCTACTTGGCGCTGAAGGACGACGGGGAGGAGCGTGGGCGGATGAGGACGGACTCGCGACGGGGACCGCCGGTCCGACGCCCACGGCTGAGCTTCAGATGTGCAGTCCCCTGGCGGGGGCTTGGAGAGGACCTCATGAGGCCAGGTATTTGCCTGGCCGGAAAATTAATACCCCGACCGTATCAGAACTATCTCATGGTTGATTCAGGTCTTGCGTGCCTGGGCGGATGCCGGCCGGGTGGGGCCGGAAGGGCACGGTGGGGAGGTGTGGTGAGGGAGGGTGGCGGAGCGGGGCTCTGGGGGCGCTGACGGTGAGGCGGCGAGCGGGGTGGTGCCCGGTCGGGTGTTCGGTGCTAGCTCAGCGGGATTCCGCGGGCGTCGCGGTCGTACTTCCCGCCGCCGATGAGGATCATGATGAACTCGATGAACGCCCAGATGCCGACGGCGAAGATGAACAGGAAACCGATGGCGAAGATGGCGGTGAGGTAGCCGAAGATGGTGAGGATCAGCTGGCACACGGCCTTGCCGGTGTAACCGAGGTAGAAGTTGTGGATGCCCAGGGCGCCCAGGAAGAACGCCAGCAGGGCGGCGGCGAGCTTCGACTTCTGGGGGCCGGTGTACATGGGGGCGCCGTAGCCGGCGTGCTGCGGCATGTTCCCCTGCGGGTAGTGCTGGGGAGCCTGCTGCTGGTACTGCTGCGGCTGCTGGTGGTTCTGCTGGTACTGCTGCGGCTGCGACGGGTACTGCGCCGCACCGTAGGAGCCGCCCTGCGGCGCCGGGTTTCCGGAGTTGCCGCTGTCCTGGGGGGTGCTGAAGGGGTTGGTCACTGAAGGCTCTCCTCGATCTACTGGCTACTCGACGTGGTGTCAGGGGCCACGTCGGCAAGTAGAGGATAACCTACCAGATAAGAAGCGTTTATTTAACCTCTTCTATTCAGGCTGCTCTTGGTAAGAGCGTGGACCGCCTCCCACCTGGCGGTCTGCCCTGGCGGTACCGCTAGTCCAACCGCCCCAGGTCGCGCAGCACGTTGCGCACGTGCTCGGCCGCCCCCGGCCCCTCGTACTCGCCGACGATCTCGTCCACCGGCCCGCAGGACCGGATCTGGCCGTGGTCGACCCACAGGGCGGAGTCGCACAGCTGCGCCAGGAACTCGTTGGAGTGCGAGGCGAACACCAGGATGCCGGACTTCTCCACCAGCGACTGCAGGCGGATCCGCGCCTTCTCCATGAAGGCGGCGTCCACCGCGCCGATGCCCTCGTCCAGCAGAAGGATCTCCGGCTCGATCGAGGTCACCACGCCCAGTGCCACGCGCACGCGCATGCCGGTGGAGTAGGTGCGCAACGGCATGGCCAGGTAGTCGCCGAGCTCGGTGAACTCGGCGATCTCGTCCATCTTCTTCTCCATGGACCTCCGGCTCTCGCCGAGGAAGAGGCCACGGATGATGATGTTCTCGAAGCCGCTGATCTCCGGGTCCATGCCCACACCCAGGTCGAAGACCGGTGCCACACGTCCCTTCACCGCGGCGGAACCGCGCGTGGGTTCGTAGATGCCCGACAGCAGGCGCAGCAGCGTGGACTTGCCGGCACCGTTGTGGCCGACCAGGCCGATGCGGTCGCCCTCCTCGAGGTGCAGGTTCACGTCACGCAGCGCCTCGACGACCACGGTGTTGTCGGAGTTTCGTCCGATCGCGCCGCCGGCCGCGCCGAGGAAGGCCTTCTTCAGGGAGCGGGACTTGGCGTCGAAGATGGGGAAGTCGACGCAGGCGTCGTAGGTGTCGATGGAAACCATGGTTGTTCTCCTTTAAACCCAGTAGCTCACGCGGGAGCGCCACTGGCGCATGAACACCATGGCGAACAGGGTGCCGAGTACGGTCAGTCCGATGACGATGAGCCAGGAGTGCATCTCGACCGGCTCGTCGATCATCGGTCCGCGGACCACGCTGAGGTAGTGGAAGAGGGGGTTGATCTCGGCGATCCGTGCGCGCTCGGCCACGGCACCGCCCTGCTCGAGCAGTGTCTTGGTCGTCCACACGATCGGGGTCATGTAGAACAGCAGCTGCACCAGCGACTCCAGCAGCGGGGCGACGTCGCGGTAGCGGGTGGCGATGATGCCGAAGAACATCGACACCCACACGCCGTTGGCGACCAGCAGCGCCAGGCCCGGCACGGCCAGCAGGACCTCCCAGCCCACGGGGATCTGGAAGACCACCAGCAGGATCACCCAGATGACGAGGTTGTGGCACAGGATCAGGAACTGCTTCCAGACCAGTCGGTAGACGTGCACGCTCAGCGCGCTGGGCAGCTGCTTGATCAGCCCCTCGTTGGCGATGAAGACCTGCGAGCCCTCGATGATGCACCCGGAGATGAATCCCCACATGATCAGGCCCACGGCGACGTGGGGGAGGAACTCCTTGAGGTCCATCTGGAAGAGCATCGAGTACAGCAGGCCGAGGGCCAGGGCCATCACGCCGGTTGCCAGGGTGATCCACAGCGGGCCCAGCAGGCTGCGCCGGTAGCGCTGCTTGATGTCCTGCCAACCCAGGGCGAGCCAGAGCTCACGCTGGCCGAACCCGCTCTTCAGGTCCTGCCACGCGGCACCGAACGTCTGGGAACGGGAGGTGGGTGCCTCGCCGTCCACAGGGGCGGCGACGAAGCGCTCGTACTGCGGTGCGGTGGCCACCGGCCGGGGGTTTTCTGAATCTGACACGTGGTTACGGTACTCCGGAACGGGCGGGTGTGCGGTAATCAACGCCGGTACCACTCATGTCCGTGGGTCGATGTAGTATCGGTGACGTTGACGGGACGGCGCGGTGGTTCACTGCGCCCAAGTAGCTTGACCTGCAGGAATATTCTCAGTCTGCCGGTGTGGCGAGATGCGGAAAGGGGCAGTCGGAAGTGTTCGACATCGCGAGGGTGCGAGGCCTCTACGAATCCCTGTCGGAGGGCTGGACCTACCTCAATGCAGGACGGCGCGCGCAGGTGCCCGAGAAAGTCAGTTCGGCCGTGTCACGGGCGTTCCGTGCGTCCCCGCTGCAGGGGCAGGACGGTGGCCCGCGTGGCGACCGGTACGTGTCGGCGGCCCGTGAGGCCGTCGCCGACCTGGTCGGTGCGTCCCCCGAGTGCGTGGTGCTGGGGCCCAGTCGGGCCACGTTGCTGAGCACCCTGGCCACGGCCGTGCCCGCGAAGCTGCGCATGGGCCGTGAGGTCGTGCTCAGCCGGGTGGACGAGCCGTCCAACATCACGCCCTGGAAGCTCGCCGCGGACCTCTACGGTGCCTCGGTGCGGTGGGCGGAGGCGGACCTGACCACCGGCGCGCTGCCTGCCTGGCAGTTCACCAGCCTCATCAGCCTGGACACCTCGATCGTCGCGGTGCCGGCGGCGAACGCCCACCTGGGCACCGTCACCGACGTGCGCGCGATCGCCGACATCATGCGGGCGAAGTCGCGGGCGTGGCTCGTCGTGGACGCGGGCGCCTACGCGCCCTACCGTCTGATCGACATGGACGCGTGGGACGCGGACGTCGTCGCCCTCGACCTTGCCCCGCTCGGCGGCCCGGAGGTCGGCGCCCTGGTGTTCCGCGACCCCTCACTGCTGGCGGAGCTGCACCTGGTGGAGCTGCGCCGCGGACGCCACGCCGCTCCGGACGCGCAGGAGCTCACCGCCCGCCGCGTCGCCGAGCTCGAGCGTGACGGCAACGCCCCCGGCATGTTCGGCGGCGTCCCCGCCGCCGTGGACCACCTCGCCGGGTTGGACGAGGAGGCCACCGGCCCGCGTCGCGAACGTCTGCGCACGTCCCTGCAGTCCGCCGAGGAATACCTCGGACGGCTCGCCGGATACCTCGTCGACGGACTGCGGGACCTGGAGAACGTGCACGTGGTGGGTGTGGACGGGGAGATCGACGTCGACACCGAGCACGACCACAACAGCTGGGGCTCGGTCCCGGACGACAGCGGCCGTCACTTCGGCCCGGTCGACCGCCTGCCGCGGGTGAGCTTCCTGGTCCAGGGCATCGAGGCGTCCACGGTGGGTGAGCGGCTGCTCAGCAACGGGGTCGTGGCGCAGACCGTCGGCCTGGAGGAGAGTGCCCTGTTCGACCAGATGGGTGTGGCTGAGATGGGCGGCGCGGTCTGCGTCGCCCTGGCCCCCCACAACACGCAGATGGACATGGACCACCTCGTCCGGGTGATCGGCGGGATCGTCTAGTCGGTGACCTCGAGGATCGCCTTGCCGGTGATCCTGCCGTCCAGCAACTGCTGGTGGGCGTGGGCGGCGTCCTGCACCGGGAAGACCCGGTCAACGTGGTGGCTGATCCGTCCGTCCTCCAGCATCGGCCACACGTTCTTCACCGTGTCCGCCACCACGCGTGCCTTGTCCTCGCGGTCACGGTAACGCAGGCCGGTGGCGGAGATGTTGCCGCGTTTGGCGAGCAGCTTGCCGATGTTGAGCTCGCCCTTCACACCGCCCTGCATGCCGATGATCACCAGGTGACCGTCCGGAGCCAGTGCGGAGATGTTGCCGTCCAGGTACTTCGCGCCGATGATGTCGAGGACCACGTCCGCACCGCCGAGTTCCTTGATGACCTTGACGAAGTCCTCCTCGCGGTAGTTGATCAGCACGTCCGCGCCGTAGCGACGGCACACGTCGAGCTTCTCGGAGCTGCCCGCGGTGACCGCGACCCGTACGCCCAGCGCGTGGGCCATCTGGATGGCGAAGATGCCGATACCGCCGCCACCGCCGTGGATGAGCAGGGTGTCGCCCTCGTGCAGGCGCGCGGTCATCATCAGGTTCGACCACACGGTGCAGGCCGCCTCGATCACGCTGGCGGTCTCGGCCAGGCCGAAGCCGTCCGGCACCGGCACGAGCTGGCCGACGGGGACCACCGTGTACTGCGCGTACCCGCCGCCGGAGAGCAGGGCGCCGACCTCGTCGCCCTCCCGGTAGGGGGTCCCGTCCGGACGCTCGCAGCCGTTCGGGTCGACGACGATGCCGGCGGCCTCCAGCCCCAGGATCTCCGACACCCCCTTCGGCGGCGGGTAGTTCCCCTTGGCCTGGAGCGTGTCGGCGCGGTTCAGGCCGGCGGCGGTGACCTGCACGAGCACCTCACCGTCCTGCGGGGTGGGGATGTGGGTCTCCTGCCAGTGCAGGGCCTGGGGATCGTCGGGGTCAGTCTGGATGATGGCCTTCATGTTCCCGTTCATGGCCGCCAGCCTAGTCATCCTGCGGCTACGAGGGGTGGACACCGACAGGAGGCCCGCGGTGGGTTAGAATCAGGGCGCGCCGGACGCACCAGGTGTGCGTGCGGCCAGGGAGACGTGGCAGAGCGGCCGAATGCACTGGTCTTGAAAACCAGCGACGAGCGATCGTCCAGGGGTTCAAATCCCCTCGTCTCCGCCAATGTGAGTGCGGTACCCGCGGGAGGGGCGCGCGACTTCATCCTGGGGCACGGCATGGAATGGCGTGGCCGGATGATCCGGGCGTGAGGATTTTGTTGTCCACGGCTAAGTACTCGTGTAGGTTCAGCGGCGTCCCTCACACGCCTGCCCCCCGGCGGACGGTGGTCACACATCGACCGGAAGTCACCGATGCCCCCTACGCAACAGTCGGCACCGCGTCCGTCCTCCTCGCAGAAGACGGGCCCCACACCCGGCCCCACGACGGGAGCGTCCTTCGGGATCGGCCTCGTCCTCATCGCCCTCGGGCTCCTCGCCGTCGCGCTCGTCCCGAAGCCAGAGATCTACGGCTCCGGCCTGCTGCTGACCATCGCCGCAGCTGCCGTGGCGGTCCTGCTCCTGCTCATCATGAAGATGAAGCTGCACCCGGTGATCGCGCTGGTGCTGGTGAGCCTCGGAACCGCCCTGGCCACCGGCATCACCATGACCGAGGTGCTCGACGTCCTGCTCGACGGCTTCGGCAGCACCCTCGGCGAGGTCGGGCTCCTGCTCGCCTTCGGCGTGATGTTCGCCCGGCTCTTCGAGACCAGCGGCGGGGCCGCGGCCCTGTCCTCGGCGATGATCGACCGCCTGGGGGAGAAGCGCGCCCCCTTCGCCCTGGGTGTCGCCTCGCTGATGTTCGGGTTCCCCATCTTCTTCGACGCCGCCTTCATGGTGATGCTGCCGATCCTGCTGGCCACCGCGCGCCGGCTCGGCGGCAGCGTCCTGATTTACGTGCTCCCCGCTGCCGCGGCGCTGTCCACCATGCACGTCCTGCTGCCGCCGCACCCCGGGGTCGTCGCGGCCACGGTGCTGCTCGGCGCGGACGTCGGCCTGGTGGTCCTCGTCGGCCTCGTCGTCGCGATCCCCTCCTGGTACATCTCCGGCTACCTCTACGGCATGTGGATCGGCAAGCGGATCGACCTGCCCGTCCCCGAGCTCGTGACCGGTGGTCCGCAGGTCGACGACGTCGAACCGCCGCGCGTCCGGGTCCTGGTCGGCCTGCTCGCCCTGCCCCTGGTGCTGATCTTCATGAACACGCTGGTCACCACGTTGGGACGCACGGGCACGATCGACCCGGACGCCACCTGGGCCGCGGGCCTGGTCCTGCTCGGCTCCACGCCGATCGCGCTGTTGATCACCGTGCTCGCCTCCTGCTGGGTCATCGGCGTCCGCAGGGGCAACGCCCCCGAGGTGATCGAGGACATGCTCGACAACGCCCTGAAGCCCATCGCGCCGGTCATGTTGATCACCGGTGCCGGCGGCATGTTCGGCGGCGTCCTGCTCGCCAGCGGCATCGGCGACGCGCTCTCCGGGACGCTGCAGGACACCGGCCTTCCGCTCGTCGCCGCTGTGTTCGTCGTCGCCGCCATCGTCCGCGTCGCGCTCGGCACGGCGACGGTCGCGATCACCACGGCCGCGGGGCTGCTGGGCGCCTCGGTGGCGGCGGCCGGACTGAGTCCGCTGCAGACCGCGGCGTTGACCATCGTGCTCGCAGGTGGGTCCTCCGTGCTGTCCCACGTCAACGACGCCAGCTTCTGGCTCATCGGCCGACTGCTGGGGATGAGCGTGCCGCAGACGTTCAAGACCTGGACGGTCATCAAGACCCTGATCGGCTGTGTCGCTGCCGCGCTCGGAACCGTGATCTACCTGATCGCGTAGACGGACGGAGGCCTCAGGCGACCACGTCCACCACGTCGCCGACCTGCAGGGAGTTGAAGAAGGCGACGGCGTCGTCGTGCAGCAGGTGGACGCAGCCGTGGGAGAGCACGCCCGGATCGCCCTCGTGGAACGCGATGCCGATGTCACCGGGGTACGTCGACCCGGCGGAGAAGAACACCGAGAACGGCATCGGCGCGTCGTAGGCGGTCGACCACCAGTTGGCGTCCTTGCGGGTGACCTGCGTGGTGCCGACCGGGGTCTCGAAGCCGGCGCGCCCGGTGCTCGCCGCGACCGGGCCGCGCGTGACCGTTCCCGCGCCGTCCTGCAGCCAGGCGGTCTGGTCGCCCAGGCTGATGCACGCCTTGGCCTCCACGGCACACGGGGCGTTCACGGGAGCCGGAGACGGGGACGGAGCTGGAGACGGTGCAGGTGCAGGCGCCGGCGCGGGAACCGGTGTCGAGCCGTCCGGCAGCAGGTCGGAGGCCCACGAGGGTAGCTGGGGGAGCGCAGGCATCTGGAGTGCCGGCGCGGCGTTCGCCGGGGCGGCGAAGCTCAGGGTCAGGGCAGCGGTGCCGGCGAACAACGACAGGACTCGACCGATTCTCTTCATCGGACGCACCTCCGGAGGATAGTTTGTACCTGAAACGTGTTCGGTCAACCTTACCTCCCCTGCGCGGTGCGGCGCAGCTACTCCAGCACGGTGACCTGCTCCACGACCGGCAGGTGCATCCGTCCGCCGCCGTGGCGCTCCACGGTCAGCTCCGCGCCAACCGCGGCGGAGACCAGCCGTGACCAGCGCACCTTGTCGCGGTGGACCTCCCGCCGGGAAACGTCGAAGATCCACAGCGAGCGGTCGACCAGCACGGTCGTCCCGGCGAACTCGTCGCCGGCGAGTCGCAGCAGGTACACGTGCCCGCCCAGCCGGTCGTGGGTGAGGCCGTCCAGGTCCGGGGCGTCGGTGGGGGAGGACACCGCCGGGCTCAGGACACTGATGCGGGTGACCAGGCCGAAGCGGTGCACGGTGCCCTCGGCGTCCAGCACGCTCAGCGGCTGGCCGGTCGCGCACCGCCGGACGCCGCCGTGGCGCCAGACCGTCGGCTGCGGCGCGTCGCGCGCGTCCTGCGCCGTGCCGTCCTGCGTACGGGAGGTCCTGGAGGTACTGGAGGTGCGGCCGGTACGGCCGGCGCGGCCCGGACGCACCGCCGCCCACCAGGGGTCGAGGGTGATGCGGTGGTGCGGGTCCTCGGTCTCCACGAGGTAGCGTCCCGGCGACTCGGCGGTGAGGTGGGACGGTCGCTCGGCGACCAGGGCGTCCAGCACATCGGTGACCTCCTCGTCGGAGGAGTTCCAGCCGATGCCGCGGGACTCCAGCACGCCGTAGAGCTGGGGGAGGGTGAGCTCGGGTTGGCGCTCCCATGCCTGCGAGAGGGTCTCCAGGACGCGGGGAATTCTCAGGGGGTCCTTCACCACTCCCATGGTAACGGCGCGACAGTGTACGCATGCGTCGGGTCCGGCGGCGCGTTTCAGACGCGTTGCGGCGCCCTCGGGACGTACACAACGAAGAAATGGCGATGTAACTGCGTTGTAACAATCATCCCGAACCGTGGGATATGCCTCAGCGCCAAGTGGGAATACGCTGCTGTATCGATATGTCGTCCCGCGGGAGATAGGATACAAAGACAACCACAGAACGAGACGGACACCGGCACGACGAAAAAATGTGTGCTGCATCACATTTCGCCGAGCGCACCAGCGGCTCTAAGCCAAGCCTAATTTTGTGTCGCCTGCGCAGGTCCGTATCAGTAGGGCAAACGCACCCGTACCGAGGAAAGGCCACCACCCCAGGCCACCGGCGAAACGCACTGCCCGACCCGACGACCGGAGGATGACCACCCCGTGAACAACCAGCTGAAGAACTACCCGGCGCCCCAGGGGCTCTACAACCCCGCCCACGAACACGACGCGTGTGGCGTCGCCTTCGTCGCCGACATGCACGGACGCGCCACCCACGACATCGTCGAGAAGGGCATCCAGGCGCTGGTCAACCTCGACCACCGCGGTGCCGCCGGAGCCGAGAAGAACACCGGCGACGGCGCGGGCATCCTCATGCAGGTCCCGGACCGCTTCTACCGCGAGGTGCTGGCCGAGCAGGGCATCGACCTGCCCGCACCCGGCGCCTACGCCACCGGCATCGCCTTCCTCCCGGCCGCCCGCATGGCCGCCCTCGACGCGATGCGCGCCGTGGAGTCCATCATCGCCGAGGAGGACCTCACCCTGCTCGCCTGGCGCGAGGTCCCCGTCGACGACTCCGCGCTGGGCGCGATGGCGCGCGACGCCGAGCCGATCTTCTACCAGCTGTTCATCTCCGGGCAGGACGCCGAAGGCAACGAGCTCTCCGGCATCGAGCTGGACCGCCGCGTGTGGTTCGTGCGCAAGCGTGCCGAGCGCGAGCTCGGCTCCAAGGGCCCCGGTGAGGGCCCGGGGTCCGACACCGTCTACTTCCCGTCGCTGTCCTCGCGCACCATCGTGTTCAAGGGCATGCTGACCACCCCGCAGCTGCGCGACTTCTACCCTGACCTGCAGGACGAGCGTGTCGAGTCGGCGCTGGCGGTCGTGCACTCCCGCTTCTCCACCAACACCTTCCCCTCCTGGCCGCTGGCGCACCCCTACCGGCTGCTCGCGCACAACGGTGAGATCAACACCGTGCGCGGCAACGAGAACTGGATGCGCGCCCGCGAGTCCCAGATCCGCTCGGAGGCCCTCGGCGACATCGAGCGCATCCTGCCGGTCTGCGACCCGTCCGGCTCGGACACCGGACGTTTCGACGAGGCCCTGGAGCTGCTCCACCTCGCCGGACGCTCACTGCCGCACGCGGTGATGATGATGGTCCCGCAGGCGTGGGAGCGTAACCCCGCCGTGGACCCGGACGTGCGCGCCTTCTACGAGTACCACTCCTCGCTGATGGAGGCGTGGGACGGCCCGGCGGCGCTGGTCTTCACCGACGGCACCGTCATCGGCTCCGTGCTCGACCGTAACGGACTGCGTCCCGGGCGCATCTGGGTCACCAAGGACGGCCTGGTCATCGGTGGTTCCGAGGCCGGTCTGCTGCCCGTTCCCCCGGAGGACATCGTGCAGCGCCGCCGCGTGGAGCCCGGCCGCATGTTCCTGGTCGACACCGCCGAGGGGCGCATCATCCCCGACGACGAGATCAAGACCCGCCTCGCCGACAAGCCCTACCGCCAGTGGGTCGACGACAACATCGTGCGCTTCGCCGACCTGCCCCCGGTCGAGTACGAGGCGATGAGCCACGAGCGCGTCGTCCTGCGCCAGCGGGTCTTCGGCATGACCGAGGAGGACGTCGACGTCCTGATCCAGCCGCTCGCCGTCACCGGCGGCGAGCAGCTCGGCTCCATGGGCACCGACACGCCCATCGCGGCGCTGTCGGACCGTCCCCGCATGCTCTTCGACTTCTTCGCGCAGCGTTTCGCGCAGGTCACGAACCCGCCGCTGGACTCCATCCGCGAGAAGATGGTTACCAGCATGTTCACCCAGCTGGGACGCCAGGTCGACGTCACCACCGAGGTGCCCGAGGCCGCGCACCGCATCCACCTGGAGACCCCGGTCCTGCTGAACTCCACCCTGGCCACCCTGCGCCAGGCCGGCGACCACGAGGGTTTCGGCGACTTCCGCTCCGCGGTGATCTCCGGGCTCTACCCGGTCGCCCACGGCGGCCGCGGCATGCGCCAGGCCATCGAGCGCATCCGCCGCGAGACCTCGCGGGCCATCGAGGACGGCGCGACGCTGATCATCCTCTCCGACCGTGAGTCCGACGAGCGCATGGCGCCCATCCCGTCCCTGCTGCTCACCAGCGCGGTGCACCAGCACCTCGTCGCCGAGCGCACCCGCACGCAGGCCTCGCTGATCGTCGAGTCCGGTGACGCCCGCGAGGTCCACCACCTGGCGATGCTGATCACCTTCGGCGCCGACGCGATCAACCCCTACCTCGCCTTCGAGACCATCGACGAGCTCGTCAAGCGCGGCCAGCTCGGCTCGCTGAGCACCGACGAGGGCTGCCGGAACTTCATCGAGGGTGCGACCGCCAGCGTGCAGAAGATCATGTCGAAGATGGGCATCGCCACCGTGGCGTCCTACCGCGGCGCCCAGCTCGCCGACGTCACCGGCCTGCACCAGAACCTGCTCGACGACTACTTCGAGGGCTGCAACAGCCCGATCTCCGGCATCGGCCTCGACGAGGTCGCCGCCGACGTCGCCGTGCGTCACCGGTTCGCCTTCCTGCCGCGTCCGGAGGAGGCCGCCCACCGCGAGCTCGAGATCGGCGGCGAGTACAAGTGGCGCCGCGAGGGCGAGTACCACCTGTTCAACCCGGAGACCGTGTTCAAGCTGCAGCACGCCACCCGTACCGGGGCGTACCGCATCTTCAAGGAGTACTCCGAGAAGGTCGACAACCAGGCCAAGCGCCTGGCCACGCTGCGCGGTCTGTTCGAGATGCACAGCGACCGCCCGTCCATCCCCGTCGACGAGGTCGAGCCGGTCTCCGCCATCGTCCAGCGCTTCTCCACGGGCGCGATGAGCTACGGCTCGATCTCCGCCGAGGCGCACGAGACCCTGGCCATCGCCATGAACCGGCTCAAGGGCATGTCGAACTCCGGTGAGGGCGGCGAGGACCCGGGACGCTTCGAACCCGAGGCTGACGGCACCTGGCGCCGCTCGGCGATCAAGCAGGTCGCGTCCGGCCGTTTCGGCGTGACCAGCCACTACCTGAACAACTGCACCGACATCCAGATCAAGATGGCGCAGGGCGCGAAGCCCGGCGAGGGCGGCCAGCTGCCCCCGCACAAGGTGTACCCCTGGATCGCCGAGGTGCGCGTCACGACCCCGGGCGTGGGCCTGATCTCCCCGCCGCCGCACCACGACATCTACTCCATCGAGGATCTCGCGCAGCTGATCCACGACCTGAAGAACGCCAACCCGGACGCCCGCATCCACGTCAAACTCGTCGCCGAGCAGGGCGTCGGCACCGTCGCCGCGGGTGTGTCGAAGGCACACGCGGACGTCGTCCTGATCTCCGGGCACGACGGCGGCACCGGTGCGTCCCCCCTGAACTCGCTGAAGCACGCCGGCGGCCCGTGGGAGCTCGGCCTGGCCGAGACCCAGCAGACCCTGCTGATGAACGGTCTGCGTGACCGCATCACCGTGCAGTGCGACGGCCAGATGAAGACCGGACGCGACGTCATTATCGCCGCCCTGCTCGGCGCTGAGGAGTTCGGTTTCGCCACCGCACCCCTGGTCGTCGAGGGTTGCATCATGATGCGCGTCTGCCACCTGGACACCTGCCCCGTCGGCGTGGCCACCCAGAACCCCGACCTGCGCAAGAAGTTCACCGGCCAGGCCGAGCACGTGGTCAACTTCTTCACCTTCATCGCCCAGGAGGTCCGCGAGTACCTCGCCGAGCTCGGCTTCCGCACCCTGGAGGAGGCCGTGGGCCACTCCGAGTGCCTGCGCTCCGGGAAGGTCGACCCCGGCCACAAGACCGCCGGGTCGCTGGACCTCTCGCCGATCTTCGCCCGCCCCGACAGCCCGTACATGCACCAGGACCTGTACAAGACCAAGCAGCAGGACCACAGCCTGGACGGCGCCCTGGACAACCGCATCCGCGAGGACGCCGAGGAGACCATCCGACGCGCCGCCGCCGGTGAGGGCACCACCATCGAGCTGGCGTACCCGATCACCAACGTCAACCGCTCCGTGGGCACGATGACCGGCTCGCTGATCAGCCGCGTCGCCGGACGCGAGGGGCTGCCCGAGAGCACCGTGAACCTCACGTTCACCGGCTCGGCCGGCAACTCCTTCGGCGCCTTCGTACCCCGTGGCATGACCCTGACCCTCGTCGGCGACGCCAACGACTACGTCGCCAAGGGGCTCTCCGGCGGCACCATCGCCATCCGTCCCAACGGCCGCGACGGCGCGGTCGGCGAGCACCAGATCATCGCCGGCAACGTCCTGGGCTTCGGCGGTGTCTCGGGTGAGATGTTCATCCGCGGCGCCGTCGGCGAGCGCTTCTGCGTCCGTAACTCCGGCGTCACCGCCGTGGTCGAGGGCATGGGCAACCACGGTTGCGAGTACATGACCGGCGGCCGGGTCATCAACCTCGGCCCCATCGGCGAGAACTTCGGCGCCGGCATGTCCGGCGGCATCGCCTACCTCATGGACGACGGTACCGGCGTGGAAGGCATGTCGAAGCACATCAACCCGGGTCTCGTCGACGTGGAGGCCGTCGCCGAGGACGAGCTCGACTGGCTCGTCGACACCATCGAGCGCCACCGGCGCCTCACCGGCTCCACCGTGGACGTGGACCCCCGGTCACTGATCAAGGTCATGCCGCGCGACTACCGCCGCGTCCTGCAGACCATCGAACAGGCCCGCGACGCAGGCCTGGACGCGGACGGCATCGCCGCCGCCATCATGGAGGGAGTCAAGTAATGGCTGATCCGCACGGTTTCATGAAGTTTCCCCGCGAGGAGGCGGCACACCGCCCCGTCCCGCTGCGCCTGATGGACTGGAAGGAGGTCTACGAACCCTTCGCCGACTCGAAGGTGCAGACCCAGGCCTCCCGCTGCATGGACTGCGGCATCCCCTTCTGCCACGACGGCTGCCCCCTGGGCAACATCATCCCCGAGTGGAATGACCTGGTCCGCCAGGGCCGGTGGAAGGAGGCGTACGACCGCCTGCACGCCACCAACAACTTCCCTGAGTTCACCGGTCGCATCTGCCCCGCCCCCTGCGAGGGCGCCTGCGTGCTCGGCATCGAGGGCATCGGGGCCGGTGCCGGCGTCGGTGACCCCGTCGCGATCAAGACCGTGGAACTTCAGATCGTGGAGCACGCCTTCGAGGAGGGCTGGGTGCGCCCGGTCAAGGCCAGCTTCTCCACCGGGCAGTCCGTCGCCGTCGTCGGCTCCGGGCCCGCCGGCCTGGCCGCCGCCCAGCAGCTCACCCGCGCCGGGCACGACGTGACCGTCTTCGAGCGTGACGACCGCATCGGCGGCCTGCTGCGCTACGGTGTCCCGGACTACAAGCTCGAGAACCGCTGGATCGACCGCCGTCTGGTCCAGATGGAGGCCGAGGGCACCACGTTCCGCACCGGTGTCTCGCCGTCCACCACCGACCTCGCCGGCTTCGACGCCGTGGTCATGGCCGTCGGTGCCACCGTCCCGCGCGACGTCTCCCTGCCCGGACGCAACCTCGACGGCGTCCACCAGGCCATGGAGTACCTCCCGATGGCCAACCGCGTGGTCGCCGGCGACATCGACACCCCCGAGATCGACGCCAATGGCAAGCACGTCGTGATCATTGGCGGCGGCGACACCGGCACCGACTGCTTCGGCACCGCGCTGCGCCAGGGCGCGGCCTCCGTCCGGCAGTTCGACTACCACCCCGCCCCGGACCCCTACCGCGCCGAGGACAACCCGTGGCCGGTGTGGCCGAAGATCTGGCGTGTGGCGTCCGCCCACGAGGAGGGCGAGTACCACATCAGCGGCGACGAGTCCGCCGACGAGATCGTCGCCCTCGGCCTCGCCGAGCGCGAGGTCGGCACCCCGCTGGGCAAGCGCGAGCACCGCATCAACACCGTGGAGCTCACCGGTGAGGACGGCCGGGTCACCAGCCTGCGCGCGGCCACCTGCGACCGCACCGCCGAGGGCACCGTCAACCTGCCCGGCACCGAGGTCGACATGGACGCCGACCTCGTCCTGCTCGCCGTCGGCTTCACCTCCGTGGACACCAGGGGCATCATCTCCGAGCTCGGCCTGCCCGTCGACGGCCGTGGACGCCTGAAGCGCGACGACAACTACCGCACCTGGTGGGCGGAGTCCTCCGCCGTGCGCGACACCGGGTTCGACGCACCGGTGTTCGCCACCGGTGACGCCGGACGCGGCGCCTCCCTGATCGTCTGGGCGATCTCCGAGGGACGCGCCTGCGCCGCCGCCGTGGACCGCGCGCTGATGGGCGAGAGCGCCCTGCCGCGCCCCGTCGCGCCGTCCGACATGCCGCTGAGCGTGTAGTCCGGACCCCGGGGGCGGGGCCGGTCCCGTCTTCGTCCCCGGGTAGATTTACTCCCCATGACCGGCGGCGCACTTCTCAGCATCCTCGTCGCGTGGCTGCTCGCCATCGCGTCGCCCGGGCCCGACCTCGTCCAGATCCTGCGCCTCGGTGCCGTCCGGCGCAACGGGGTGGCCTGCGCCCTCGGCATCATGAGCGGCAACACCCTGTGGATCCTCGCCAGCATGGTCGGCCTGTCCGCCCTGGTGGACGCCTTCCCGTGGGTGCTGACGGTCCTGTTCCTCGTCGGCGGCGGATTCCTGCTGTGGATGGGCCAGGGCGCTCTGCGCGGGGGTCTGGCCGAACGACGCTCCGCCGGGACCACCGTGACGGCCACCACCGCTGAGAAGGTCTCCACGGCCACCGCGTGGCGGCTCGGGCTGATGACGAACCTGGCCAACCCGAAGGCGCTGGTGTTCTTCGGCGCGGTCTTCGCCGGCTTCGTGCCGCCGGACACCGGGTGGGGAATGCGTCTGGTCGTTCTGCTGATGATGCTGGTCACGGGCGTGGCCTGGTTCGTCCTCGTCGCCGTGATGGTGTCGGTGCCTGCGCTGTCGCGACGCCTCCAGGCCGCCGGGCCGTGGATCGACATCGTCGCCGGCGCGGTCTTCCTCGTTCTCGGCGTGATCCTGGTCGGCGAAGGAGTCATGGAGACCGTGGCGCTGCTGCGCTGACCGTCCCCGGCGCTCCTGGCCGTCACATGCGGCCGGATCACCCTTCCAGGTAGCTGTTCTGCCCGAAACCCTGCCTGGGCGGGCGACAATTCAATCGGCGCGGGGCACAGGGCCACCGTCTCCGGTGCGCAGCGCCCCACCACGCAGGCGGAAACCACCATGAGCGCCGCCCGTGAGCGCCCTGAAACTCCCAGCGCACACCCCGTGCCCCGCAAGTTTGGTAACGATATTCCGGCTGGACTTCCCACGCACCGCGCGGAGTCGTAGGATGGTCGGCATGCCTGAGCGAGAAGAGCACAAGGTACCGGCGCAGGACGTCTCCGTCCGCGGTGACGACATCCGGCTCGGCCAGTTCATCAAACTGGCGAACCTGGTCGATTCCGGCGGCGCGGCCAAGGAGGTCATCGCCGCCGGTCGGGTGACGGTCAACGGCGAGGCCGACACCCGCCGCGGACGTCATCTGCGCACCGGTGACGAGGTGGCTGTCCTTGACGAGGACGCCACCCCGGTCGCCACCGCACGCGTCGTCACCCAGGGTGACGGTGTGGACGGTGACGGTGCCAGTGACGATGACGACTACTTCGACGAAGCAACTGCCGATGACGATTTCGACCCCGACAAGTGGAGGAACCTCTGATGCCCGCTCTCGTAGCGGAGCCAGGAATGCCGATCTGGATCGACCTGGCTACCACTGACCTGGAGAAGGCGAAGACCTTCTACACCGAGCTCCTGCACTGGGAGTTCGACACGCAGTGCGACGGCTACCTCGTCGCCAAGAAGAACGGCATGCCTGTCGCCGGCCTCGGTGAGGTCCCGGACGACAAGTCGTCGTTGTGGGGCATGCTGCTGTACGCCCCGGACATCGACACCGTGCACGATGAGGCGGTGAAGGCGGGCGCGACGAGCGTGCTGTCCCCGCGCAACGTGGGACGTCGCGGTCGCATGGCCGTGATCGTCGACCCGTCGGGTGCGACGGTGGGCCTCAAGCAGCCGTCCGGCGACGAGCCGTTCTTCGCCGCGGGCGAGCCCGGGACCCCGGTGTGGCACGAGCTGCTCGTCGGCGAGCAGTTCGACGCGACGATGAAGTTCTACCACGACCTCGCAGGATGGGACATCCGTCAGCACAGCGACACGGACAAGTTCCGCTACGCCACCGGCGAGTACAACGGTGCCCCGCTGTGCGGCATGTGGGACACCAGCGAGCTGGACGAGAACCCGTCGATGTGGACCCTCTACCTGGGCTGCGTGGACGTGGACGCGGCGGCGAAGAAGGTCAAGAAGCTGGGCGGCAAGCTGGTCCGTGCCCCGTGGAACTCCGAGCTGGGTCGTCTGTGCACCCTCGTCGACCCGACGGGTGCGCTGGTGAACCTCTGCGAGATCGCCGAGCCGACGCCGGAGAGCCTCGAGGACATCCACGAGCCCGACATCATGGCCCCTGGCGCGCCCCAGCCCTGACCCGGACTGGCGCGTACTGACGCACGACAACGCCCTGACCGGTGCTGGCGAAAGCACCGGTCAGGGCGTTGTCGTATGTTGTGTCTCTCCCCCGGGGTGGGGTTCTACAGCTGCGCGGCGAGCATGGGGGCGGTACCGACGGGGTCGATGCCGGCCTCGTCCAGCGCCTGCAGCGCACCGGCGGGGTCCGAGGCGAAGCGGGACGCGGTCTCGTGGTCGACGCCGAGGCGTTCGGCGGCGGCGACGGTCGCGGCCGGGTCCGCGGCGAGCTTGCCGGCGGTCTCGGCGTCCACGCCGGCACCTTCCAGCGCGGCGCGCAGCGCCTCCGGGTCGGCGTCGGACGCGACGGCGTCGGACGCGACGGCGTCGGCAGCGGCGTCGGACGCATCGGCGGCCGGGGCGTCCTGCGCGGGTGCCGCCGGAGCTGACTTGACCTGGGCCAGGAGGGCGTCGGTGTCGACGGTGCCGTTGGCGATCTGGGCGGCGTAGTCCGTGGCGCCGAAGGCGGTGAGCAGGCGCAGGATGCTGTCGAGCGTGACGTCGCCGCCGCCGATGAGCTCGGCGAGGCGGGAGATGTCGGGGCCACCGTCGCCGAGGGGCTGGCCCTGCTCGTCGACGAGAGAGCCGACGAGGTCGCCGACCTGGTTGGCGATGTCGCCACCGTCGGCGCCGAGGCCGAGGGCGCCGAGCACGAGGGCGGCGATCGCGGCGACGGGCATGGTCTCGCCGGCGTCGCGCGCCTCGATGCCGGAGGACGCCAGGACCGAGCCCAGGCCCTCGCCGAGGCCGGAGTTCATCGCGGCCTCGAGGACGGCCTCCGGGCCGACGGCGCCGCCGACCAGGCCGAGAAGGTTGACCAGCAGGTCCGTGCTCAGCGGCTGGTCGAGGCCCGGCTCGCCGCCCGCGGCCTCCTGGTGCTCGGTGTCGTTGGCCTCCTCGGCCTGGCCGAGTGCCGCATCGGTGATCGGCTTGAGTGCGTCGACGATGTTGCCGGCGGCGCTGCCGTCCGAGGGGGCGCCGGTGAGGCCCTGGAGCTGCTCGTCGGTGCCGTAATAGGTGTTCATGTCGACGTTGGTGTAGATGCCGTCGACCTGGCCCTCGGAGGAGTACTGCCAGAAGGTGACCTCGTCCCAGCCGCCGGGGATCTCGTTCGGCAGGGTGGGGTTGTAGTAGGCGAGCCACAGCGGGTACTCGGAGAACTCCGTGGTGTTGCCCATGTCGTTGAGCCAGAAGTTCTGGTACGTGTAGATGATCGGTTCGCGGCCGGTCTGGACCTTGATCTCGTCGATCCAGTCGCGGACCCAGTTCTGCAGGTCCTCGGGGGCGAGTCCGCCGGACTCCTCGAGGTCGAGGGTCGGCGGCAGGGAGGGCTGGACGCCGGTGGCCAGGGTCGCGGCGTAGTGCTGAGCCTCGGCACGCGGGTCGGTCTCGCCGGGCTTGGCGTAGTGGTAGCTGCCCGGGGTCACGCCGGCGGCGGAGGCCTTGGCGGAGTCGGAGGTGAAGTAGGGGTTGACGTACCCGGTGCCTTCGCTGGCCTTGATGAAGGCGAAGCTCTGGCCGGACGCCGCGACGCTCTGCCAGTCGATGGCGGAGTCGCCGGGGTGCTGGTGGCTCGCGACGTCGACCCCGTCGAGCGCCCAGGTGGGCACGGGGAGGACGTCGGTGGCGACCAGTGCGGCGACCGCTGCGGCTGAGCCGAAGAGGGTCACTGCGGTGAGTCGGGCGGGGACGGTGGTGCGCGCCGATCGACGCCAGGGGAGAGACAACATGCGCCACACGATACACACGATTCACAACATTCACACTAGTAACACGCGCACCGCGTGTCGGATTTTCTGCTGCTCACCGCGCCGAGGTCGTTTTCTCAGGGGTGCCACAGAGCACGGGAAGAGTCGGGGAAGGCCCGGGAAAGGCGCTGGAAAGGGAGCGGGAGGAACGTCAAAGGTCCTCCCCGCGCCCGCCCGGGAGGTACCGGGGACGGGTGCGGGGAGGACCAGGGTTCGTGCTGGTGGAAGGTGGTGTTTCCTACAGGTTGGCGGCGAGCACGTTGGCGGCCCAGGCCGGGTCGATGCCGGCTGCGCGTGCCGCGCCGAGAGCCTGCTCGGGGTTGTTCGCCGCCCAGACGGCGGTCTGGCGCGGGATGCCGAGACGCTCGCCGGCGGCGATGGTGGCCTCCGGGTCGGCGAGCAGCTGACCCACCACGCCGGGATCCACACCGGCGGCCAGTGCGACGCCGGCGACGCGGCCCGGGTCGTTGATCGTGGCCTTCGAGTTGTCCTGGCCGCCGGTCGCACCGGTTCCGCCGGGAAGCGACGGGAGTTCAGGCAGGGACGGCAGTTCGGGCAGCGACGGGAGGGTGGACGCGGACGACGCCGGGGAGGCGGAGGACGCGGTGGCGGCCCCGGCGGTGGGGGCGGCGATCGCGGTGAGCGTCCCGGTGGTGAGGGCGAGCGCGGCAGCGGTCGCGGCGGCGCGGCGGAATCGGGGGCGGCGAGGGGCAGTGGTCGTGCTGGAGAGAATGGTCATGGCGCCGATGATAGTCATATCAGGAATGAACACAACTGTGCCGGTCTGCACGCCGGTACTACCGGGGCTGTGGCGGGCCGTTCCGGCCCTGCTGTGGGTACTGCTGTGGCGGGTACTGCCGGGGTGGGAACGGCGGCGCCTGCTGCGGGAATTGCTGCATCGGCTGTATCGGCGGCATCTGCTGGCCCTGCTGAGCAGCCACCGGCGGCAGGAACGGCCGCACCGGTGCGACGGGAATGCGCTGGTAGATGCTCGCCGCCGGGTACAGTCCCGCGTCTGCGAGCACCCGGGCCTCCTTCGTGGAGATCACCACCGCGGTGACGAGCAGTACCGCGCCGACGGTCCAGATGAACACCATGTTCACGATCTGGGCGGTCAGGGAGTCCAGCTGCAGATTCCATCCGGCGTGAACGAGGAAGCCCGCGGCGCCGCCGCCGAGCACCCAGCTCAGTCGTCGCGTCCAGGTCAGCCCGGCGGCGTAGACGGCCATGCCGATGCCGAATCCGACGAGCCCGGCGCAGATCCCGTGCAGCAGCGGCCCGGCGACCAGACGGAACAACCACATCTCCGAGACCCCGGCCAGGTCGGAGCTCGGGTGGTAGAAGCTCAGCATCATGGCGTAGCCGAAGTTCTCGAAGGCCTCGAAGCCGATGCCGATGAGCACCCCGGCGACGAGCCCGTGCCACGGCCGGTTCCACCAGGCGCGGCCCAGGTGCAGCAGCAGCCACACCCCGAGCCCCTTGGAGAGTTCCTCCGGGTAGGCGCCGCCGAGGGAGAGGGCCATCTCGTCGATGTTCCAGCTGTAGGACAGGTCGATCAGCCGCTCGCCGATGGCGAAGGCGGGCAGCATGGCGCCGGTCATGCCCCACAGCACGGCGGCCGCGGCGAGCAGCCAGGGCGTGCCCCGGTAGATGAGCAGGCGGGAGAACAGGAACCACATCACGGCCGTGAAGACCACGGTGTACAGGGCACACAGGGCGACCGGTCCGGGCCCGGGGAAGATCATCATGATCAGGGGGTTCAGCGCCGCCACCAGCAGACCGATGACGGTGAGGACCAGGAACGTCCACCCGAAGACGTCCCAGGTGGGACGGAGTTTCGGACGCTGCGTCGGTGGGAAGGAGTCGTGGTGGGCACGCGGGACGTCGATCACGCGCCAGCCCTGCCGCGTGGTGTCCCGGGCGCTGACCCCGGGGTCGTTGTTGCCGTTATGCTGCACGGACGCTCCCCAGGAGTTGCTCGGCGGCGGCCGCCACGACGTCTGCGTCGTCGCCGGTCACCGTGACGGTGTAGAGGACCCGTTCCGGGCCGTCCAGCAGGAAGGACGCCGCGGCGGTGTACAACCCCGACCCGGTACTGCCGTCGCTGCCGCTGCCGTCGCTGTCGCCGTACTGCACGGGGCGGGTGTCCGGCGAGGCGGGCTCGCGGAGGCCGTCCTCGAAATCATCGAAGAAGCCGTCGGGGTCGTTCAGCAGGGTAGGTTCCAGTTCGAGCACCGGGGTGGTCAGAACTTCGGTGGTGCGCGCGGCGAGCGTGGGGTGCAGCAGGTCGGCGGCGTCGGAGTCGTCCACGGTGGTGAACGTGGCGCCGGACATGTCGCCGTAGAAGATGGCGCGCATGGACCGCCGGGCGGCCTGCGTGGTGTCCCCGTCCTCGTCGCCGACCCCGTTCATCGACATGATGTCGAGGTCGACGTAGTTGCCGAACCGGTCGGCGCACTCGGCCTCCAGGGTGCCGGGCAACATCGCGTCACCGGTCGCGACGCACTGCGGGTCCAGGGCCGTGAGGTCGAGGGGGTCGTGGTCCCAGGACAGGAGGCTGTCGGCGGCGGCCTCGTTGAGTAGGTACGGTTCGGTGTCCGGTGACGGGTTCATCGGCACGGCGAACGGGACGACGAGCGCCACCAGCACCACGCCGACGAGGATGAACCAGCGCGCGGTGCGGTGCCCGCCGACGGCCGCGGGACGGAAGCGTCCGTCCGGATCGGCGTTCGGCGGGAGAGAAGGAGGCCCAGAAAAAGACCCGGAAACTGGGCCGGGTGCTGGACGCCCCCACCCGTCCGCCCCCGGGTCCGGGGTGATCGGTGCTACCGGCATTCTCAGGAGATTACCAGATCGTCACGCGCTGCTCCTCGGGCAGCCACATGCCGTTGTCGGCGTCCACGCCGAAGGCCTCGTAGAACTCCGCGACGTTGGAGGCGACCACGTTGCAGCGGAACTCTCCGGGGGAGTGCGGGTCGATGGCCACGTACTGCGCGGCCATCTGCGGGCGGATCGCGGTGCGCCACACGGTGGCCCACTGCAGGAAGAAGCGCTGCAGGACGCTGAACTCGCCGTCCAGCCCCTCGACCGGGGCGGTCGGTGCGGAGTCCACGGTCTCGCCGCGGTCGGCGAGCCACTTCTTCAGCGCGACCACGGCGATGCCGAGGCCGCCGAGGTCACCGATGTTCTCGCCCAGGGTGAAGGAATCGTTGACCTTGTGGTCGGTCTGGCCGCGCTGCGCCAGGCCGGTGGGCACCAGCCCGTCGTACTGGGTGACGAGCCGGTCGGTCAGTTCGGTGAAGGCGGCGCGGTCGTCCTCGGTCCACCAGGAGTTCAGGTTGCCCTCGCCGTCGTACTTGGAGCCCTGGTCGTCGAAGCCGTGGCCGATCTCGTGGCCGATGACCGCGCCGATGGCGCCGAAGTTGGCGGCCATGTCGGCGCTGTCGCGGTCGGCGTCGAAGAACGGCGGACGCAGGATCGCCGCGGGGAAGGTGATGTCGTTGCGCACCGGGTTGTAGAAGGCGTTGACGGTCTGCGGGGTGGTGAACCACAGGTCGCCGTCGCTGGGCTTGCCGAGCTTGGCGACCTCGAACTCGTGGTTGAAGTCGGAGGCGGCACGGTAGTTGGCCAGCAGGTTCTCGCCGCGTCCTGCGTGCTCGCCGAGCTCCAGGCCGGAGAAGTCGCGCCAGGTGTCCGGGTAGCCCACGCGGGCGCGGAAGGTGCCGAGCTTCTCCAGGGCACGTTCGCGGGTCTGCGGGGTCATCCAGGGCAGCTCGCTGATGCGGTCACGGTAGGCGGCGAGCAGGTAGTCCACGAGTTCGCCCATGAGCTCCTTGTACTCGGGCGGGAAGTGCTCGGCCACGAACTCCTGTCCGACCTCCTCGCCCACGGCGCCCTCGACCATCATCACGGCCCGCTTCCAGCGGTCGCGCTGTTCGGTGGAGCCGGAGAGCGTGCGCCCGTAGAAGTCGAAGTTGGCCTCGGAGAACTCGCGCGGTAGTTTTCCGGCACGCGCGGTGAGCACCCGCCAGTACGCCCACAGCTTCCATTCGTCGAGGTCACGGCCGTTGTCCGCGCCGGGTACCAGGGAGGCGACGTGCTCCAGGTAGGACGGTTGGCTCACGATCACCTCCGGCGCGACGTCGGTGGTGATACCGACGCCGTCGAGCCAGGCGGCGAAGGGGAAGCCGGACGGCAGGGCGTCCTGCGCGGTGGGGTTGTGCGTCTTCTCCGCGTCGCGGGATGCCACGGTGTCCCAGTGGCCCGCGGCCAGCGCGGTCTCGAAGGCCATCAGCGCGTCGGCGGCGGTGGACGCGTCGGCGTCGGCGAACCTGCCCGGCAGCGGCTGCCCGCCGGTGGCCTCGACCAGGCCCAGGAAGCGCTCGATGAACGCCCGGTACTCGGCACGGACCTCGGCGTGCTGCTCCTCGCGGTAGTAGGCCTCGTCCGGCAGGCCGAGACCGGTCTGCACCAGGTAGGCGACCTCCAGGCCGCTGCCGCCGGCGTCTTTCTCCGTCCAGAATCCGACGACGCCGCCGACGCCGTGCCGGTCGAGCTGCGCGAGCGCGGCGACGAGTCCGTCGGGGCCGTCCAGGTCCGGGGCGTCCCGCACCGGGTCGAGGTCCGGGGACAGGACGGACAGGCCGGCCTGCTCGATGCCGTGCTCACCGTCCTCGTCCATGTAGGAGCTGAACAACGCGCCGATGCGCGTGGACGGGTCCGCGCCCGCCACGATCGCCTTCACGTCCAGTTCGGCGCGGTCGCGCAGCTCGTGGAACTTGCCGTCGACGGCGCGGTCCGCCGGGATCTCGTGGGACGCCAGCCAGGCGCCGTTGACGTGACGGTAGAGGTCGTCCGCCGGCGCGGGGACGGTGCCGGTGGAACGCTCGGTGATGTTGTCGGGGATCTCAGTCATGGCCACCACTGTAGGCATCCGTCAGATCAGCTGCGGATGGAACGTCCACACCCCCGGGTCACGGTAGTGCGGAATCCCCGACCACCTGCGGTTCGCCCGTCTGGCGACGATCCTGGAGTCCACCCCGCCGGGACCGATGCAGAAGTCGGTGTAGCGCAGCACCAGCCACCCCCACTGCGCCGCCGCGGCGTGGGACTTGCCCGGGGTCAGCACGGCGAGGTCGGCGAGCACGTCGTCGCCCTTCGCCCCGTCGTACATCCTGGTCGGGAATCGTCGCAGCTCCCCGTCGGTGGACGTCGGGGTGTGGGACGCCCGGACGTCCACCGCCGCCTGCAGCGGGGTGGCCACCGTGACGCCGTGACGCCGTGGCGCCTGCGGTGACGTTCGGTGCCCTTCCTGTCGCGGGCGCGCAGCAGTAGACGGTCCCGCGTGCCGGCGCGTCCGGTGGACGGCACCAGGCCGCGCGCCGGCAAAGAGCATCGGGCGCTCGTCGTAGAGGAACAGGGCGGTCGGCCCGGTGTAGACCAGGTCCGGCACCAGGTGCGACAACGCCTGCAGCGCCGTCAGGTCGTCCGGCGGCGACGAGTTCCGCGGTCAGCCAGAACGGCCGTGAACACAGTGGTGTCGGCGGTGTCGGCGGCGTCGTTGATTCCCCCATGACCTATCCCCTCCGCCCGCCATCGTAGCCGCCCCCGACGGAACCCCGAAGGAATCCGGACGGCCCCCAGACGCACAACGACGGTTTCCGTCCGCCGCCGGGGTCGAAGTGCTCACTTCGTGCCCGGGGCCGGACGGAAACCGTCGTCAACGGTTCCTGCCGGTACCGCCTAGCTCAGGCGCATCGGCCCCGGCGACCAGAGACCCGAACGGTTCTCGGTCTCGATGTCGAGGTCCACCGCCTTGGGCTCCTCGCCGGTGCTCGAGGAGAACTGGGTGAGCTTGGTGACCACACCCCAGTCGCGCTGCCAGTCGTTGTCGAGGTAGGTCGACATCTCGGTGCCACGGGTACTCATCTGGACCAGGCCGCCGGCGCCGCCGCCGTAGTAGTCCATGACCGGTGCGTGGGCCTTCTTGGCGTCGTGCTCCGGGGAGATCTGGTACTCCGGCACCTCGGCGACTCCGGCGTAGTGGCTGAACGGGCGCTGCGCCGGGAACTGCAGCGGCACGGACCAGTCGAGCAGCGTCGGGGCGTCGCCGATGACGTCGTCCAGCGGGGCCAGGGTGGGCACGCGCGGCGGGGTGAAGGCCAGCCACTGGTCCGGCGTGACGTTCATGTCCGCGGCCTGGATGCGCACCACGTCCGCGTCCTCCGGGATCTGGTCCATCGGGAAGCGCAGGTTGCGCCACTGCGGTGCGGTGCCGATGTCCAACGGCTCCAGCTCGCCCATGACCTCGAAGTCGTCGGAGCTGCTCCCGTCGCCGCTGCTGCGGCCGTACTCCAGCTTGAGCTCCTGGCCGTACTGGCGCACACCGTTCATGTCCAGGTGGGAGATCTCGCCGGCGGCGGAGACGATCAGCAGCGGGGAGTCCTCGCTGCGCTCCGGCAGGGAGTACCAGGACGTGGTGGTCTCGGCCTGCAGCTGCAGCCCGTCGGTGTAGGAGCCGACGACCGGGACCTGGGTGCGGTCGATGTCGAAGGGCAGCTGGGCGTAGGAGCCGTTGGCGCCCTCCAGGGAGTTCAGCCCGCCGCCGGGGCCGGTGTCGGTGACGTCCTCGTCGTCCTCACTGGAGCCGAAGGCGTTGGTGTCCACGGCGGAGGTCTGCGGCGAGGAGCCGGACTCGGACCCGGAGCTCTCCTCGATGCGGTTGGGGATGTTGTTCTCCCCGAAGCCGCGGGAACCCTCGCTGGTGAGGGAGTCGGCAAAGTCGGTGCCGTCGGCGGTGTCGAGGAAGGAGTCGTTGGTGTCGGACTCCACGAGGGCGTCGCCGGCCAGGCCGCTGGTGTTGCCGGTCAGGGCCGTCAGGTTGCCCTTGCCGATGGAGTACGCCGGCCACTGGGAGATGAAGCCCTTGCCCAGCGAGGCGAGGTTGAACACCACGACCAGGATGGTGAGTACGGCGATCGGGGCGGCGGCGACACCGGCGAAGCGCTGCGCCTGGGCGGCCTCGCGGCGGTCGACCTCCTTGAGCTCGGCGTCGGTGGTGGCGTTGGCCTCGCGGATGTCGTTGAGGAAGCCGATGACCACGCCGACGAGCATGACCAGCACGGAGAGCACCATCATGCCGGTGGAGATCTCGAAACCGGCGATCTGGACGGGCTTGTCGTACCAGGGCACGCCGAAGCTGGCGATGTACCACCAGCCGTTGGTGCCGGCGAGGGTGAAGGCGAACAGCAGCAGGCAGGCGCCGAGGAAGACGATCCGGTTACGTGCCGAGCGCATCGCCATGCTGGACGCCGCGACGGCGGCGAGCGCCGCCAGGCCGGCGGCGATGCCGGCGTAGACACCGAAGTGGTGGGTCCACTTGGTGGGGGTGAAGGTCATGAAGAACATGGTGCCGACGATCACGAGGGTCAGACGCAGCGCCGGACCGTGGGCCGTGCCCGGGACGCGGCGGTTGCGCAGCATCGAGGCGACGACGACGGCCAGGCACAGCAGCATCATCAGGACGCAGAAGCGGCGGGGGAACGAGCCGTCCACCGTCTGCTTGAGCAGCTCGGTGTAGCGCTGCGGTTCCTCGTACCAGGACAACGACGGGCCGACGGGGCCGCGCACGCCGATGGACTCCATGACGGTGCTCAGCGTCTGGTCGCCGAACACGCAGATCAGCACGGCGGTGCCGGCGCCCAGGAACGGGGCGATCTGTGCGAGGACGGCCCAGGTGACGGACTTCTTCGAGCTGCCGCGTCCCGCGTTGAGCAGGGGCAGACGACGGATCACGATACGGATCAGCCCGGACAGGGCGACCAGGATCGAGGCGACGGCCATGAGGCCGGTCGGCCCGGCGGCCAGCGACAGGGTCGCGACGATGACGCCGATCGCGGCGGGCAGCAGGCGTCCGGTGGCGATGGCGCGCTCCATGCAGACCCAGGTCAGCAGGGCGCCGAGGGCGATGACGGGCTCGGGACGCAGACCGTTGTTGTAGGTCATGGCGAAGACGAGGAACATGCCGGCGGCGGTCCAGTGCGCCACCTTGCGCTGGGAGATCTTGGCACCCAGGCGGGGCAGCACCTCACGCGAGAGCAGCATCCAGGTCAGGAGGCTGGCGATCAGCACGGGCAGTCGCATCCACACCGAGACGGTGGAGACGTGCGTCATCAACGCCAGCAGGTCGTAGTAGGGGGCGCCGAAGGGAGACTCCGGCACACCGAACCACCGGTAGTAGTTCGCCATGTAGCCGGACTCCTGGCTGGCCCGGGCCATGGTCAGCAGGTAGCCGTCGTCGGCGGTGTTGGCGCCGATGAAGTACCAGACCACGAGCACGCCGCCTACCACGGCGTCGAGCCAGCGCGGGCGCCACCAGTTGGCGGGCAGGAACCGACGACGGGTACGGGTGCGTCCGTCGAGGATGTCCATGCGGTGCAGCGCCCAGAGGGAGACGACCATGAACAGGACGCCGAGGACCATCGCGGCGATCTTGATGCCGCTGGCGGTGGAGGTGTACCGCGAGTCGACGGTCACGTCCACCTGCAGGCCGGCGTCGATCGCGGCCTGGGCGTTCTCCGGGCTGTCGGTCATCTCGGTGAAGATGCCGGTCAGCATCGGGCGGATGTCGTCGCCGAAGCCGCCCTCCAGCGGGTTGCCGTCCTCGTCGGTGGCGTCCGGGATCCAGGCGCGCGTGCCCTCGTAGTCGGAGGTGATGCGCAGCTGCGCGTCGTCCGGCAGGCTCTCCAGCGTCTCGGTGTCGACCGACAGCGCCACGGAGTTGCGCACGACCACGTCCAGTCCGTCCGGCGTGGAGCGCACGAACATGCCGCGCAGCGTCGCCTCCTCGGCGTCCTCCGGCACGGTGGACAGCACGGTGGTCTGGTTGCCGTTGAGGTCGCGGACCTCGGCCAACGGCAGGGTGATGTCCAGGTTCTCCGGGTGGTAGGACAACAGCGGAGCCTCGACGCTGCGCAGGTCACCGCCCTGCGGCCAGGAGAAGCTGGACTGTTCCTGATTGACCGGCAGCAGGGGGGTCAGGCAGAACAGGACGAGGGCCGCGATGCCCGACAGGACGGCCAGCGCCTTGAGACGGTCCACCGTGACCGCTGTCGTCCGGGCAGGGTTGTCCCCGGTGTTCGTCTCGGGGGCCTGTTCAGACACCTCGTCGGGCGCCTCATGTTCGACTCGTGACATAGCAGCACATGTTACGGCAGGAGTCTGGTGTGGCCTAAGCCGTGGTCGGGCACGGCGCGTGCGCCTAGCGCTGGCGCACCGCCACGACGAACGGGCCGATCTGCTCGAGGTCCCAGCCGTCGGCGAAGGCGGACGCCTGGAAGGGCACCGTGGTGAACCGCACGTTCGGGTCGTTGGGGTAGATGTCCTCGGACAGGCGGTAGGAGAACGTCCCGTCCTGCCCGTCCTCGTCTTCCGTGGCCTCGGTGGCGTCGGACGCCTGGCCGCGCAGCACCATCACGTCCGGGCCCTCCCAGCCGCGCTCCTCGGCGGTGGCGTCCATCGCGTCGGTGAGTTCGGCGGGGTCGGAGATGTCGGTCCAGTCCCTGATCTCGTCGTTGCGCTCCTCGAACAGGCCCAGCGGGTTGGCGTAGTGCGAGGTCATCGCCTGGTAGGAGTGGTACGGGTAGTACGCCATGAAGCTCTGCTCGTCGGTGAGCACCACGGTGCCGGCGCGCTGGCCGCCCAGGCCCAGCGTCTCGTCGATGTAGGAGTCGACGTCGGCGTAGTAGACGGTGGAGTCGGCGGGGAAGAGGTCGCCGCGCTGGGCGTCGCCGTCGGTGTCGGTGTAGGCCAGGTCGATGTGCTGGCGCAGGTGCAGCGGGATGCTCACCACGTGCGCGGCGGCGGCGAAGGTCAGCAGGACGGCCAGCACGGCCGTCACCTTCGGTGCCGCCTCCGGGCCCACGAACTGCGGGTAGGCGCGGCGCACACCGTTGATCCGCAGGTCCTGCAGTGCCATGATGCCGCCGGTGACCAGGATCAACGAGATGGGCAGCTCCATGCGGAAGCCCAGCAGGGTGGTGCCGGTCAGCGTCATCAGCATCGAGGCCACGACCCAGCCGTAGCAGACCACCAGGCCGGCGAGCAGGGCGCGGACCTGGCTGCGCCGCCAGCGCAGCACCATCCACACGATGCACAGCAGTCCCAGCGCGCCGACGAGCCCGATCTGGAAGAAGGGCACGGGCACCTCGGTGCCGATCTGCGGCAGGTAGTGCTGGGCGCGTCCCTTCGCGCCGCTCTCCGAGGTCAGCAGGGCGATCAGGTACGGCGCCCAGCCGATGAGGGCGATGGCGATGGACACCAGCCCGGTCACGGTGAGCCGTACCAGCGGGGCGATGGAGCGGCTGCCCCACGCCACGGCGAGGGCGATGAGCACCACCGTCAGCGCGGACACGCCGGTGTAGAGCGTGTACAGGTTCGCCGACAGCCCGAGGAACAGGGCCAGCCCGGCGACGGCCGGCCAGGAACCGCGCATGGCGCGTCCGGCGAGGACGAAGGCGGCGGGCATGCCGAACGCCACGACGGCGGCGTAGGGCTCCTCCGGTGCGGTGTAGAGCACCACCGCGGTCGTCGCCACGGCGATGACGGTGCCCAGCGGCAGCGACCCGGTGAGTCGGCGCCACACCGGCACCAGCATCGACCCGGTGGCGGCGAGGGTGATCAGCGACCAGGGCTGGAACGCCGCCCACCCGGCGAGACCGAGCATGTTGGCGAACATCCCGCCGGTGAAGAACCACAGCCGGGGGTAGAAGCTCGGCTCGTCCAGGTAGGCCATGTCCTCGAACCCGGGCTGGTCGGTCATGCGGGTGAGGAACTGGGTGCGGAACGCCTGGTCCACGCTGATGCCGTCGAGGGAAAGGCGGGTGGCGGCCAGCGGGATGGCGAGGGTGGCGATCACGAGCCCGGCGGGCGCGAGCCAGCACAGGGCCGTCGCGCCGAGCCTGCGCCACCGGGCCCAGTCGGTGAAGGGCGTGCGCGCGTGCATCACCGCGTACAGGACGAACGCCAGGACGACGAGGACGATCACGCCGGCGGCGCTGGCCAGCGCCTTGGTCACGTTCGACGAGGAGTAGGCGGGCAGGTTCGTGCGCGCGAGGACCCACCAGGCGACGAGGGTGACGGCGGAGGCGAGCACGCCCGCCCCGACGATCTGCCCGAGGAAGGTGAGGATCCCACGGCCGCTACGGTCGGGGCGGGACGCGGCGTCGCTACCGGTGGGGCCGGTTGTTCCGGTGGAGGGGGCGGTCATGTCGGCATTTTCTCACAGTCCGGGCCGATTCCGGGTCACGGGTGACTGTGGGGTTCCTGCTACCGGTTGAGCAGGATGCCGCGGATCCCGGAGTGGAATCCGTCGCGTAGGTTGACGCGCTGGTACTCGGTGAGCGTGTACTCGTGGAGGGTCTCGCAGGCGAACTGGAGCAGCGGACGGTCGACCTCCGGGGGCAGTCCGCCGCCGCAGAGCACGTGGGCACCGTCCTGCTGTTCGCCGGTGGCGGCGTTCTGGAACCACCACACGGCGTACTGTTCGCCGATGTCGAAGGGGTTCTGCTGGCCGCCGGACTGCCACACCTCGGTGGGCAGCGGGACGTAGCGGCTGCGCAGCCGCCGGCGCGGCGCCATCATCGCCGGGGTCGGACGGGAGGATGCCAGGTCCGCCGGCGACGGGCCGGGGGACGGTGCGGACGATTCGCCGGAGGCACCGGACGGATCGGACGCGCCGGAGGCGTTCTTCTCGTCGTCCTTCTCCGTCTCGGTGACGGGGGCGTCCCCGGCGTCCTGCGCCGGGGCAGGCTCAGGTGCCGCCGCGGGGGACGCCGCGGCCGCGACGTCGGCCGGTGTGGGTGCTGACGCAGATGCGGACGGCGCGGACGGCGCGTCCGTCGGGGCGTCCTGCGCCGTTGCGTCCTGCGTTGGTTCGTCCTGTGCCGGTTCGTTTTGTGTCGCCGTCTCGCCGGAGTGCGTGGAGGACTTGCGTCGCACGTCGGGCACCGCGCAGGTGCCGGAGAGGTCCTCGACGGGTTCGGCGTCGCCGATGGGCTTGTGCTGTGGCCCCGAGGCGCCAGGGGTCCCGGAGGCGCTGTTCGTGGCCGTCTTCAAGGGGCCTTCGAGCACCTGCAGGCGCATGCAGTCGGCGAAGTCCTCGCGCGGGTCGAGGATGGTGGTGGAGTCGCAGGCGTAGCGCAGGTTGGCCGACATGGAGTCCCAGCCGAATCCGTAGAGGTGCACGCGCACGCCGCGGGAGACCGCCTCCTCGACGCCGGGGAGCATGTCGGCGTCACCGGAGACCAGCACGATGTCGGTCACCTCGCGCGACATGGCGCTGATGACCATGTCGGCGACCAGGCGGGTGTCCACGGCCTTCTGCGTGCGCCGGTCGCCCCACTCGATGAGCTGCCCGGAGCGCAGCTGCACCCCGTTGCAGGAGCGCAGTGCGCGTTGGTAGCGGTGTGGGCCGGAGTCCGGCAGCCCGTCGTACCAGTTCTGCCGGTAGACCGGTTGATGGAGTTGGTCGACCACGCGTGACTCGAGCACGTTGACGACCTCGGGTAGGTCGATCTCGAGTTGGGCGCGCGCGCCGGTCTCCCACGCGTTGTAGAAGCTGGCGAGCAGGTAGGAGGTGTCGACGTAGATAAGCGATCGCTCGAGCATGGTGATGGTCCTCACTAAAGTTAGTTGTGCAGTCCCACCAGTGTGCATCAGGCGTGGGGCGCGTGGGGAGGTGTGCAGGTCATTCGCCCTGTACGTCGCGGTTGCGGCGGGGGCTCTTGTCAGAAAGATCGACCTGTGCGATGGTTAGTTACACCAGTAACGAACCAATGTGCCCGAGGGGCGGAGGGAGACCGGCCGTGGACGAGACCACGTCACCGTTGTTCCGGCAGATCGCCGAACTCGTCGAGGACTCCGTCGTCGACGGCTCACTCCCCGAGGGCGACCGCGCACCGTCCACCAACGAACTCGCCGCCTTCCACGGCATCAACCCCGCCACCGCCCGTAAGGGCCTCACACTGCTCGTCGAACGCGGGGTCCTGGCCAAACGCCGCGGCCTGGGCATGTTCGTCGAGGACGGTGCCCGGGACCGCATCGCCGCCCGCCGCCGCGAGGCCTTCGCCGCCGACTACCTCGCCCCCCTCGTGGACGAGGCGATCAAACTCGACATGCCGCGCGACGACCTGCACCGACTGCTCGACCAGGTCGCGGAAAGCAGAGGACTGTACTCATGACCAGCACCGTCACACTCACCGGCGCCGCACTGGCCTACCCCGGGGCCGGGCGCACACCTCGCGCCGGGCGCACCCTCCCACCGGTCGTCGGCCCCGTCGACCTCAGCCTCTCCGCCTGACACCACTCACCAGCGAAAGGAACACCATGAACTCTCCAACCCCCACCACACACCCCACCGACACCTTCATCCAGACCCGCGACCTGGGCCGTTCCTTCGGCAGCCGGGACGTCCTGCGCGGCCTCACGCTGGACCTTCCGCGCGCCGGGACCATCGGCCTCGTCGGACGCAACGGAGTCGGCAAGACCACGCTGATGGGTATCCTCGCCGGTCAGCTGCGCGCCAGCACGGGCAGCATCACCGTCGACGGCCGCGACCCCTTCGACGACGCTGCGGTGATGGACCGGGTCTGCTTCACCGGTGTGGACGTCCTCTACCCGCCGCGCTGGTCCGTGGACACCGTCCTGACCGTCGCCGCCGCCCGCTACCCGTACTGGGACGCCGACCTCGCCGAGAGCCTCGCCGGACGCTTCGGCCTGGCCCGCTTCGGCCAGATGGCCTCCCTGTCAACCGGCCACCGCTCGCTGGTCAGCGTGGTCGTCGGACTGGCGTCGCGGGCACCGCTGACGCTGCTCGACGAACCGTACTCCGGGCTGGACGTGCAGCGACGCCGCCTGTTCTACGAGATCCTCGCCGAGGAGCAGGCCGCCGCGCCGCGCTGCATCCTGCTGTCCACGCACCATCTCGCGGACGCCGGACGCAGCGTCGACCGGCTGCTCATCCTCGCCGGCGACGGGAGCCTCGCCCACGACCTCGACGCCGCCGAGTTCGACGAACGGGTCGTCCGGCTCACCGGCAGCACCGCCCTGATGCACGACGTCCTCGACGAGCTGCGGGGCGGACGCGACGGTACCGCCGGGGACCTGCCGCAGGTCGTCGCCATGCGCGACGTCGCCGGCACGATGTCGCTGGACGTCGACCTGCGCGGTGCCACCGTCCCGCAGCGCCCCGGCGTCACCGTCCAGCACCTCGACGCCGAGGACACCGTGATCGGCCTGACCGGTCTGGCCGGGGAGGTGCAGTGATGCGTGGCCCCGGATTCGACGTGCGCGTGCAGATGTACCCGCGTATCGAACAGCTGCTGGTCCCGGCCATGCTCGCTCTCTCGGGGATCCTGCTTCTCCCGGGGCAGGGGGCGGTGGACTTCTTCACTATCGCCCTGACCACGGGTTTTGCGATCTGGGTGGCCCTGCCGGACGTCTCGCGCTACCGCGCTTTCGGCGTCCCGCTGGCCATCTGGCGGGTGGACGCGGTGATCGCCGGCGTAGTAGTCCTCGCGCTCTCCGTCGGCGTCGTCGTCCTGGTCGGTGGCCTCACCGGCGGAATGTGGGGGCTCGCCGGGGCCCTGCTGGGCGCACTGGTGGTCGCGGTGATGCAGGCGGTTGCGATCCGTCCGCTCCTGCGCGGCGACGGGATGGTCCGGGGGACGTCCCGCTCAGCGGCGACGAGCTGGTCCGCCCTGGTCGCGAAGCTGCCGGCGTCGCGGGGGCCGCTCTCCTGACGCTTCATCTATCTGCCGGCGCTGACCACCGCCGTCGCCGTGGTGGTCACGTTCGTAGTCGTGATGGGGGTGTTGACAGCAATGATGAGCGGCGAGGATGAACCGATCGAGATGGCATTTCTCCTCGCACCGATCGCGATTTCGTGCTCGGCAGTGGTGGACGTTCTCGCCGGCACGCGGCGCAGCTGGACGGCCTACGGGTTGCCCGTGCGACGCTGGCTCCTGCATGCCCACGTGGCCTCCGCGTCCGTGGTGGCGCTCGGTTCCGTGTGCATTGCCGCGCTCGTCTCCTCCGGCGCGCTGGCCGCGGAGGCCACTGATGACGGCTGGACCGCCGGACGCATCGTGCTGGTCAGCGCGTTGCTCCTGCTGATCATCGTGCTGTTGCCGCTGCTCGTGACCGTGCACTACTACCTCGGCATCGTCGTGCTGCTGGTCCTCGGCATCGCGCTCACCGTGATGCTGTCCGCCAGCGACTTCCCCGGCGGGCCGCTGCCGGTCGTCGCCGGCGTCGTCGTGATCGCGGCGGCGGGAGGCGTCCTCGTCTACTCGGCCCGTACGATCCTCGCCGGCAACGATCTGCACCCGGTCGGCGCGGTGCAGGGCGACGACCGGCTCTACTACCAACGACAAGGAGCACTCTGACAACCGTGTTTGAGCTCGACAACATCACCCGCAGATATGGCCGCACGCGCGCACTGGATGCCGTGACCTGCGATATTCCTCTCGGCCGCGTCTACGGACTCATCGGCGCGAACGGGGCCGGCAAGACCACGCTGCTGCGCGCACTCGCCGGCCAACTGCCCACCGAAGGGCGGCTGACCCTCGAGGGCGAGCCGGTCCGCGACAACCAACGCGCCCTCGACCGCATCATCCTCGCCGGCGCGGATGTCCCCTACCCCGGAGAGATGAGCGTGCGCACGCTGCTCGACCTCGCCGCCTCGCGCTGGAGCACCTGGGACGCCGACTACGCCCGCCACCTGCAGGACGTCTTCGCCCTGGACCGTAAGGCACGTTTCGACACCCTGTCGCGCGGCAACAAGACCCTGGTCGGTGTCGTCATGGGCCTCGCCGCCCGGGCGGACGTGACCCTGCTCGACGAGCCCTACCTGGGGTTGGACGCACGCAACCGCGAGCACCTTTACCGCGAACTCCTCGAGGAGACGACGCGGGCGACCGATGCCGGACGCACGGTCGTCATCTCCACCCACCAGGTCGAGGACGCCTCCCTGCTGCTGGACGCCGTGATCCTCATCGACCGCGGCGACGTCGTCCGCATCGCCGACGTCGAGGCACTGACGTCCTCGACCGTCGTGGCGACCGGCACCGCCGGCGCCGTCGACGACCTGCTGGCGCGCGCACCGCGAACTGTTCTGCGCGAGGACACCGTCGCTGGGGCGCGCCGGGTCGTGCTGGACGCCGGGCGCACCGGAGACGCAGGTGATGCCGGGGCCGCAGTGGCTGCAGCGGCGCTGCTGCACGCGTCCGAGGGGCTGGACGTCCGCCTCGAGGACGCCGGACTGGAGGAGACCGTCCTGGTCAGGGGGACGCGATGACGACGACGCTGCTCGGCGGGGTGCCCGCCGCCACGCACCTGCGGCTCTGCCTGGCGCAGGCGAGGTCGGAGATCGCCGGACGCCTCGTCACGTGGCTGCTGGTACTCATCGTGCCGTTCATCCTGTTCGGTGAGACAGTGGAAGGAGTTGGCCGGCAGGTCGCCGTCGCGGTCCTGTTCGGCATCGTCGGTGGTTCCTCGTCCGGGGTGCTGACCATGTCGACGCGTGGACTCGTCGTCTTCGGCATCGGAGCCCGGGCGGCGAAGGCGCATGTGGTGATGGCGACGGTGGTGGGGACCGCTGTCTGTCTGGCGGTGCTCACGGTCCTGTGGGCGGTGGGAACCGTGCGGGGAGGCGGTCTCGGGGCCTGGTTCGCGTTGACCGTGCTGGTCATCGTGGCGCTCAGCACCCTTACCGTGGTGCTGCGCCTGCGCGAGCTGCGCGGGGCGGCGGTCGACGCCGGTGGTGGTGCGGCGGCCTCCCTGTCGACGCGGTGGGGTCGGAGGGCACAGGCACCGGACGGTCATGTCGCCGTGATGCGTGCCATGGCAGGCGGGGGAGTCCTGGCTCCGCTGATCGCCTTCCTGGTCGTGATGATCCCCGTCCAGCTGGTGTTCCGGCTGCTTGGCAGCGACCTGACCGTGGTCGCCGTCATCCTGGTGGTGGCACTCACTGCGAGCGTCGTCTTCGGCCGACTCGTCCAGGCGGAGCGGGCCGCGATGATGTGGACCGTCTTCGGCGGGGTGACACGTGACTGGCAACGCGCCGTGGTGCGCGGCTGGTGGGTGGCCCCAGTGGGATTCGCGCTGGTGTATCTGGTGGCCTGGGGTCTTGAGCAGGGTGTGCAGTCCAGGGGAGGGGCCGGAGCCTTGCCCATGCTGTCGCCGGGAGACCCGGGAGAGTGGATGGGCGCGCTCTGCGTGGCGGCGAACTGCGGGTTCGTGACCGTGGCGATGACCTTGTCCGGCCTGAGCGTCACTGTGACGCAAAAGGGTGCAGGTCGCCGGGTCATCTCCGTGATGGTCGTGGTCGCCAACCTGATTGTCCTGGGCTACGTGGGCACGGGTGTCGTGGTTGTCCCGGTCGTCGGCGAGGTGGCGCCCAGGGTGGTGGTTGCGCTCGCGTGGACCGCTGTCGCGGGCGTGCTGTTCGCCCGCGCCGGACGGAGGATGGACCCGGCTTCCGGCGTGACGACGCGGGCC
>NZ_JBQSWS010000019.1:0-68028 GCF_052377355.1 Corynebacterium sp. AOP40-4SA-5
AAGGTCGACGATGGTCACAGTTCCGGTTTGATCCTAGTCTCAGTATCCATAGCTGTTACCTGGATGGCCTCGATGGTTAGTGCGATTTATGCGGAAGAGGTGGGAATGATCGTCATCCGGAGTTCGGTGAGGCGGCTGAAGGCATCGGAGACTAGGTTGCAAATGGGTGCGCGGTAGGGGGCTCGGTATATACAGGAAAATATTTGGAAACTCTCATCTCGTACCGGCCATGGTATCTAATGTTGTGCCACCCCGGTAGCCGCCCAGATCAAGATTCGCGTGCCCATTTGCAAAGAAGCGGTATGCTATTGGTTGTCATTGTTGTGAATTATATTGTACGGTGGGCGAAGCATTTTTATAAGATCCTTTTCTCGTGCTAGGGCTCGTTCTCGAGTGTGTTCGTATTCGATAACGAGACGATCGGTGTCGTAGAACCACTTCGAAGTGTTTGAATGCTCGGCCATTCTGTGAAATATTGAATTGGACTGACCAACGTAGAGTACTTTCCCGTCTGTTCCGAGGGCGAGATATACCCAGTAGCCGCGAACTGCGTGTTGGGCCTTCCACTGATTGGCATATTCGAGATCTATTTCCGTTTGCTGGATAATGGAGTCGAGAATTTCTAAAAACGTGCGTAATGATTCAGTTATTGCGTTTTGTAATTCTATTTCTGTTTTCATTCTATCGAGGATATCGGCAAAGAGCCATTGCATTCCATTCTTTCGCTCTTCCACAACCTCCGTACCCGCTAGAAGCTCCAAGTGTTCGATGAATTCATCTGATTCGATATGGCAGAGAACATTCTCGGGCGACATGAATCCCGACCAGTCTATAACTGTGTTAATGATGTCATCTAAAAGTGTTTCATTTCTGATTGAGGCTATGTCCTGTTCGATTTCGTTAATGTAACTCTTCAGGAACTCGCGACGTTCTTTGGCGGGCTCATGGACATATGTGGGGTCTGCCTTGTTGTGGTATAGATCTGCATATTCTTTGACCAGCTGTTTGGTGATTTTAGATTGCAGGTCAAAAGCTCTGTAATTCTCGCTGATTATAGTTCTGTATTTGGCGGCGCGTCGTAATTGAAATGCGTATTCTGATGCGACGTAATATGCTTCACGCGTCTTACCCAGTGACCTCTTGGCTTCTTCTAGTGTGTTGTATGTTGAAAGATGGCAGCTATTGGCCTCGGGATCCGCATACTCAAGATGCGTGTTCCATTTTGGCTGCTTTGTTATAATTAGTTGTTCTTTGCCTTTGGCTGTTATTGAGATATACAAGGGAGTCCCGTTATTCTCGTCCAAGACTTCCAAAAGTGACCATTTTGGATCTGGTGGTCTGTTCACGATTTTGTACTTCCGTGTTGTGGTTAGGATTGGGCGATCGTTGCATTGTATTGGACGAATAGGAGTGTTTTCGACTGTCACACTTTTAGGTCGGACACGTTTGTTAGGGGCGGCTCGTGTTTGGGTGATATTTTATTCGTCCGTCTCGAAATTTGATGACATTGGCGATTTTCCGTAGGGGGCAATTTGCACTTTCTGATTAATTGTGTAGACGAATCGGTGATCTTGGTGACTACTACCTAGTATTCTACGTTTTCTGGCCTTCCCCGCAAATGGGCCTGACCCCCGTGTGGTGGACACCCAACCCCCAGCAGTGAGCTGGGGAAGAAAGGTAGTGTTTCCCCATGCCAAAGAACACCTACACGGAGCAGTTCAAGCGTGACGCCATCGCGCTGTACGAGAACACTCCAGGCGCATCGATGAAAACCATCGCCGCCGAACTCGGCATCAACCGCAACACCCTCAAGAACTGGGCCGGACGGTTCTCCAGTGATCCCCGCGCCGGCAGCGCTGACACGTCCGAGGCGGCTGCAGTCACCGATGCCGAACACATCCGTAGACTGCAACGTGACGTCGCCCGGCTGCGCGAGGAACGTGACATCCTACGGCGGGCCGCGAAATATTTCGCGGAAGAGACTTGCCTGGTGAGCCGCTTCAAGTTCGTTGACGACGCCAAGGCCGACTATCCGGTCAAGCGGCTCTGCGAGGTCCTGACGATCAACCGGTCCTCGTTCTACAGATGGAAGATCACTGCTGGTGGTCGCCGACAGCGCCTGATCGATGACGCGTTGCTCGCCGCGCGGATCACTGCGGTGTTCGACGCGAACAACGGCTGTTACGGCGCCAAGCGCATCACCGCCGACATCAATGACCCCGATGACGATGCCTCGGGCGCTTGCAGTTCAGCGCCGGTCAACCACAAGCGCGTCGCCCGGCTCATGCGAGCCAACGGGCTGGCCGGCTACACGAAAAGGCGCCGGGTGAAAACCACCGTCGCCGATAAGCGTCGGCGGGTATTCGCTGACCTGCTGCGTCGCCGGTTCACCGCCAACCGGGCCAACGACACCTATGTTGGCGACATCACTTACCTACCGATTGCCGACGGGTCGAATATGTACCTGGCCACGGTCATCGACTGCTACTCACGCCGGCTGGTCGGTTTCGCGATTACCGATCACATGCGCACCGAGTTGGTACAGGAAGCGTTGGTGATGGCGAAGAACCAGCGTGGCAGTCTCGCCGGTGCGGTCTTTCACTCGGACCACGGCAGTGTCTACACGTCCGGGGCATTTCAGGACACCTGTCGCCGCCTGGGGCTGCGTCAGTCGATGGGCGCGATCGGTACCAGCGCGGACAACGCGCTGGCCGAGTGGTTCAATGCCGCACTCAAGCGCGAGGTCCTCCAGGACGCGAAGACCTTCACCAACCAGCTGGTGTGCCGTCGGGACGTGTGCCGGTGGTGTATCCGCTACAACACCGTCCGTCGGCATTCGTGGTGCGGGTATCTCACACCACAGGCGTTTGAGTCGCAGTCGTCCGGTAAGCTCCGACTCGTATCTTGACTACATCCCCGTGTCCACCATCAGGGGTTCGGGCCCCACCGCTGGATCGTCCGCTTCGATCTACCGACAATTACGGCGGCTTCAGACGGTGGCACCCACACTTCCCCGACAACCGGGAACACCGCGTGGGACACGGCCCTGACGGTGAGTACCCACCCTTCGATGAACCTCATGAGATCCTCGTTCTCGGCGATCTTGTCTGCGACCCCGGCCAGGACGGTTGCGAGGATGCCGACGTGACGGAGACTGCGGTACCCACCGGCACGCCAGGATGCGAGCATTGCGCCCATAGCCTGCGGAACGAGAATGCGTTCAGTCATGACCAGGCGGTGCCACTGCTCGGGCAACAGGTCGTAGCATTCCCACCACAGGTGGGCGACCAGCTCTGCCTCGTGTCGTGCGTGGTCGAGCATGATCTCATCGGGTTCACCGCGCTTGTCCCGGAACCGCTGCTCGAACTCGTAGATCATCTCCACGGTTTCAGCGAGGACGCGCTGCACACCGTGGGCAAGAGTGCCGGCAGGGAACGTGATCGGCACCTCCGGGTAGTCCGGGATGATTGGGGTGATCTGCTGCGGAACCTCCCGCCACGGGGACGGCCCGTTCTTAATCTGTTGGCGTAGGTCGGCGCGGAGCATGGACAGGCGCGCCCGGCACTCCTGCTGGTGCTGCAAACAATCACGGCGAATGCGCTGGTGGGAACGGAAATCAGTCGTCAAGTAGAAGCCCTTTCAGGGTCGATGGGACCGTCACCTCACGGCGAGGGTGTTCATATAATGGGACTCCAGATCCCACGGAGAGAGAGAAACAAGACTGCGGGGCGGCGGGGCCGAGTCGCGGACCCATCCCCCTCATGATTTCTGGGGGTGGGGTGTTTCGCGGGGTTGTTGGATGAGTGAGCGATTGCCGGTGCGCCTCTCGGCCAGCGTTTCACTCTGTGGGATTTTCTTGCGTTTGTTGTCGCTCTCACGCGGGAGGGGTGTCCACGCTGTCCACGGTGTCCACTTGCAGGTCAGAGCGTTTTAAGGCGTCCACGTTAGTGTCCCAGCGTGGACACCTGGGGACGGGAGCGTGGACAGTGGATATGTGCTCCTACCTGCGGGTGGACAGTGTGGACACCGTGGACGGGGGTGCCGAGCGGTGAGACCAGAGGACGCCCTAGAATCCCACTCAATGGGACGCGCTTATGGGACGACAGACATGCTGCTGGTGCGCTCAATCCACACCACGGGCTTGCCGTTGTCACCGAGCTGCTCATCCATCCGGAGGTTCCCCAGTCTTAGCTGTCGGTCGAGTTCACGGGTGAAGGCGTCCCGGAACCGTCGGGCGTTCCGCTTCGCGTCAGACAGTCGAAACCTTCCCTCACCTTCGGCTAGGGTCTTGTCGATGTAGTTGATGGCACGGTGCTTCCGGTTTTCGGATACGGCATCCTTGGCGTCCTGTCGCGCTTCCTCGACCTTTGCCTTCTCTCGTGCGAGGGCCTGCATTCCGGCTTCGTAGCAGTCGTCACGGACGGTTCGGCAGTGTTCCCAGACAATGCGGGACAGCTCCCAGTCGTCCACGGTCACATCACCGTCCCGCTGGTCGAGGAGTGACAGGACTACGGCGAGCTTCTCCCGGGCGAGCATCATGTGGGAGTCCCAGCCGTTCTCGACACGCTCTCCCCTGGTGATCTGGATCCTGCGCGCTTTAATCTCGTCCATTACGGTGTCGGGGACGTGGATGATTCGGGGGGCACAGTTCCACTGCGGTACGCGAACCTCGATTGCGGTCGGGCACTCTGCGTCAGGTATGAGCCGTAGATCGGAGTCGATTCCGTTGACCCATAGGAGACGCTGCGGGAGACCACTCACGGCCCGGTCGAGGAGCTTTCCGGACAGTCCCGGTTGGATGCCAGTGAGCATCGTGAGGCGGTAGGAGTGCGGCTCTAGGTGTCGTGCACGGTCCTCGGAGGCGTTGAGGTTGCCGTCGCCGGAACCGGACCACAGGCTGTTGAGTACGCCCTCCAGTGTTGTACCTGATCTGTCGAAGAGTGCGGCGAGACTGCTCACTTCGTCAACCGACAGCAACAGAGACTTAGGTTCGGCCTGGTTCATGGATTCGATCTGCACTCCCCCGATTGAGTCCCGTCCGGGGGCGTTCTCGTTGATCCATGTGAGTGCCTGTTCTGCGGTGGTTTTCCCTAGCAGCTCGGTCATGAGCGCTCTGGTCTCAGCTTCCTTGTCCCCCGTCATGAGGGCAGTGATCAGGCCTTCACCAGATCCGGGGTGTCGGACGGTGACGTCTACGAGGTGGCCGGCATCGTTGAGGATCATGACAGCGTTCTCAGCGGTGTTGATTGCGTCGGACTTGCCGCCCCCGGACGGGCTTGCAATGCCGAAGTACATGTTGAGCGACGCCGGGGATGATTTCGCTCCGAGGGGTGGGAGTTGAACTTGCGGTGGGACACAGGCGAGGATGCGTGCCGAGACGGCGGCGAACAGCGCCCAGGGACTCATGCCTGCGTTCCAGGCGATGTCGCGGAGGTCGTGGAGACCGGGCCGTGAAGTGAAAAGGTCTGTGGTGCTCATGCGTTGTCCTTTCCGTCACGGTGACAGTTCCCTGGTGTTGTGTGGGCTGCCGCCCTCCCTCCGGTCGGTTGCCTCTTAGATGATTCGTGGCTAGTGTCGTGTGTCAGAGTGATGTTCCTTCGTCGGAGTATCTTCGTTTGATCGTTTGCAGCAGCTTTCACTGAGACGCCTACAGTTCCCGCCGTATCGTCTTCGTGTCCTGCTGCTTTTCGTTGTTCTAGGTGCCCCATGTGTCGGTCTCCAGTCGCTTCATCGATGCGCAGGAGGCACAGCGGTCGAGCGTGTATCCCTGGGCGATTGCTTCACGAGGTGGGATGTTCAGGGCTTCGGGGACTTGTATTCCGCACAGTGTGAGTAGGCCTTCCCCGATGGGGCTGGGGCCTCCGTGGTGTAGTTCGATGGTCTTGCTTCTCACTGGTGTGCTCATGGTTGCGCCTTCCAGAATTCAATGATCGGGCAGATGTTCCCCGATTCGTTGCGGGGCAGTTGTATGAGCACTTTCAAGCCGTGTGCTCTGAGGATGTTGGCGACCTTGTAGTACGCCGGGTGCCAGGTGTAGGGGTGTGAGCGCCACACGGTTCCCCTCTCGTCGTGGATCACTTCGTCTCGGTGCGTCCATGTCATGTGGTGCAGTCCGATGTCTTCCTCTTCGGCTTCTGTCCAGTGGGCTGAGGCGAGGATCTCGCGGAGCCGGTCTTTGATTGCCGAGGGCCAGGTGTTGTCGATTCCCATGCCGGCAAGGGGGTCTTGCGTGTTCACTGCTGTGCTCCTCGGGCGTGCTCCAGACGGCCGAAGAACGCTTCTCGTTCGGCGTTGCGGTCAACGCCCACGTACTCGTCGATCTCCCCTGAGAGCGCGTCAGTGAGGGATGAGGGCGCTACCTTCAGGGTGTCGAAGGCGCGGCGGATGTAGTCGGGGGTCAGGCCGACCTTCCAGATGTAGGCCTCCTCCTCCATCTCTTTCTCGGTGAGGTGGGAGTGGATGAACATCTCTCCGATGTTGCGGATGATGAGGTCTTGCAGTGTCTAGGTGGGTTGCATGTCAGTTGTCCTGTTCTGTGACGGTGTACGGGATCGGCTCATTGTCGGCGGTGAGCGCGTAGGGGATCGGAATGTCAGTCGGCATCGGGTTCCCCTTCGGTGTGCGGTAGTTCGACGCCGGCGAACACGGCCAGGAGGTCGATGTATCCGGCAAGAGTGGCGAGGGTGTCCAAGGCTGCGGTGGGCGCGTCGGGAACATCCGGCACGCCCTGACAAGTAGGTCGAGGGCGTCTTCCCGTGCCATGACGGCGGTGATCCGTCCGAGGGTGTCTGTGTCACTCATCGACGAACTCCCCTTCGTCCCCTTCGCGGAGGATGCCGACGAGGTTGACGTGGTTTTTCTTCATGTGTGTCTCCTTGTTTCTAGGCCCTCTGTGCGGTGCCGGTGGTTTCGTATGCGGTGTTGAGCCATGCGTCAACGTCGCTGGCCTTGTAGAAGCTCTTGCGTCCAAGCTTGAAGTGTCGGGGGCCTTGTCCTCGGTGCCGCCAGGCGCGGAGGGTGACTTCGGGGATGCCGGTGTGGGCTGAGAGTGCTGGGGTGTCGAGTAGTGCGGGTGTGATGTTGTCGGTCATGTGTTGTCCCTTCTGGGTTGTTGTCTTGGTCCTCCCGGGGCGGGTGCTCCGGTGAGGTGTCTTGCTGCGCGTCGTCTCTATAACGCCCGTGACTGGGGGTTCATGCTCCCCGCTTACGTCCGTGGCGCTTCGGCTAACGACCTGTGTCGCGCTTCCTGTGTCCACTGTTCAGTTGTCAAACATCGAAGGTGCTTCGCTGTCTTCATCCCCCAGGGCCACTTCACTGGGTTCCTACCGGCTATTCGGTATGAGGTTGAATCTACCTCGTCATATCAACCGTTTCCAGACTATCTTTCAACCGTTCAACGGTTATCAACATAGATTTTCGTATATCCGCAGGTAAGAACCTTAGCGCTCCTAGCAGGTGTGATGTATATCACATTGATGATGGGCCAGGAATCAACCTTTTGAAGGTGGGTACGTCTATGCCACAATCGGATGCATGACAGACCAGAGCATCCAGAGGCGCAAGCAAATAGGTTCCTTCCTAAAGGAATCCCGCACGCGAGTTGGACTCTCTCAGGCAGATGTGGCCAGCGCGATGAGCACACCCGGGGAGACCTACCACCAGACCCAGATAGCTAAAATGGAACGTGGCGAGCGTAGCGTCAGCCTGCTCGAAGCCCTTAGCTTCATGGAAGCGGTGCACCGTCCCCCGCACGAGCTGCTCACAGCTTTTGACGAAACCCCATCCGGCGCATTGGTGGCGATAGCTGCCAAGCTGGAGAAGCTGGGAGACCAGATCACAGAGCTGGCGGAAGCCTACGACGGAAATGAGCTTTCCCCGATGCTCCCTGTTGTCCAGGTATCAATTGACGCCGGCGACGACCAAGACACGACCATGCGGTACGGTACGACCTCCAGCCAGTCCAATACGGCAGTAGCCGCGTTGCTCAGACGAGCATCCTTAGTGAACACGATGCATCTGAGCTTCCTCCGGAGCATAGTCACGGGATCACCCGACCCTTCAGAGATGGCAGACCAACTTCAGAAGTACGTCACTGACGTGAGCAAGAACGATGACTAGCCAGCGCCGAACCCCCGGCACTACCCGCATCGAAGACCGCTGGACCAGGCGCGACGGCACCCCCAGCGCACGCCACGGCCAAGGGAAACGCTGGCTCCTACGCTGGATCGACCACAACAGCAAAGAAAAAACTGCATCGTATAGCCGCAAGATCGACGCACAGAACCACGAGAAAACCATCATCGCCCAGTTCCACAGCGGCGACTACATAGACCCGAACAACGCCCGCACGACCCTCGGCCACCTCCACGACCAATGGGCCACTACCACCAAACCCACCATCAAACCCAGCACCCACGCCGACCGGGAATCCAACTGGAACAAACACGTCGCTCCCGACTGGAAAGACCGGGAGATCGGCAGTATCCGCAAAGCCGATATTCAACAATGGGTAGCTGAAAAGCACGACGACGGCACCGGGGCCTCGACCCTCGAAACATGCCTCCAGAACATCCGAGGCACCCTCAACCACGCCGTGGACGCGGGACTACTCAAAGCGAGCCCAGCCACCGGCATACGACTCCCCAAGGCAACGGTCAGGGCACAGCACATCCTCACCGTCGCCCAGGTCGAACAACTCGCCCGCACAGTCAACCACCTCCCCGAGATCGTCCGGTTCCTCGCCTACACCGGCCTACGGTGGGGAGAAGCCTCAGCCCTCACCATCCGGGACATCGACCCCAAACACCACAAGATCACCGTCAACAAGGCGTACAGCGACGTACAAGGCCGACTCATCCTCGGTGACACCAAGACCTACGAGACCCGCACAGTGCGCTACCCCACCGCCCTCGACGAACACCTACACCCCCTCCTGCAAGACCGACCCCTCAGTGAGCTAGTGTTCCGCTCCTTGGAGTTGAAACCCATCCGCCACAGCAACTACGGCAGACGCACCTTCCGCCCCGCCGTGAAGCAACTACACGCCACCATCCCCGACTTCCCCAATCTCACCCTCCACGACCTCAGGCACACAGCCGCATCCCTCGCTATATCCTCCGGTGCCACACCACCAGCCGTTCAACGCATGCTCGGCCACTCCAACGCCGCCTTCACCCTCCGCGTGTACACAGGCCTGTTCGATGACGACCTCGACTCAGTAGCCATGAAGATGGATGCGCTGATCAATAGCGGACTGAAAGCGGACCAGACAAAGAAAGACCCTCACCCCGAAGAATCGGAATGAGGGTCTGACCTGGTGCTTATCCTGTGGAGCTGAGGGGAATCGAACCCCTGACCTTCTGCTTGCAAAGCAGATGCTCTACCAATTGAGCTACAGCCCCGAGGGGTCTTACTGGTGGGCCTAGGAGGACTTGAACCTCCGACCTCTTCGTTATCAGCGAAGCGCTCTAACCGCCTGAGCTATAGGCCCTCGAACGAGACAGAACTTTACCCACACAGCCCTGAACACACAAACCGTGTGGTCAGGCTACGTTTTCAACGTCCTGCGGCTCGTTCACCGACTCCGGCTCGATCGTCACGCGCAACCCGCCCACGAGCCCGGTCGCCGCGTTGTAGAGCAACGCCGTGACGGGGGCGAAGAGCGTCACCACGACGAACTCCAGCAGCCCCACACCGGCGGCCACACCGAAGTACAGGCCGGCGGAGATACGGTCCGCCCCGATGAGGTCGGCCAGCAGGTTGTTCATCCGGTCCCACACACCGCCGAGGCCCAGGAAGATGTAGATCAGGGCTGCGGCGACCATCCAGGCGGCGAACACGCACGCGCTGAGGACCGCACCGATCTTCAGCGCGCTCAGCGGCGCGATCTCCCGGAGCGAGGCCCTCATGACTTCTCCGCCGTCTGGTTGACCGCTTCCTCACCCTCGTCCTCGACGTTGCGGTCGATGGCGAGCAGTTCCACACCCTTGGCCAGGTCGACCAGACGCACACCCATCGTGGCGCGCGAGGAGCTGCGGATCTGCTTCACCGGGGTACGGATCACCCCGCCGGCGGAGGTGATGGCGAAGACCTCGTCGTCGAGGCCCACCGTCACCGCGCCGATGAGCTTGCCGCGCTTCGGGTCGTACTTGAACGTCATCACGCCCAGGGTGCCGCGCCCCTTCACGGGGTACTCCTCCACCGCGGTGCGCTTGCCGTAGCCACCGGACGTGGCGACCAGGAGGTAGGAGTTGTCGTCGGCGACGGTGAGCGCCAGGAGCTGGTCGTCACCCTTGAAACGCATGCCCTTCACGCCGGCGGTGGCACGTCCCATGGGACGCAGCGTGTCGTCGTCTGCGGTGAAGCGCAGCGCCTGGCCCTCCTCGGAGACCAGCAGCAGGTCGTCCTCCCCGGTGCACAGGCGCGCACCGATGAGCTTGTCGCCCTCGTTGAGGTTGATGGCGATCAGGCCGCCGGAGCGGGCGGTGTCGTAGTCGGTGAGGTGCGACTTCTTCACGCGGCCCTGCTGCGTGGCGAGCACCAGGTAGGGGGCGTCCTCGAAGGACTGGATCTGGATGACCTGGGCGATCTGCTCACCCGGCTGGAACTCCAGCAGGTTCGCCACGTGCTGGCCGCGTGCGGTACGGCTGGCCTCGGGCAGCTCGTAGGCCTTGAGCCGGTAGACCCGTCCGTAGTTGGTGAGGAACAGGATGATGTCGTGGGTGGAGCACACGAAGAAGTGCCGGACGATGTCGTCCTGCTTCAGCTCGGCTCCGCGCACGCCCTTGCCGCCGCGGCGCTGCGAGCGGTAGGAGTCCACCTTCGTGCGCTTGGCGTAGCCGGTGGAGGTGATCGTGACGACCACGTTCTCCCGGGCGATGAGGTCCTCCTCGGAGACGTCGCCGGTGGCGCCGACGATCTCGGTGCGGCGCTCGTCGCCGAACTTCTCCACGATCTCGGCCAGCTCGTCGTGCACGATGGTGCGCTGACGGTCGGGGGACGCCAGGATGTCCTTGAGGTCCGCGATGGTCTCCTCGATCTCGGCGAGCTCGTCGATGATCTTCTGGCGCTCCAGGGCGGCCAGACGGCGCAGCTGCATCGCCAGGATGGCGTCCGCCTGCACGTCGTCGATGTCGAGCAGGTCGCGCAGGCCCTCGCGGGCGATGTCGACGGTCTGGGAGCGACGGATCAGCGCGATGACCTCGTCCAACGCGTCCAGCGCCTTGGCCAGGCCGCGCAGGATGTGGGCCCGCTTCTCTGCCTCGTCGAGCCGGTGCTGGGTGCGCCGGACGATGACCTCGATCTGGTGCTTCACGTAGTAGCGCAGCATCTGGTCCAGGCGCAGCGTGCGCGGCACGCCCTCGACGATGGAGAGCATGTTGGCGCCGAAGCTGGTCTGCAGCTGCGAGTGCTTGTACAGGTTGTTCAGCACCACGCGCGGCACGGAGTCGCGCTTCAGGGTGACGACGATGCGCATGCCCACGCGGTCGGACGACTCGTCGTCGATCTTGGCGATGCCGGCGATCTTGCCGTCGCGGACCTGCTCGGCGATCGAGGCGACGAGGTTGTCCGGGTTGACCTGGTAGGGCAGCTCGGTGATGACGATGATCTGCCGGTTGCCCTCCTCCTCGATGGTGGTCTTGCCGCGCATACGGATCGAGCCACGTCCGGTGGTGTAGGCGTCCTTGATGCCGGTGTCGCCGACGATCATGCCCGCGGTCGGGAAGTCCGGGCCCTTGACGCGCTCCATGCAGGCGTCCAACGCGGTCTGCTCGTCCGCCTCGAAGTTCTCCAGCAGCCAGAAGACGGCCTCGGCGAGCTCGTTGAGGTTGTGCGGCGGGATGTTCGTCGCCATGCCGACGGCAATGCCGCCGGAACCGTTCATGAGCAGGTTGGGCACGCGCGACGGCAGGACGTCCGGCTCGGTCGTCTTGCCGTCGTAGTTCGGGGAGAAGTCGACGGTGTTCTCGCGGATGTCGCGGACCATCTCCAGCGCCAGCGGGGTCAGCCGGCACTCGGTGTAACGCATGGCGGCGGGGCCGTCGTTGCCGCGGGAACCGAAGTTGCCCTGCCCGTCGACCAGCGGGTAACGCATCGACCAGGGCTGCGCCATACGCACGAGGGTGTCGTAGATGGCGGTGTCGCCGTGGGGGTGGTAGTTACCCATCGTCTCGGCGACCGGCTTCGCGGACTTGACGTAGCTGCGGTCCGGGCGGAAGCCGGAGTCGTACATCGCGTACAGGACGCGGCGGTGGACGGGCTTCAGCCCGTCCCGGACCTCGGGCAGCGCACGGCCGACGATGACGCTCATGGCGTAGTCGATGTAGCTGTTCCGCATCTCCTCATTGAGGTCAATGGGGGTGATGCGGTCGAACAGCGTCTCGCCGCCGCCGTAGTTGTCGTCGCTCACTTCGGTGCGATCCCTTCCAGAAGACTAGGTATAGACCTGGCAATCTTACCACCTCATGACCCATATCCGGGTCAGGTGCGTACCATGGTCGGCGACCACCGACACCGCAGTAGAAGGAAAGCCTGTCCATGCCCCGTCCCGCCCGTCCCGTTCACTCCGCCACCGTGACCGGTTCCTCCCGGATTTCCCGCGACATGGTGCGCGTCACGCTCGCGTGCGACTCCCTGCCCTACGCCGACCTGGAGCACACCGACCATTACGTGAAGCTGCTCTTCCCGCCGGAGGGGGCGTCCTACAGCTGGCCGTTCGACCCGGCGCAGGTACGCGAGGAGCTGCCGCGGGAGGAGTGGCCGGTGACGCGGACGTACACGCTGCGTTCCTGGGACGCCGGGGCACAGACCGTGGACATCGACTTCGTCTCCCACGGTGACTCAGGCCTGGCCGGACCGTGGGCGGACGCCGCCCGTCCGGGCGACGGCATCGGGTTCATGGGCCCCGGCGGCGCGTGGCACCCCGAGGGGGAGCACGTCGTCTTCGCCGGCGACGAAGCCGCCGCCCCGGCGATCTTCGCCGGTATCGAGGCGTTGCCGCAGGACGTCACGGCGGAGGCGTGGGTCGAGGTGTCGGACGCCGACGCGCACCTGCCCGCCCCGTCGCACCCGGGGACGACGATCCACTGGGTCGAGCGCGACGGCGCGACGCACGGCACGGAACTGGTCCGCGCCGTCGTCGCGGCGGGTGTACCGTCCGGCGAGACCCGGTGGTTCATCCACGGGGTGGCGGAGATGATCCGTGACCTGCGCCGTCACCTGTTCGTGGACAGCGGTGTCCCGAAGTCGGACGTCTCGATCTCCGGCTACTGGCGTCTCGGAATGGTCGAGGACGAGTGGCAGGCGAGCAAGCGGGAGTTCACCGAGGAGATCGAGGCGGACGAGGCTCAGGCGGCGGCGAACAGGTAGTCGCGCTGTTCCGGTGCGATGTCACCGGTACGACGTCCCGTGACGTGCATGAGGGCGACGGTGTGGTCGCCGGCGTCGAACTCCTGGTAGAGCCGGGCGGTGAGGTGCACCGCCGCGCCGTCGACGACGCCCGCACCATCCTCCGAGGACAGTGAGTGGGCGATGTTCGCCACTCCGATGGTCTGCAGCGGGTTGAGCACGGAGATGCCCAGACGGGGGGCGGTGCGCAGCTGGCGCCAGGTGAGGTCGTCAGAGGGGATGCGCACGGAGACGAGTCCGGGGGCCAGGCTCTCGTCGAAGTAGGAGTCGATGACCACGCACATCATGGTGCCGTTGACCTCTGCTGCCAGGACGGCCAGGGGAAGACGGGGTGCGGACACGGTGTCCGTGGGTGCTGTGATCATGGTGACCAGTAGACCAGTCTGTCTGCAAAAACGCAAGGGCCGCAATGCACCTGGAAGTCATTTGCGCAGGTCACACCATGAATATTATGCAGACCGAGCGGTCTATATTGCGGGTGCCCCCACTTCTGCCCCGCTGGAAGCTTATTCGAACACACTGTTGACCGTGTCCATGGGGTCAGGTAGAGTGTTCACCAACAAAGGAAAATACCTCCGGATCGCAGTTCGGGACAAGGGGTGGGGACCATGGCAGTTGACCTGGTGGAGATGCCGACGGACGCTGAACTACTGGTGTATCCCATCAACAGGGCCGAGATGACCCTAGTCGCCCACCTGTCCACCGTCGCCGCCGACCAACGCCACAGTACCGCACTGGCCCGCCGGGGACGGGGTCGCGGTGAAGCACGTCGTTTCGCTCACTCTGGCGAACGGGCGGTTCGTATGCCTGATCTCTTCACCATCGCCGGTGAGGACGGCCGGCTCAGCCTCGAACACCTGGATCTCGTGTGGTTGATCATCAACCGCCATCTCCGCCACCTCCCGTCCCGGGAGGCTGAGCCGGTACGCCGGGCACTGGACCTCGCCGTCGAGTGCGCGGTCGTCGAGTGGATCGACGGCATCACCTACCCCTCCCCCGTCCCACTTGAGGCCCTCGGGGATCTCGTCGAGGAGGTGATTCTCGCCCTGGACTCCGATCTCGTCACCGAGACCGAGGAGTTCGAGACCGGCCAGGCCCGCGTCTTCCGGCGGGACAACCGCATCGTGCTCGACTGCGGCAGCAAGGCGACCGCCACCCGCGTATGGGACGCCGTCAACAACGCCGGCTGGAAGATACTCCAGGACCTGAAGGAGACCACCGAGATCCCGGACGTCCGGGAAACCCTGTCAGCATGCCGTGCCAAGGTCATTCTCGAAGCACTCGGAGACGGGGCGAATAACATCACTGTGACGGTAAACCTCTACCGTCTGACCCAGGACGACCACACCGGCTACGGCCCCGGATTCATCCCCGGAGTCGGCTGGGTGTCCACCGCGGCGGCCGGGATGCTGGAGTCCCGGGCGTACTCCCCCCGACTCCTGACCGGAACCCTCGACCCGGTGGAGGCCTACACGTTTCCCGTGAAACACAAGGCGGCGATCATGGGGCGGGATTCGCACTGCCGCTTCCCCAACTGCACGGTGCCCGCATCCCAGTGCCAGTTCGACCACATCGAGAACAGTCCGCACACGGACCCCACGAGCAACGGTCCCACCTCCGTGGCGAAGGGCCACCTACTCTGCCGCCACCACCACAAGTTGAAGACGCAGAGACGGTGGTCGTGCTCCACCGAGGACGACGGGGTCACCATCCACTGGATCGGCCCGGCCAACGACCACTACACCACCACCGCCGGCGGACCGGTCCTGAGAATCAGATCTGACTGACCGAGGATATGAGCTCGGTGACCTGGCGGCGAAGATCCACGATCTCCGGATTCGTCGACAGTTCCCGAAGGCGTGCCTGGATGGTTTCACGTGGAACATCTGCGTCCACATCCACCCGCAGCGATTCAGGGACCGCGACTTCCTCCAACACCCTGCCCGGACCTCCCGCCATCACGATCACCCGATGGCCCAACAAGAGCGCCTCCTCGACACTGTGCGTCACGAAGACGACGGAGGGAAACGCCGTGGCCCACACACGCAGTAGCTCAGCCTGCAACTGCTCGCGGGTGAAGGGATCCAGTGCGCCGAAAGGCTCATCCATCAACACATGCTCCGGTCCAGCCGCCAGAACCCGCGCAATCTGGGCTCGCTGCTGCATGCCACCGGACAGTTCATGAGGCAGACGATCGGCGGCATCCTCGAGACCGACGAGTGCGAGCAACTCATCGGCACGCGCGGACTGCTCCTCACTTCCTGAGTACCGGTGGGCCAGCCTCGTGTTCTCCCGCACGGAGTACCACGGGAACAACGTCGGCTGCTGGAAGACCACTGCCCTCTCCGTGCCCGGTCCACCGATCTTGCTCCCGTCGACCTCCACCAGCCCGGAACTCGGCTCCAGGAAGCCAGCCAGCAGTCGCAGCAACGTCGACTTCCCGCAGCCGGACGGCCCCACGAGGCAGACGATCTCGCCGTCCTCGAAGCGCAGCGAGATGTCACGCAGCGCCTCGACCTCTCCCCCACTCTGCGTCCGGTAGATCTCACCGACACTCTTCAACTCGATCATTTGCCGTCCTCCCACAGGTCTGTGCGGACCACGTCGGAGTAGTCCTGCTTCGCACTCGGTATGTCGCCCTGCTCCACGAGGAACTGCGCGGTGGAATGCAAGGCCTCGGCGACGTCGCCGAGGTATTCACTCTGCTCGTCCCCGCGGATGAACCGCTGACCGTCCACCTGGAGCTCCGCCGCCTCCTCGTCCATCCCGGACGCGGTGGCGTTCACCGACACGAAGTCATCCAGCTCCCCGGTCCGGTCGGCGATCCAGGACTCCAGTTCCAGCCATGTCGACAAGAGCTCCGGATTCGCCTCGGACCACGGGTTGGACGCCAGGGACACGTTGTAGGTCGCATGGCCCGCCGCCGCCTGCTCCTCGGAGTCAGTGAGCACCGTACCGGGGGTCGTTCCACCGGTGCCGTCCTTCAACTCCTGCAAGGTCGGATCCCACACGTAGGCGGCGTCGATCCGGTCGGACTTCCACGCTGCGGGCAGCTTGTCCGGGGAGATGTTGGTGATCTCCACGTCCCGGGACGGGTCGAGTCCGGCGTCGATGAGAGCGTTGAGGAGCGAGTAGTGCGCCGGCGACGAGAAGGGTACGGCGATGCGGGCACCCTTCAGGTCCTTGATCGAGCTGGCGTCCTTCGCCACCAGAGCCTCGGTCGTTCCGATCACCGAGTTCGCCTGGACCACCGACACGTCCAGATCGAGCGGTTCACTGAGCGCCTTCGTGGTGGGGGTCGAACCCAGTGCGGCGAGGTCCACTGAACCGGCCGCGAAGCCCTGGACGATGTCCTGACCCGTCGGATAGCGTGTCCAGTCGATCTCCGCGTTCGGCAGGCACGCCTCGGCGAGACCCGTCGCCTCCGTGTAGAGGTCCGTGGCCGGACCGCCGAGGTAGCCGACGCGGACCGACCCGGAGGCCTCGGAAGGTTTCACGGGACACGTCGCGTCCTCTCCCCTGTCCTCCCATTCGCTCGCCGGCGGGCCCACACATCCGGCCACGGACGTGAGGAGGACCGCCGCGCACAGCGCGGCCGTTCTGCGGATGGTCACTGTTTTGTCCTCCAGGGTGAGTACCGGGCTTCGACGGCCAGGAGTAGTTTGTCCACGATCAGTGCCGCGACACCGATGACGATGATGCAGGCGATCGTCAGAGAGGTGTCGAGCTGGGTGCCCGAGATGTAGGCGAGCCCGCCGATGCCGGGAATACCGTCGTTCATCTCCGCAGCGACGATGGCGGACCAACACAGTCCGGCGGCCACGCGGGAGCCGCTGATGATCTCCGGGAGGGCGGCCGGCAGCAGCACGGTGCGGAACACCTGCACCCGGGAAGCGCCCAGCGACGTCGCCGCACGGATCCAGTCCTGGCGCACACCGGTGACGCCGAGCAGGGTGGCGACGGCCACGGTCGGGAATGCCGCGAGGAAGAGGAGGATCACCTTCGACTGGTCGCCGATCCCGAACCACACGATCAGCAGACCGATGTAACCCAGTGGCGGCAGCGCCCGGAGGAAGGAGAGGTACGGCTCCACGACACTGCGAACCGTCGCATTGGAACCGAGCCACCATCCCAGCAGGACACCAACGACGATTCCGGCGGTGAGGCCCACCGCGATACGTTGCAAGGTGGCGAGGAGATGCTGCCAGAGGAAGTAGTCCTGAACTCCACAGGTGCTTGTGCATAAGTTCGTGTCGACGAGTTGCCGGGCAACGTCGTCGGGGCCGGGCAGCAGGACCGGGTCGATTCCCGTGAAACGTGCGATAAGCCACCAGACGGCGAGAACTCCGGCGAATGTCAGGAGATGGAGAGGTAACCTCCTCATGCATCGAAATTCGTCACAGTGACGCCTCGGGCCCGGATGGCGGGGACGACCCCCTCCCCCACCTGATAGGCCTCCTCGAGATGCGGAACCCCGGAGAGGACGAAGTGGGACACACCGACGGCGCGGTAGTCGTCGATCCGCTCGGCGATCTCCTCGTAGGAACCGACGAGTGCCGTGCCGGCCCCGCCACGCACCAGACCGATCCCCGCCCACAGGTTCGGGGAGACCTCCAACGTCCGGGCGTCCTGCCCCGGGGCGAAGTCTGCGCCGCGGCCATGGAGCTCACTCATGCGCCGCTGCCCCTCGGACTGTGAGGTCGCGAGTCCCTCCTGTGCGGTACGCACACGTTCCGGATCCAGGGAGTCGAAGAGTCGCTGAGCCACCGACCACGCCTCCTCGGCGGTCGGCCGGGCGATCACATGGAGGCGCACACCGTACTCCAGCGTCCGCCCGTGGGCGGAGGCCCGTTCACGGACGCGCTCCAACTTCTCGCCCACCTGCTCCGGTGGTTCGCCCCAGGTGAGGTAGACGTCCGAACGTTTCGCCGCCACCTCGATCCCCTCGGGTGAGGACCCGCCGAAGTAGACGGGCGGTACCACCTCGGGACGCTGCTTCAGTGCCGCGTCGTCCACACTGAGATGTTTCCCGTGAAACGTCAACGGTTCATCGGACGTCCAGAGGTGGTCGGCGACGGCGAGGGTCTCGTCGGCGATGCCGTAGCGCTCCGCCTTGGTGGTGTAGTCGCCGAAGGCGCGTTGTTCGGAGTCCTCTCCCCCGACCACCACGTTGAGCAGCAGGCGTCCACCGGACAGCTCCTGGTAGGTCGCGGCCTGGTGCGCAGTGAGCGAGGGCCCGATGAGGCCCGGTCGGATGGCCACGAGGAACTTCAGACGGCTGGTGGTGGCCAACAGGGCCGCGGTAGTCACCCAGGCGTCCTGGCACCACCGACCGGTCGGGGTGAGCACGGACTCGAAGCCGTTGCGCTCGGCAGCGTGAGCCACCTCGGAGAGGTACTCCAGGTCGGCGGGTCGCTCGCCGCGTTCCGGGCCGGCACCGTGCCCGCCACCCACGATGTTCCGGGAATCGCCCGAGGTCGGCAGAAACCAGTGCAGTGTGATGTTCTGTGTCATGACCGCTGAGTAGACCATCCTGTCTGCAGCCACGGCGAACGTTTTGCTCAGCACGAATTAATAGACCGATCGGTCTGTCTTTTCAGCGTGATCTGAATTACGCTGAATGCCATGACCACCGTCCAACTCTCCCCGACTGCGCACTTCACCGCCCCTGCCACCGGCCCGGCGAAGTGCCTCCACCAGATCCGCACGTCCCCGGGAATCACCCGTGGACGCCTCCACGCGGACCTCGGCATGTCGCAGCCCACGGTCACACGCCACGTCAGCGCCCTCATCGACGCCGGGCTGGTCGAACAGGTCTCCCCCACCAGCGGCGGCGGAGTCGGACGTCCCGGCTCCACGCTGCAGCCCGACGGGCGCGACCTCACCGCGCTCGGCGCCCACGTGGGCCTGCGCAGCACTCAGCTGGTCGCCGTCGACGGCGTGGGCCGTCCCCTCCGCAAGCGGACGCTGCGGCTCCCGGTCGCCGAACTCAGCCCGGAGGACGCCATGGAGGCCGTGCACCACGCCCTGATGACACTGGGGCGGGACTTCCCCACCCCGGTCAGCCTCGGCATCGCCTTCTCCGCCCACGTGGACTACGCCGGACGCATCACCTCACCGTCCTACGGCTGGCAGGACGTCGACCCCGTCGCGCAGCTCGACACCGACATCCCCGTCGCAGTGTCCACCGGTGTCGGCGCGATGGCCGGCTCCGAGCTCAGCAGTTCCCCCCTCGCCCTCAGCCGCGACCCCCTGGCCTCCACGTTGTACGTCTACGCCCGCGAGCTCGTCGGACACGCGTGGATCGTGGGCAGTGCCGTGCACCAGCCGTACACGGGCTCGGCGCCGTCGGCGTTCAACGACATCGCCGCGTCCGGCAGTTTCTCTGACCGCCACGGGCACCCGTTGGGGTCGACAGCGGTGCTGGACGTCGCCCGGCGGCGCGGCCTGAACGTCTCCACGGTGCCCGACCTGGTCGCGCTGGCCGAACGCAACCCCGTGGGCCGGGAGGTCCTGGACGAACGCGCCACGCTGCTCTCCCGGATCATCTCACTGGCCGTCGACGTGGTCGACCCGTCCACCGTGGTCTTCGCCGGAGAGACGTTCACCGCCGACCCGGGCACCGTGCGCATCATCGCCGAGGGGCTGCGCGGGACGGGACGCCAGCTCAGCATCCAGCGCGCCGGCGACGGCATCCTCTCGCGCGCCGCCGCGGTCACCGCCCTGCACCGCCTGTGGCAGGACCCGCTGGCCGCCCAGAGCGCCTAGAGCGCAGCGACGAAGCGCTCGAGGCGCTCGGCGACGTCATGCGGCTCCCGCGCCCACCGGTTGTGCCCGAGCGTGCCGGGGAACTCCTCCACCTGCGCCGGAAGCAGCTCCGCCAGCGCCTCGCAGGACGCGAGGGTGCAGTACGTGTCGTCGCTGTAGCGGGTGAGCAGCACGGGGACGTCCACGGTGCGCATCGCCGCCATGTAGTCCAGGTCGGCGCCACGCAGGTCGCGCAGCTGGTTGCTCCGCCCGAACCGGGCCCACTCCCCGATGTGGACGCCGGACTGGCGACCGTAGTTCGTGACGTCGAGGCGTCCGTCCGGCCAGTAGCCGAGCAGGCGGCTGACGCCCTCCATGAGGTAGCCGCCGAAGTGCAGGCGTGAGCGCTCGGGATTGTCGAACGTCCGGTAGTACGGCGAACCGCTGCCGACACCGAACATGCCGGTCACGTTGAGTTCGCGGGCCTCCGGGCGGGCCAGGAACAGCGATCCGATCTGTCCGCCCATCGAGTGCGTCAGCAGGACGGTGGGGTGCTCGACCGGCAGGCCGAGCGCCTCCTTCGCCGCGCGGATCGTCCGCGGGTAGTCGCCGGACGCCATGTCGTGGTAGCCCCAGCTCGCCGTCCGGCTCGCATGGGCGGTGCTGTCACCCTGGCCGCGCAGCTCGCCGACGGCGACGGGGAATCCGCGTGCCGCCAGGTCCTCGGCGATGGGGCGGTAGTAGCGTGCACCCATGCCGAGACCCGGCCAGACCATGACCAGGGCTCGGTCTGCACCGGGGAACAGCCGCACCGGGGAGGTGCTGCCGTCGGGCATCGCGACGTCAGACATCGAGGAACCGGACGTCCTTGGCGTTGCGGGTGATGAAGCTGCGGCGGGCGACGACGTCGTCGCCCATGAGGATGCTGAAGGTCTCGTCGGCGCTGGCGGCGTCCTCCAGGGTGACCTTCTTCAGGATGCGGTCGGTGGGGTCCATGGTGGTCTCCCACAGCTCCTTGGCGTTCATCTCGCCGAGGCCCTTGTAGCGCTGGATGCCGTCGTCCTTGTTGATCTTGCGGCCGTTGGCCAGGCCCTCCTGCAGCTGCCCGTCGCGCTCGGCGTCGGAGAAGGCGAAGCCGGGCTCGCCCTTGCCCCACTTCAGCTTGTACAGCGGCGGCTGCGCGAGGTACACGTGGCCCTCCTCGACGAGCGGGCGCATGAAGCGGAAGAGCAGGGTGAGCAGCAGCGTGGCGATGTGCTGGCCGTCCACGTCGGCGTCGGCCATCAGGACGATCTTGTGGTAGCGCAACTTCGTGATGTCGAACTCGTCGTGGATGCCGGTGCCCAGGGCGGTGATGATCGCCTGGACCTCGTTGTTCTTCAGCACCTTGTCCAGGCGTGCCTTCTCCACGTTGAGGATCTTGCCGCGCAACGGGAGGATCGCCTGGTACATCGAGTCGCGGCCGGACTTCGCCGAGCCGCCGGCGGAGTCGCCCTCCACGATGTAGAGCTCGGACTTCACCGGGTCCTTGGACCGGCAGTCGGCCAGCTTGCCGGGCAGTCCGCCGACGTCGGTGGCGGACTTGCGGCGCACCAGGTCGCGGGCCTTACGTGCGGCGTCGCGGGCCTGGGCGGAGGAGACGGCCTTGTTGATGATGGCCTTCGCCTCGGCCGGGTTCGCGTCGAACCAGCCGGAGACGTGCTCGTTGACCATCTTCTGCACGAAGCTCTTGATCTCGGTGTTGCCGAGCTTCGTCTTGGTCTGGCCCTCGAACTGCGGGTCGCCGACACGCACGGAGATCACCGCGGCGAGGCCCTCACGGCAGTCGTCGCCGGAGAGCTTGGTGTCCTTCTCCTTGAGCAGCTTGTGGTCGCGGGCGTACTTGTTCATCAGGTACGTCAGCGCGGCGCGGAAGCCCTCCTCGTGGGTGCCTCCCTCGATGGTGTTGATGGTGTTGGCGAAGGTGTGGACCGACTGGGAGTAGCCGGAGTTCCACTGCATCGCGATCTCGACCTCGTGGTCCTCGCCCTCGGCGTCGAAGCCGACGATGGAGGGGTGGATCGCGGTCTTCGTCCGGTTGAGGTGCGTGACGTAGTCCTTGAGGCCGTCCGGGTAGTGGAAGACCTTCTTGCGCTCCTTGGGGACGGGACGGTTGTCCTCGTCCGGCTTCGGTGCGGCGGCGTCCTCCACGGACTCCGCGGCGACCTCGGCCTCCACGTCCTGCTCGATGACCTTGACCCGCTCGTCGGTGAGCGTGATGGTCAGGCCCTTGTTCAGGAAGGCCATCTCCTGGAGTCGACGCGAGACCGTCTCGAAGTTGTAGTCGGTGGTCTCGAAGATGTCCGGGTCGGCCCAGAAACGCTGCCGGGTACCGGTGCCGCGGGCCTTCTTGACCTGCTCCAGTTCCTCGGGGACGGCGTGGTCGAACACCTGGCGCCACATGACGCCGTCGCGCGTGATCTGGGTCTCGACACGGGTCGACAGGGCGTTGACCACGGAGATGCCCACACCGTGCAGACCGCCGGAGACCGCGTAGGCCTGGGAGTCGAACTTACCGCCGGCGTGGAGCTCGGTCATCACGACCTGGACGGTGGGACGCCCGGTGGGGTGCATCTCCACGGGGATGCCGCGGCCGTTGTCCGTGACCTCCACGGAGCCGTCGTCGTGGAGGATGACCTCGACGTGGGTGGCGAAGCCGGCCATGGCCTCGTCCACGGAGTTGTCCACGACCTCCCAGATCAGGTGGTGCAGCCCTCGCTCACCGGTGGAGCCGATGTACATGCCGGGGCGCTTGCGGACAGCCTCCAGGCCCTCGAGGATGGTGATGGAGTCCGCGCCGTACTCTCCGTTGGCGGGGGTGTTCTCGGCGGGGATGTTATCGGCCTCGGCCACAGTCGCTTCAGCTCCTTCTCGGCAAATGGGTTAACCCCCACATTGTACCAGGTGAAAGGGCTCAGCCGTAGGTGTCCCGGGGGCCGCGTCCCTTCACGTGCAGCGGCCCGTGACGCCAGCTCGGGGCCTTCGGCCCGTAGATCTTGAGCTCCGCGACGACGTCCGGCCCGATGCGTGCCGCGATGGTCTTCAGGATCGTCGACTGCATCAGCCGCAGGTTCGTGGCCCAGGCCGTGGAGTCGCTCTCCACGTGCAGCTGACGCTTCTTCTCGTTGTACATCACCACGTGGGTGTGCCGGCCGATGTTCTCACCGACGATCTCGGGCCAGGCGCTGCGCAACGACCCTGCGGCGAAGTTGCGTCCCCAGCCGTTGCGCTTGATCTCGCGCTGCACCAGTTCGCTGAACTCGCCAGGGTCGCGGTAACTGCGGTCGAGGCGTCCGTCGTAGCGGGTCTTCATCGTGCGGGGACGACGCCCCTTGCGCCGGACAGGACGCCCGGGGCGTCCTGCCGCGGCGCGCAGCATCTCCATGCGCTCGGCGACGGGGTCACGCTCGGGCCCGGACTCGTCTCCGGTACCCTGCTCACTCACCGTCGAGCTCCGAGACCCGGCCGTCGTCGGTGTCGTGGGCGACGACGGTGTGCACCGCGGCGACCGAGCGCAGGTCGGCGGGGATGTCGTCCCCCACCGCCGCGGTGATGAGCACCTGCTCGGCCTCGGCGGCGAGGTCTACGAGGGCGGCCCGGCGGTGGCGGTCGAGTTCGGCGAAGACGTCGTCGAGGATCACGACGGGTTCCGTCCCGTCGGCGCGGTGCATGCGGTGCGCGGCGAGGCGCAGGGTGAGCGCGAAGGACCAGGACTCGCCGTGGCTGGCGAAGCCCTTCGCCGGTTGCGTGCCGAGCACGAGGGTGAGGTCGTCGCGGTGCGGGCCGGTCAGTGTGGTGCCGCGTTCGATCTCCGCGTCGCGTCGTCGGGCGAAGCCCTCCAGCAGGACGGCTTCCGCGACGTCCGGGTCGAGCAGTTGCGGACTGCCCGGCTCACCGAGGTCGACGCTGGTGGCGTAGGAGATGAGCGCAGGACGCGACCCGGGTGCGAGACGCGCGTAGGTCTCGCGCACGTGCGGTTCCAGGTCGTGGACGAGCTGCGCGCGGGCCGACATGATCTGGCCGCCGAGGGCGGCCAGGCGTGCGTCCCACACGTCGAGGGTGGGCAGGGTGTCGGAGTCGACGCCGTGGCGCAGCAGCGCGTTGCGCTGCTTGAGCGCCTTGTCGTAGTCCGTGCGGACGCCGGCGAGGCGCGGGTAGCGCGCGACCATGGTCTGGTCGAGGAAGGCGCGGCGCTGCTCGGGTTCCCCTCGCACCAGGGCGAGGTCCTCGGGGGCGAACAACGTGGTCCGCACGATGCCGGCGATGCCCCGCTGGTTCTTGACCTGCGTCCGGTTCACCGCCGCCTGGTTCGCCCCACGGGCGTTGAGGACGAGGTGGGCGGTGAGTTCGCGTCCGTGGTTCACCGCGGTGGCCGACAGACGGGCGGAGTCGCACCCCTCGCGGACGAGGGCGGCGTCCGAGCTGACGCGGTGGGAGCCCTGGTGGGCGAGGTAGCCGACGGCCTCGACGATGTTGGTCTTGCCGTTGCCGTTGGGGCCGGTGAAGACGGTGACCCCGGGGGTCAGCTCCAGGTCGAGCTGGCGCCACGACCGGAAGTCACCCAGGTGGAGCGAGCGGATGTACATCCGGTCAGCCCGGCAGGCGGACAGGCATCAGCAGGTAGGTGAAGGAGCTCTCCGGGGTGGGGAAGGTTCCGTCGGCGGAGGCCTCCGGCAGCTCGTCCGGCTCGGGGACGAGCACGGCGGAACGGGACGCCTGGTTGAAGCCGAAGACCACCCGGTCGGTGTGCACCGAGCCGAGGCCGTCCTTCAGGTACCCGGGGTGGAAGGCAATGACCAGGGGCTCGCCGGCGAAGGCGCAGGGCAGCTGTTCCTTGGCGACACCCAGGTCGCTGCCGCCGGCGGACAGGGTGAGGGTGCCTTCCTCGAAGTCCATCTTCACCGGGGAGTTGCCGTCGGTGACCAGGGAGACGCGGCGGATGGCGTCCAGCAGCGGCGCGATCTCCACGCTGGCCAGGGAGGTGTGGGTCTTCGGGAACAGCGACCGGAACTTCGGGAAGTCGGAGTCGATGAGCCGGGTGGTGGTCTTGCGGTCCGAGGTGGAGATGCCCAGCAGGCGGCCACCCTCCTGGTCCAGGGCGATCTCGACGGGCTCGCCGGTGGAGTCCAGTGAACGTGCGGTCTCGGCGAGGGTGCGTGCCGGGATGAGCAGCTCTGCGGAGATGTCGGCCCGGGCCGGGACCCAGTCCAGGGTGCGCACGGCGAAGCGGAAGCGGTCGGTGGCGGCGAGGACCAGGTGCTCGCCGTCGATCTCCATCCGAATACCGGTCAGCATGGGCAGGGTGTCGTCCCGGCTGGAGGCGATGGCGACCTGGCTGATGACCTCGGTGAACAGGTGCGGGTCCAGGGATCCGGCGACCTGCGGGAAGTCAGGGAGGACGGGGTAGTCGTCGATGGTCATGGCGGGGAGCTCGAAGTGCGAGCTGCCGCAGTTGACCAGGACCTTGGTGCCGTCGTAGTCCAGGCGGACGGGCTTGTCCGGGAGGGCGCCGATGATGTTGGACGCCAGACGTCCGGCGACGAGGACCTTGCCGGGCTCGGAGACGTCCGCCGAGACGCGGACCTTGGTGGAGACCTCACGGTCGAAGCCGGAGAGCTGGAGGCCGTCGTCGGTGGCCTCGATGAGCACGCCCCGGAGGATCGGCTGTGAGGCCTTGCTCGGCAAGGTGCGAGCGACCCAGGCCAGTGCCGAGGAGAAGTCGTCCTTGGACACGGTGAAACTGACGGACGGGTGGTCCACGCCTGGGATCCTTTCGCTGATGCGGGAGCTTGGTGAATCTAGGTCGTAACCCTAGCCGACACCGAGGTCGGACGGTACCGGTGCACACCTCCTCCGCCGGAGTCCCGGCGGACCGGTCGGTGAGGTTTGTGCACACCGGTTATTTCTTCTTTGAATTCTCCATGGATGGAACCGGTAGAAGCAGTAGGGGCTGTGCAGACTGTGGAGGAACGGCCGGCGGGGCGGTCGAGCGCTGGTCGGGGCCGTGGGCGACATTGTTGTAAGTTGTTCACAGCCGGTGGATGAATCTGTGGATAACTGTGGGTGGTTGTGGATAACTTTCCGTGGGTGTGAGTTGTCCACACTGGCCGCACCGCCACTCCCCCGCCCTGCGGCGGTTATCCACAGGAGCGACCTGGGGATTTGCGGAGACGTCGTTTCAAGGATGGCTCTCTGACCTGCGAAATGATAAGAGTGTAAGTCCCAGGTCGCGGAAAGTAACCGCAGGTGGAGGGACTCCCGAAAACGCCCGCGGGACCACGAATGTGATCAAGGTCACTGAATTACAAGACTGTAATTACACTGCTGTGGACAAGGCTGTGGAAACTGTGCACAACTTCCGTCCCCGGCTGGTGACGGGCCGACGGAGCTGTGTACTACTGCCTCGCGCGGGACTTGATGCGCTGGGTGAGCTCCTGGATCTGCTGGAAGGTCTTGCGGTCCTCCTGGATGGACTTACGGATCTTGCGCTCCGCGTACATCGCCGTGGTGTGGTCACGGCCACCGAAGACCTTGCCGATCTGGGGCAGCGAGAGCTCCGTGAGCTCACGGCACAGGTACATGGCGAACTGGCGCGCGGTGACCAGGCGGCGCACCTTGCCTTTACCCACCATTTCGTCGACGGTCACGTCGAAGTACCCGGTGATCACCTCGATGATGATCTGTGGGGTGATCTCCACGTCCTTGGGGTCCGGCATGATGTCGCGCAGCGCGATCTCGGCGGCCTGGCGGGTCACCGGCTCCTTGCTGAGTGAGCAGTAGGCGGTGACGCGGATCATCGCGCCCTCGAGCTCGCGGATGGAGGTCTCGTACCGGCTGGCGATGAGCTCCAGGACGTCGTCCGGCAGATAGGTCCCCTCCATCTGCGCCTTCTTGGAGAGGATCGCCATGCGGGTCTCCAGGTCAGGGGTCTGCACGTCGGTGATCAGCCCGCCCTCGAAGCGGGTGCGCAGGCGGTCCTCCAGCGTGGTCAACTGCTTCGGCGGGCGGTCGGAGGACAGCACGATCTGCCGGTGGTTCTGCTGCAGAGCGTTGAAGGTGTGGAAGAACTCCTCCTGGGTGCTCTCCTTGCCCTGGAGGAACTGGATGTCGTCCACGATCAGCATGTCGAGGTTGCGGTAGTGGCGCTTGAACTGCTCACCCCGGCCGTCACGCAGGGCGTTGACGAACTCGTTCGTCATCTCCTCACTGGAGATGTACCGCACCTTCATCCCGTGGCGCAGTTCCCGGGCGTAGTGGCCGATGGCGTGGAGCAGGTGGGTCTTCCCCAGGCCGGACTCCCCCCAGATGAACAGCGGGTTGTAGGCGTAGGCGGGTTTCTCGGCGACCGCGCGGCAGGCGGCGTTGGCGAACTGGTTGGACGACCCGGTGACGAAGGTGTCGAAGGTGTACTGGGGGTTCAGCCGGTTCTCGGTGGCGTCGTCCTGCGCCTTCTTCGGTGCCTCCGGCACCGTCTCCTTGCGCGCGGGGACCTGTCGCTGCTGGTAGCCGCCGCCGGTGAGGTCCTCCCAGTGCTGTCGCTGACGCTCGGGGGACGGCTCGGGTGCCGGCGCCGGTGCTGGCGTGGGCGTGGCCTCGGCCTCCGTGACGGACTCGTCGACACTGAGGGACAACGAGACGCTGTGTCCGAGCTCCTCCTCCAGGACGTCGCAGATCAGACCGGAGAGGTTGTTCTCGGTCTCGGTGCGCGCCCACTTCGACGGGGTCTTCAGCACGGCGATGCCGTCGACCACGATCACGGGGCTGAGTTGGCGCAGCAGACTACGCGACCGGGAGCTCAAACGCGGGAATTCTGCGGAGTCCTCGTCGGCGTTGATCCACCTGTCGAGGAGTGAGCCCCAGACCTCCTTGAAGTCCACAGCATCGGGCATGGCGGGTCACCTTTCGGCGGGTGGGTCGGGTCTCGGAGTTCGCTTCGTGTTCATACGCAGGAATCTGACGTTCATGTGCACAACACCGTAGTGGCGGTGGCCTGCGTATCCACAGCGTTGTACACACCTGTGGATAACTCTGTCCTGCTAGTTGTCAACAGGTTACTGCAGTGCTGTGGACAACCCCAACATGTGTACACAGATCGCGTTGACCTGCGGGAACAGGGGTAAATCTACAGTCGAGGGTTCGGGGGTGGATAAAGTTGTCCACAGCCCCTCCCCGTGAACTGCAAGGATTCACAGCGACCTGGCAGTTCTCCTGTGGACAACCTTGTGCACCTTGCGCGGCGCCGTTCGATGTGCGTGTCCGTTGTTTGGGAGCTTGACCTGCACCGGGCCGGAGGTTGAATGACACGCCTGTGATGGACCGGGATTTTGATTTACCGGGCCGAGCACGTAGGCTCGTCACCGTCTTCGAGTGTCACTGAACCCGGATTCCGGCGTCTCTGGCACTCACCCCCGTCATAGAACGGATGGATGGCCCGGGATCACATGATCCTGTCCGGTCTTCCGACCCACCAGACCGCAGTCGCGGTGGATGGGCCGGGCCCGGTTCGCGGAGCGGACCGAACCCGGCCGACCGCGGCGTTGAACAAAGAAGGAGTGAGTACCGTGGCCAAGGGCAAGCGTACTTTCCAGCCCAACAACCGTCGTCGTTCGCGTAAGCACGGTTTCCGTGCCCGCATGAGCACCCGCGCCGGCCGCGCTATTGTGTCGGCCCGTCGTCGTAAGGGCCGTGACAGCGTCACCGCGTAACGCGTCGCGACACACGAACCACCACCGTGCTTCCCCCGGAACACCGGCTCCGGTCGACCTCACTCTTCGGTGAGACCGTCCGTCGAGGTCGGAAGAAGGGATCCCGCACGGTGGTGGTTTATTTGTATGCCCGGACGGACCAGGTGGTGACCGGCGGTCCCCGGATGGGCCTCGTGGTCTCCAAGGCCGTCGGCAACGCCGTCACGCGGCACGCCGTGTCGCGCCGGCTCCGGCACGTCACCGCCGACCTGCTCGGGGACGTCCCCCTGGAGCCGTGGCACACACTGGTGATCCGGGCGCTGCCCGCCTCGGGGGACGCCACGTCCGCGGAGTTGGCTTCTGATGTGCGACGAGCACTCCGACGCCTCACCGACTGACGCCTGGGACGTGTCCCGTGGGCGGGCACGGACGTTGCGCCGGTTCGTTCTGGGTTACCAGAACCATGTTTCACCCCTTAAACTGGGACCGTCCTGCCGTTTTGAGCCGTCGTGCAGCGCCTACTCGCTGATAGCCTTTTCTCGTCATGGCGTGGTGAAGGGTTTTTTGCTCAGCGTTGCCCGCCTCGCCAAATGCGGTCCCTGGCACCCCGGCGGCTGGGATCCGGTTCCCCCGCTCCGGTCACGGCCACGCAGGTGACCGTCCCCCTACAACAAGGAGATTGCACCACAAGTGCTTGACTTCATCTACTACCCCATCTCGGCGGTGTTGTGGTTCTGGCACAAAGTCTTCGGCTTTGTACTGAGTCCCGACTCCGGCCTGTCCTGGGCCCTGGCGATCATCTTCCTGGTCGTCACGATCCGCGGCCTCCTCGTCCGACCCACGATCAAGCAGCTACGCTCCAGTCGCAAGATGCAGGAGATGCAGCCCCGGATGCAGGAGATCCGGAAGAAGTACGCCAAGGACCAGCAGACGCAGGCCCTGGAGATGCGCAAGCTCCAGAAGGAGATGGGCGTCAACCCGCTGGCGAGCTGCCTGCCGATGCTGGTGCAGATCCCGATCTTCATCGGTCTGTTCCACGTGCTGCGGTCCTTCAACCGCACCGGCAGCGGCATGGGCCAGGGCGACGCCATGACGATCGAGCAGACGAGGAACACCCCGAACTACTTCTTCGGTGTGGACGAGGTCCAGTCCTTCCTGGACGCCCGTCTCTTCGGTACCCCGCTCTCCGCGTTCATCACCATGGAGAAGGACTCCTACGGTGCGTTCTCCGATGACGGAAACGTGGACTTCGCCCAGTGGAACATCGTCATCGTGGTGCTCCCGCTGATGCTCATCGCCTCGGTGCTCATGCACTTCAACGCCCGCATGTCGATGGACCGGCAGAAGAAGCGTCAGGCTGCGCAGCCGAAGAAGAAGAACGCGACTGCGCAGGAAGACATGATGCAGAACCAGATGATGATGATGCAGAAGCTCATGCTCTGGGTCATGCCGGTGATGATGTTCGCCGGTGGCTTCCTCTGGCAGGTCGGTCTCGCCGTGTACATGGCCGCGAACACCACCTGGATGTACGTCCAGCAGCGTCTCGTGTTCAACAAGATGGACCGCGAAGAGGAGGAGGAGAAGGCCGCCAAGATCGAGGCGAAGCGCTCCACCGCCCCCAAGCCCGGCGCCAAGCCGAAGAACCAGAAGAAGCGCGACGGGAACTAGTTCCCGCCCCGCCCGGCCCCGCTCCCTCCTCGAGGGTGCGGGGTCTTTTTCATGTCCGGGCGCTCGCTACACTGGGGGTGTGAGCCAGTCAGATGAGAAACTCCCGTCCAGTGACGTCCCCTCCCCTCCCCCGGAGGCGGAGGCGGTCTTCGGTGACCGCCTCGGCCTCGCCGTCGACTACGCCGGCTGGCTGGGCGATGCAGGTGTCGTCCGCGGCCTCATCGGCCCGCGTGAGGTCGGACGGCTCTGGGACCGCCACATCCTCAACAGTGCCGTTCTCGCGGAGGTCATCGACAACGGTCAGCGTGTCGTCGACGTCGGCTCCGGGGCGGGGCTGCCGGGTATCCCCCTGGCGATCGCGCGGCCCGATCTGCGGGTGCAGCTCGTCGAACCTCTTCTGCGTCGGGTGACCTTCCTGAACGAGGTCGTTGACGCGCTCGGACTGGAGAACGTCGAGGTCTTCCGCGGACGCGCTGAGGAGAAGGATATCCGCAAGGCCGTCGGTGGCGCCGATGTCGTCACCTCCCGCGCGGTGGCGCCGGTCGGCCGACTGATCAACTGGTCGCTGCCGTTGGCGCGCGTGGGAGGTCACGTGAAGGCCCTGAAGGGCTCCTCTGCGGGCGAGGAGCTCGTACGGGACGCCAAGGACCTCACACGGGCTGGAGGATCGCCTGGAGAGGTCCTGGAGGTCGGTTCCGAGGCTCTGGGGAACCCCACTTTCGTGGTGGCCGTCGAACGCCTACGCTGAATCACAACGATGTGATTCACCCCGGGGTTTCACGTGAAACCTCCGTTGTTACACGGACCCGGGGAGACTAAACTGACTGTGCAGGGTGATCCGCACAGTGTTTCACGTGAAACCCGCTCCGCCGCACCGCCCACTCCGTCATGCAAAGGAAGTACATGATTCCTCCCGAATGGGATGACACCCCTATCGCCGACGCGGCACGTCGCGCTGCGCGAATCCAGAACCCGGAGCGACTGTCCCTCCCCCGCCCGCCTCGGACGCGGCGGATCACGATCGCGAACCAGAAGGGCGGCGTCGGCAAAACCACCTCGGCAGTGAACCTTGCATGGGCTCTGGCGCTGCACGGGATGAAGGTTCTCGTGGTCGACCTCGACCCCCAGGGGAACTCGTCCACGGCCTGCGGGGCGGAGCACCGGATGGGCACACCCTCCAGCTATGAATTGCTCATCGGCGAGAAGTCGGCTTCCGAAGTGACCCAGCAGAATTCGGAGAACGAGAACCTCTTCTGCATCCCGGCCACGATCGACCTCGCCGGCGCGGAGATTGAACTGGTCTCCATGGTTCGACGGGAATACCGTCTCAGCGACGCGCTCAGCTCCGACTACCTGGCGAGCCAGGGATACGACTACGTCTTCATCGACTGTCCGCCGTCGCTCGGCCTGCTGACCATCAATGCGATGAACACGGTGTCCGAGGTCCTGATCCCCATCCAGTGCGAGTACTACGCCCTGGAAGGTGTCGGGCAGCTGCTCAACAACATCTCCATGATCAGGGAGCACCTGAACCCGGAGATCCACGTGTCCGCCGTCCTGCTCACCATGTACGACGCACGCACGAAGCTCTCGGAGCAGGTTGCCGGAGAGGTGCGCAACCACTTCGGCAGCGCTGTCTTGGACAACCAGATTCCCCGCAGCGTGAAGGTCTCCGAGGCTCCGGGCTACGGCAAGACCGTCCTCCAGTACGATCCGGGCTCCCGTGGGGCATTGGCCTACTTCGATGGCGCCGTGGAGTTCGCGAAACGTGGCGATTACCTCCCCCTCCCCGAGACCGCCCCGATCGGTGTGGCACCTGAATTCCGGACAGGAAGCAACAACTGATGTCAGAGAAGAAGCCGACCCTCCCCCAGCTCCCCCAGACCGAGACCCAACGAGGTGGCCTCGGCCGTGGTCTCGCCGCCCTCATCCCCACCAGTCCGTCGAAGCCGCGCCTCGGTGCCGGTGCGGCGGACGTGATCCTCGGTCCAGCCAGACAGCGTCCGAACGGTCCCGCGGACCAGCGTCACAGTGACGTAAAGGCCGAAGGGTCGAGTAAGGGCGCAGAGACCCCCCAGGAAAGTGTCGAGAGCGTCGGCGCGACCTATCAGGAACTGCCCCTCAACTCGATCACGCGGAACCAGAAGAACCCGCGAGAGAACTTCGAGGAGGAGCCCCTCAACGAACTCGTTCACTCGATCAAGGAGTTCGGCCTCCTCCAGCCGGTCGTCGTCCGTCCGCTCGGGAAGTCCTCCTATGAGTTGATCATGGGCGAGCGTCGTCTGCGTGCGTCCAAGCTCGCCGGTCTTGAGGTCATCCCCGCCATCGTCCGGGAGACCGACGACCAGGACATGCTCCGCGATGCCCTGCTGGAGAATATCCACCGGGTGCAGCTGAATCCCTTGGAGGAGGCGAACGCCTACCAGCAGCTGCTGGAGGAGTTCGATGTGACCCAGGCGGAGCTCGCCCGGCGGCTGGGGCGCTCCCGTCCGCTCATCACGAACATGATCCGCCTCCTGCAGCTCCCGGTCGGTGCCCAGCGAAAGGTTGCCGCCGGCGTGCTGAGCGCGGGCCACGCCCGGGCGCTCCTCGGCGTCAAGGCAGGTCACGAGGCCCAGGACCGCCTCGCCGAGCGCATCATCGCCGAGGGGCTCAGCGTGCGTGCCACCGAGGAAGCCGTCGTCCTGCTGAACCGTGGGGACGAGGTGGCCCCGAAAACCGCCCGCGCGCCGCGGGAGCAGCCTCAGGCGGTCACGCAGTGGGCCTCCTCCGCTGCAGACGCGCTGGACACACGGGTCACCGTGCAGATGGGTGCGAAGAAGGGAAAGATCGTCGTCGAGTTCGGCGACGAGGAGGACTTCTCCCGCATCACGGAACTGCTGAAGCTCCCGAAGGAGAGCTGACAGCGAAAGGTTTCACGTGAAACCTCGCCGGGTTACGCCGTAGCCCGGCGACCCAGGCGTCCGCGCGGTAGAATCGCCATCGACGAAGGAGGACATCGGTGGAGATCAGGTACAGCGCTCTGCGTCACGACAGCGGTGACGTGGTGGCGCCTTCTGCAGGTGGGGATATGTTCTGGGAGCTCTCACCGACGGTGACGAGCCCCGATTCGGCATTCGACAAGCAGATGTGGATACAGTCCGTCCTCTACCGCTGGGGTACCTGCGGCTACACCGCATTCGTCGGGACCGGGGACGAGGGCAGTGGCGAGCGGCCGGCCGCGACGGCGTTCTTCGCTCCCCCACCGAACTTCCCGGGCTCCGCGGCGATGCCCTCGGGGCCGGTCTCCGGGGACGCCATCCAGATCTCCACCGTCTTCGTGGAGCCGCCCTACATGGGCCTCTACCTGGAGCACAGTCTCATCGACACGATCCTTACCGAGGCGGAGCGCCGCGGCGTGGCTGCTGTCGAGGCCTACGGGCGCAATGACGAGGACGGGGCTCCGTCCGGTTACTTCCCGGAGGGCTACCACGGGTGGGAGGACCGCCCCGACGGTCCGGACGCCGACCTCGAGGCTGCGCCGGTGCTTTCCGCGGACATCCTCGAACAGCAGGGGTTCACCATCGTGGGCAAGCACCCCCGCTTCCCCCGGTACCGTAAGAAGCTCGCGGAGGGATCGTCCCTGTTCAGCAACTACGCGACCGACGCGCATGAGCTCATGAACGACAGAGGACCGCTGAGCACGGTGCTCGGCGGTCAGAAGGCCTGAATCACATCGCTGTGATTCAGGCCAGTTTCTCGGCCTCCAGGACGTCGGAGAACCGGAAGGTGCCGGTCGGAGCGGTGTCCGCGTCCAACAGGTAGAGCCGCTTCACCGCCACCACGAGGGCCTCGGCGATGGTGTCCCGGTTGTCCGGGTCGGTCAGCACCGCGACGTCGCCGTCGTTGGTGAGGTAGCCGGCCACGAACTGCACCGCCGGCATCTTCGTCATGCGCAAGAGGTCCCAGGTCCGTCGGTGGGCCCGGCAGTTCGTCAGCGGGGTGCGCGCGGTGACCTCACGCTGGATGAAGCCGGAGAGCTTCTCCCCCGTCACCGACGACGAGCCGGCCTCCGAACCGAAGTAGAACGAGGCGGCACCGTTGGCCAGCGCATTCGGGTACACGTCCGCACGCAACGAGATCACGAGGTCCGCGCCGAAGGCGTTGGCCAGGGAGGCGCGATCCAGGCTCGAGGGGTTACCGCTGCGCGGACGCGAGAGGATCGTCTCCATGCCCGCGGCGATCATCCGGCCCTCGGTACGGGTCGCCAGGTCCCAGAGGATCTCCTCCTCCGTGATGGTGCCGTACGGACCGCTCACGGTGCGTCCTGACACGTCCCCACCCAGACCCGGGTCGATGACGATGCGTTTGCCGGTCAGCTGCGGGCCGGCGGCGCGGATCTGCTCCTTCTCGCGCAGCGCCTGCGGAGACCCGCCGGTGATGCGCCGGCCCAGGTAGCTCAGCGCGCGCAGGGTGACGGGGCCGCAGACACCGTCGTTGGTGAGCCCGTAGTTGAGCTGGTACTTGCGGACCGCGTCGTGGGTGTGCGGCCCGAACTGCCCGTCCACACGGTCGGTGTAGAAACCGAGGTCGTGCAGCTGCCCCTGGAGCTCGGCTACGTCGTCACCGACGAAGAAATGCCCCGGGGGCTGCAGGGACAGCACACGGGCCCCGAGCGTGTAGGAGGCCTCCCTCAGCGCCCGCAGGGTGCCGTCGGTGATGTGTCCGTCGGCGATGATGCCGCGCCCCTGCTGGAACGCACGCAGGGCGATGTCCATGTGTGCGTCGAAGACCTCGTCCTCGGCGGTCCACCGCTGTCCGGCGTCCCCGGAGGTGTCCCCGGTGAATCCGTCGATGAAACCGAGCCGGGCGAGCGTTCCGCGGACCTCGGCCACACGTGGGCTCCGGTCGCCCATCTTCAGTGAACTACGGTGCACGTCATCCTCTCGTTGCCGGCTCAGGTCGGTTGTGGTTGATGGAGGTCACGCCGAGACGAGCGCGTCGAGAGCCTCGGAGAGGTCGGCCTCGGACTGGCGGCCGTGGAGCTCCACGACCTTGCGGCCTTCGTGGTAGATGAACAGGGCGGGGATCGACATCACCTGGAACATGGCCGCCAGGCCGCGTTCCTCCTCCACGTTCACCTTCGCCACGGTCACCGAGTCGCCGTACTTGTCGGCGATGTTGTTCAGCGCAGGTTCCATCTGGATGCACGGCTGGCACCAGCCCGCCCAGAAGTCCACGAGGACGGGGACGTCCGACTCGATGACGGTACTGCGGAACGTGTCCTGGGTGACGGTCACGGGGTCAGCCATGGTCGCAATCTCCTGGGGGTGGTGGGAGCTAGAGTGTCCACACCACAATACCCGCGGGAGTAGCAGCGCGGAAACATGCGCTGAACAGTCACGGAGCGGTCACGGAACGGTCACGTTCCGGATAAGGCGCAAACCGGTGCGCGCCTCAGAGCGCGGCCAGATAACCTTCAGCGTCCAGCGCGGCGCGGCAACCCGAACCGGCGGCGGTGATGGCCTGCTGATAATGGGAGTCCACCAGGTCACCGGCGGCGAAGACGCCGGGCAGGGAGGTGCGGGTGGACGGCTCGTCGACCTGCACGTAACCGTTGTCCTGCAAGGCGACCTGGCCGTCGAAGACGGCGGTGCGCGGGTCGTGGCCGATGGCCACGAACATCGCGTCCATCGGCACCTCACGGGTGTCCCCGGTGACGGTGTCCTCGAGCTTCAGCGCCTGCACGCTGCCCTCACCGAGGACCTCGACGACGCGGGAGTTCATGATCATGTCGATCTTCGGGTTGTTGCGGGCACGCTCCTCCATGATCGCCGAGGCGCGGAACTCGTCGCGACGGTGGATGATGGTCACCCGGTCACCGAACTTGGTCAGGAAGTCGGCCTCCTCCATGGCGGAGTCGCCGCCGCCGATCACGGCGATCTGCTTCTCCTTGAAGAAGAAGCCGTCGCAGGTGGCGCAGGCGGACACGCCGTGGCCCAGCAGGGCCTCCTCGCCCGGGACGCCGAGGTAGCGCGGCTCGGCGCCGGTCGCCAGGATCACGGTGCGGGCGAGGAACTCCTCCTCGTCGGTGACGACCTTCTTCAGGTCGCCGTCCAGCTCCACGCTTACGACGTCCTCCATGCGCAGGTCCGCACCGAAGCGCTCGGCCTGGTTGCGCATGTCGTCCATGAGCGCCGGGCCCATGATCGACTGCGGGAACCCGGGGTAGTTCTCGACCTCGGTGGTCTGCATCAGCAGTCCACCGAAGTCCATCCCCTCGAACACCAGGGGTTTGAGTTCGGCACGGGCGGCGTAGATGGCGGCGGTGTAGCCGGCGGGGCCGGAACCGATGATGACGACGTCGTGGACAGACTGGGTGGAATCACTCATGCCGACGATTCTAGCGACGCCCCGGACACCGCAGGTGCCACCCCGGCCTCTGCGAGACGCTCGCGCAGGTGACGGTGGGCCCGCGCCCGCCGCGACTTCACCGTCCCGGTCGGTATGCCCAGGTGGGCGGCGGTTTCGCTGAGCGACCAGTCACGGACGTCGGTGAGCACGATCACGTCGCGCAGGCCCGGGTGAAGTTGACTGACCGCCTCGCCCAGCAGGATGCGGTGGATCGTGCGGGCGGCGTCCACGTTGCGGTTGTCCGGGAGGGTGCGCAACCGCTCCCCCAGGTCGACGGAGCGGGCGAGCTCGTCGGTACGCCGACGGCTGTCACGCAAATGCGTCAGCGCGGTGTTGCGCATGATGGTGTGCAGCCAGGACGCCGCGGAGTCCTTCCCTCGGAACGAGCCGGCGGTGCGGTGCACCTTCAGCAGTCCGTCCTGCAGGACGTCCGGACGGTCCTCGAGCGGCACGCCCGCCTGGTGCAGTGCCCAGCCCAGCAGCCCGGAGTGCCGGGCGAGCAGGTCGGTGAAGGAGGTGCTGCAGCCGGCGAGGTGCCGGCGCAGAAGCTCGGCGTCCGACGGTGCGGTTTCTGGCGTGATTTCTGGCGCGGTCGATGTTGTCACGGAAAAGTCCCCCGGTGAATTGTGTCCCCTGGCCCCCTGCCGTCCCCGCGGAGGAAGCCTCTGTGCACAACCCTAGCCTGCCGCGCGCCCCGGCGGCAGGGTTGTGGACAACTCTCTGGGCGACGTCCTACTCCCGCACGCCGTGCACCACGACCTCGCCCACGGAGGCGGCGTCCGGCATCGGGAGCTCGGTGATCCACAGGAGCACCCGGTCGCCGGCCGGGGCGTCCTCACCGGTGAGCGTCAAGGTGTCACCGGAGGCGGTTTCGGCGTCCAGCACCTCGGTCTGGTCGATCGAGGTGATGTCGCCGGAGCCGGTGCGCAGCTCGATCCGCGTGCCCTCGGGCACACCCTCGAGATCCACCGAGGTCACCGACGTCTCGCCGTCCAGCGACAGCAGCAGGCCGATGCCCTGCTTCAGGGAGGACGGCCCGTCGCCCAGCTGGTCCAGGTACTGCGCGGAACTCCAGGTGGTGCCCGCGTCGCCGTCGATGACCAGCGGTGCGTCCTCCGGGTTGTCGAGGTTGTCGCCGTCGTCGGCGGTGGCCCACTCGGCGGCGTCGGTCACGCCGACGACCTCGGGCTCCGGGGCGGCCTGCGCACTGCTCGACTGGCTGCCACGGATCGAGTCCGTGGTCACCGGCGAGTCGGGCCGGTCGCCGCCGAAGTACGCCACCGCCGCGACGATCAGTGCGACGGCGAGGAGCAGCCCGCCGATCGTCAGGCCGACGGCCAGGGCCGTGCGCCCGGGCTTCTCCGGGGCGGCACCGAAACCGGCGCGCTGCTCCGGGTCAGGCGCCACGTCGGCACTGGTCACCAGGTCGGAGTCCGGGGACTCCGAGGTCGTCGCCGCACGCAGGCGCGCGGCGAGCTGCCGGGCGTCGACACCGTCGGCGCTGCGGGCGTCGTCCATGATCGTGCGCAGCTCCGCCGGGATCCGGTCGGACGGCACCGCCGCGAGCAGCATGTCCAGGGACACGACCACGGCGTGGACGTCCTGCCGGGCCGAACCGCCCGGCAGCACGCCCGGGAACGCCAGCACGGCGCGACCTTCGGAACTGATGCGCAGCCGGTTGCGGTGGTCGATGCCCAACGAGCCGCCGAGCTCGGCGACGTCCGCCGCAGCGTCCGCCAGGTCCGACATGGCGTAGCCGGCGGCCAACGGGTCCGGACCGGACTCCGCCACGCGCGTCAACGGCGCGCCCTCGGTCCAGTCGGCGACCACGACGACCAGCGTGCGGGCGTCGCAGATCTCGCGCACCCGGGCCACACCCGGGGACGAGACCTTCGCCAACGTCGCACTGCGGTCCAGCAGTTCGCGCGACCCGACCCCGGCGACCTGCGGGTCGAGGATGGTCAGGGCGACCAGGTCGCCGGACTCGTTGTCACGGGCCTGCCACAGGCGCGCGGCGGGCGAGCCGCCGTGGTCCGACAGCAGCCGGAAACGCCCCTGCAGGATCGGCGCACCGGGCACCAGGCGCGGCCCGCGCACCCGACCCGCCGACAGCGGCGGCATCGCGGGGCCCGCGACGTCCTGCCCGGTGATGCCGCCCATGCCGGCGATCGGCATCTCGGTGATGAGCGCCGACTGGCCGTCCTGCCCGTCCTCGGGCACGGCACCGGAGAAGAAGCGTCCGACGACGGGGAGGCGCGCGAAGGACGCGCCGACCGTCATCACCTCGGGGAGCTTGGACCGCGACATGATCAGCATCACGATGGCCAGGAAGACCACGCCGATGATCATGAGGCGCACGAGGTAGCCGAAGCGGAAGCCGTCGGGGATGAGGAAGCGGTCGAGCAGCACGTCCAGACGCCACACGATCAACGCCGCGACCGCGGAGGCCCCGGCCGTCCAGAGCGAGGTCTTCAGCACGCTGCGCATGCCCAGGTGCCCCAGCGAGCGGCGCAGCAGACGGTGACCGATGATCGCACCGGCCACGAAACCCATGCCGTTCGCCGCACCCAGCAGCACCACCACGAGGCGCGGCTCGCTGGCGATGTGCGGCGCCAGGTACGCCAGCGCGACCTTCGTGACCGTGATGCCGCCGATGATGAACGTCGGCGTCCAGACCTCCTCACGCGCGTAGAACACGCGCAGGTGCAGCAGCACGATCGCGTAGGGGATCAGCGTGAACGCCGAGAAGCTGATCGTCCAGCCCAGGACGTTCGCGTTGCCCATGTCGAACTGGCCGAAGGCGAACAGGGCCGGTGCGATGAGCGTGCCGAAGGCGGTGAAGAAGGCGATGACCGGGATCAACGCCAGCATCGTCAGCCGGGTGGCCATCGTCAGGTCCTTGACCACGGCCTTGTCGTCGCCGTCGGCGGCGTTGCGCGACAGGCGCGGCATGATCGCCGTCAGCAGGGTCACGCCGATCACGCCGTAGGGCACCTGCAGCAGCTGCCAGGCCTGCATGTAGATCGTCGGGCCCGGGCCGGACCCGGAGGCGATGCGGTTGTTCAGGATCCAGCCGATCTGGGAGATCAGCACGTACACCACGATCGCCAGCGCCATGCCGCCGAACTGCTTCAGCCGGTCGTCCAGGCCCCACAGCGGGCGGATGTCCACCCCGGCCTTACGCAGGTAGGGCACCATGATCAGTGCCTGGACCACCACACCCAGCGTGGTGCCCAGACCCAGCAGCATGATGTGCGGGTCGGTGATCGTGACGGTGTCGTTCGGACTGAGTTTCGTGTCCTGCGGCAGCGTGAAGTAGATGCCGAGCACAGCGAGGGTCACCAGGTTGTTGACCACCGGCGCCCACGCACCCGGCTTGAAGACGCCCTTCGTGTTCAGCACCGCCATCATCACGGCGAACATCGCGTAGAACACGATCTGCGGCAGCACCAGGTAGGCGAAGGCCGTGGACATGCCGATGTTGACCTTGCCGTCGGCGGCCAGCGAGATCCGGGTCAGCAGCGGCGCGGCGAAGACCGCGACGACCGTGACCGTCATCATCAGGGTGAAGGTGATGGTCAGCAGCCGTCTGATGAAGGCCGCGCCGCGGTCGGAGTCCTCCTTCTCGGCGCGCACCAGCAGCGGCACCACCAGACTGGTGAGCACCGCGCCGAGTACCAGCTCGGTGATGAGGTTCGGCAGCGTGTTCGCCGTGTTGAACGCACTGGCGACCGTGCCGCCCAGGGCGGAGCCGATCATCACGGTGCGCAGGAAGCCGGTGATGCGGCTCAGCAGGGTGGCGAAGGCCATCGACCCGGTGGCACGCACCACGTCGGCGTCGGAGGCGTTCGTCGCACCGGAGCCCTCGTTGCCATCGTCGCTGCCGTTGCCGCCGCCGTCCGTGGTGGTGGTCCTGACGCCGGACGTGCCGGACGCCCCGGACGCCTTCTTCTGCCGGGGGTCCGTCGCCGCCCGCTCGGCGGGCGAGAGGTTCAGCTTCGAGTGGTCGGTCCCGGAGTCGGTGCCGACGGCGTCGCCACCGTCCTGGGCGCGTGAGGGACGGGCGGACGGTGCCTTCGCCGGCGGGGTTGCGGCGCGGAACCGCCCCCGTTCGCCGCTATGGGCGGCGTCGCCGGAGTCTTCTCGAGAATCAGTCACCGCTCCATCTTCGTGCACTCCCCCGGCCGTTCGCTAACTGTCGGCGTCGTTTGACCGTCCGGATGACCGCGAACAGGCCGAACACGACCGCCACACCCACGGTCACGGCGAGCGCCCCGGAGCCCGGGCCGGAGGAGATTCTGATCGTCACCGGCTCGGATATCTGCTGGTTGTCCGGGGTTTCCAGGAACATGGTGAGGTCCGTGCCGGTCACCTCCTCGGGGAAGGTGGTCGTCATCTGGAGCGTCACACTGCCCTGTGCGGGAATCAGTTGCATCCCGGGCGTGTTGAGGGTGACCCCGTCCTGCGACTCGTAGTCCACGCTCACGCGCACGGGCAACGGCAGACCGTTGCGCGCCACCACGATCAGCGGCGAGGAGTCGCTGGTGCGGGTGAAGACGCTGCCCGGCGGCAGCAACGACACCGAGGCACGCAACTCGTCCGACAGGCCCCGGACGCGCCCACGACGCTGCTCCGAGGCGTCCCGCGCCCGGTCGGCCTCCACGGCGACGCGACGACGGTTGTCCGTGAACGACCGCAGCACGTCGTCGAACATCGGCCGGGTGAAGATCTCCGGGGTCAGCGCCACGTTGTCGTTGTCGACCATGATGCTGGTGAAGTTGTGCAGCTCCTCCACGAGCCCCTGCCCCGCCGCGACCTCGCCGTCGGACACCGGGACGGGGTCGGCGACCGGTCCGCGCAGCGTCCCCTCGGACGCCACACCGCCGAGCGCGGCACCGAAGGAGACCGCGCGCGCCGAACCGTCCTCCAGGCGTCCCGTGACGGCCTCGAGCCAGGTCTGCGCGTCCTCGCCGTCGACGGACCACTCCGCCGGCGGCACCGCGAGCACATTGCCGTCACCGGCGCTCAGCTCCAGGTCCAGGACGCCGACGGCGGCGGCCATGCGCTCGGCGGGACTGTCCTCGGCGAGGGGACGCCGCGAGGACGTCGCCCCGTAGGCCGCGGTCGTCGGCGCCTCGCCCGTCGCCGCGAGCGCGGCACCCAGGGCCGCGGGGAAACGCAGCGCGCGCGTGCCGCCCGGCAGCGTCGCCACGGTGCTCGTAGTGTTGTCTGTGTCGCTGGTGTCTGTGTCGCTGTTGTCTGTGTCCACGGTGTCGTCGGCGACGACGACGGTGGCCGGGGTCTCCCGGTCCGACTCGCCGAGACGCTGCAGCGTCTCCTCGCCGACGTAGCCGGAACCCGGGACCACGACACCCTCGGCGGTGTCGGTGTCCAGCACGTCCTCGATCGTCTCCACCCCGCGCGCCGCCAACTCCTCGACCCACGGGTCGTCCAGGGCGGTGACCGCGTCCACGTCCACCCCGGCGAAGGGCAGCGGGACGGTGCACTGGCCGTCGACGACCTCGCGCAGGTCGGCCAACCACGACGCCGCGTCGTCGGCACCGGTGCCCTCGACCGAGCGGTCGCTGCTGTCGTTCTGCGTCCACCGGTCGCGCAGCCGCACCGGCTCCTCCACCGGACTCGGCGCCTCGCCGACCCGGTAGCCCTGGCTCATCCGCGACACCGTCTCCAGCAGGTCCGGGTCGATGGCGATGCACGTCGCCTGCCGCAGGTCGTCGGAATCCCCCGCCGCCGTGCGGTAGGACGACACCAGGGCGCTCAGCCGGCCCTCCGGCTGCAGCTCCTCCGCCAGGGACTCGTCCGGCAGGTAGAGCTCATTGGGCTCCGGGGCGTCGCCGACCTGCCCGGCGGACACCGTCGCCGCCGACGACAGGGGCCACAGCACCGTCAGCCCGGACGGACGCTCGGCAGTGTCGTTGACCTCGTTGACCTCGTTGACCTCGTTGACCTCGTTGTCCTCGTTGTCCTCGTTGTCCTCGTTGTCCTCGTTGTTGTCGGCGTTCTCGCTCTCGCCGCTCACCGTGACCGTGGTGCGCGTCGCCGCCACGAAGGAGGTCCCGGCGTCCCCCAGGTCCGCGTTCAGGTTCAGCAGCAGCGGGTACACGCCGGGAGCGTCCAGACCCAGGCCGCTGAGACTGCCCGCCCGGCCGTCGACCGGCACCGTCAGCCGGAACTGCCGGTCCTCGCCCGGGGCGAGCCGGCCGTCCAACTGCTGGAACGGGCCGACCCACGGGTACTCGCCCTGGTTCGCGATCAGTGAGGTGGCGACGCCCTCCGGGGCGTCCACCGCATTCTGGTGCTGGGTGCGCAGCTGCAGGCCCGAGACGTCCTGGTCCGAGTTGTTCGTCACCCGGATGCGCAGGTCGAGGGCGCCGTCGCCGGTCACCGTGGCCGGCTGCTGGCCCAGGATCTCCAGCTCGACACCGCTGTCCGGGTCCGCCGAGCGCGCCTCCGGGTTCGACCACGCGGCGGGCTGGGTCCCCTGTGCGTCCGGTGCGTCCTGCCCAGCCGCCAGCGGCGCGGCGGCGAGACCCACCGCCGCCACAGCGACGCAGGCCAGCGTCCGGACCGCTCCCGAGAAACCCCCCATCGCTACCGCGGCGTACGCCGTCCGGCCTTCGCCTCGGCGCGGGCGAGGTCGGGCAGCCGGTCATGGGCCTGGCGGGCCAGTTTGCGCTCGTCGGCGTACGCCAGACGCTCCACCAGGTTGCTCACCGGCAGCCACGCCACCTCCGTGACCTCCGGGTCCTCGTCGTTGAGGTCGCCGTCGATGTAGCGCAGCAGGTGGTGGTGCACCGTCTTGTGGATGCGCCGGCCCTCCGAGACGAACCAGTAGTCGATCGTGCCGAGGTCGCTGACCACCTCGCCGCTGACACCGGTCTCCTCCCACACCTCACGCTCGGCGGTGGTGTGGTGCGACTCGTCCGGCTCGATGTGACCCTTCGGGATCGACCACAGCAACCGCCCACGACGGTCCAGCCGGCCGATCAGCGCCACGTACATGCGCGACAGGTCCACCGACCCGTCGCCGCGCACCGCCTCCGCCAGACCCGACAGGACCAGCCCGCCGGCGCTGGTCTCCACCGAGGTCGGCAGTTCACTGTGGTCACGCTGCTGAACGGAGCGTGCCGGAGACCGGCGCTGGTCCGGCCGTGAAGGGCTCCCGTTGGAGCGGCGACGCCGTTGGTTCATGGGGAACAAGGGTAGTGCCTGCGGGTCGGTTTGTGGGAACTGTAAAATCCGGGGGGTGACACAGGAGAACAAGGACGCCGCAACGATGCTCGCCACCGCGTGGTCGGCGGTGAAGGACGGCGACAGGACGGACCGGACGCTCACCGCGCTCGCCGGTGCCTTCGCCGCGCGCGGCCACAGCCTCTACCTCGTCGGCGGATCCGTCCGCGACGCCCTGCTCGGACGCCTCGGCGACGGCGCCGAGTTCGACCTCGACTTCACCACCGACGCCCGCCCCGACGTGGTCACCGGCATCCTCGAGGACGTCGCCGAGACCGTGTGGGACACCGGCATCGAGTTCGGCACCGTCTCCGCCATGTTCCACGGACTGGTCGTGGAGATCACCACCTTCCGCGCCGACTCCTACGACGGGGCGTCCCGCAACCCGCAGGTCACCTTCGGTGACACGCTGGACGGCGACCTGGTGCGCCGCGACTTCCGCTGCAACGCCATCGCCCTGGAACTCTCCGCCGACGGACACCACGACCTGCGCGACCCGCTCAACGGGCTCGACGACCTCGTCGCCGGCGTGCTCGACACCCCGGCCGCCCCCGAACAGTCCTTCCACGACGACCCGCTGCGCATGCTGCGCGCCTGCCGCTTCGCCTCCCAGCTGGGCTTCACCGTGGCCGAACGGGTGCGCGGGGCGATGACGGAGATGTCGGGTCAGATCGAGCGGATCACCGTGGAACGCGTCGCCACCGAACTCAACAAGCTGATGCTCGGCGCCGAACCGTGGACCGGCCTGGAGATGATGTCCGCCACCGGGCTGGCCGACCACGTGCTGCCCGAACTGCCCGCCCTGAAGCTCACGCAGGACGAGCACCGCCAGCACAAGGACGTCTACGCCCACTCCCTGCAGGTGCTGCGCAACGCCACCGAGCTGGAGGGGCGCATGGAGGACGCGACGCAGGACGACCGTCTCGTCCTGCGCTGGGCCGCCCTGCTGCACGACATCGGCAAGCCCGACACACGCGACTTCACCGACACCGGGGCGGTGACCTTCCACCACCACGAGGTCGTGGGTGCGCGCATGGCGCGCCGGCGGCTCAAGGCGCTGAAGTACCCCAAGCGGCAGATCCAGGACATCGGCCAGCTGGTGTTCCTGCACATGCGTTTCCACGGCTACGGCGAGGGAGCGTGGACGGACTCCGCCGTGCGCCGCTACGTCGCCGACGCCGGTGACCTGCTCCCCCAGCTGCAGGTCATCGTGCGTGCCGACTGCACCACCCGCAACAAGCGCAAGGCCGGACGCCTGGCGCGCGCCGTGGAGGACCTGGACTCGCGCATCGTCGAGCTCCGTGAGCAGGAGGACCTCGACGCGGTGCGTCCCGACCTCGACGGTAACGAGATCATGACCGTCCTCGGCCTGCGGCCCGGACCCGAGGTCGGCAAGGCCTGGGCGTTCCTCAAGGAACTGCGCCTGGACCGCGGCCCCATGGACCGCGACGAGGCCGTCGCCGAGCTGACCCGCTGGTGGGAGGCGCAGCAGTGAGCCCCACCGCCCCGGCGGAGTTCAGGAAAGGCATCCAGGACAGTTGGACGGTGGCGTTGGGGCTCGTCCCCCTGGGCCTCGCCTTCGGACTGCTGGTCACCCAGACCGGGTTCGCCTGGTGGTGGACGCCGGTGTTCAGCATCGTGCTCTACGCCGGATCCATGGAGTTCCTCGCGATCAGCCTGGTCACCGGGGGTGTCGCCCCGCTGTCCGCCGCCCTCTACGGCTTCCTGGTGAACTTCCGCCACGTGTTCTACGGCCTGAGCTACCCGGTGGACGCCGTGCGCTCCCCGGCGGCGAAGGCCTACGGCATCTACGCGCTGACCGACGAGACCTACGCGATCCTGTCGACGAAGAAGAAGTCCGTGTGGACGCAGCCGCGGGTCATGGCGGTGCAGATGTTCTGCCAGTCCGCCTGGGTGGTCTTCGGCGTGGTCGGCGCCCTGGTCGGCTCCGCGCTGCCCCTGGACCTCGTCGGGCTCGACTTCGCGCTGACCGCCCTGTTCGTGGTGCTGGCGATCGAGGCGCTGGACGTGAGCCGCGACGTGTGGCTGCCCGTGGTGGCCGTCGTCGCCGGTGCCGTGGGCTACGTGGTGAGCCGGGAGCAGATGCTGCTGGTCGGGTTGTCGCTGTACTTCGTGTACCTGGTCGCGCGGTTCCTGTGGGAGCAGCGGGGAGCCCGGGACGCCCGGGACGCCCGGGGTGGTCGCGATGTCTAGCGGCCTGCCCGCGGGTGTGGACCTGACCAACACCCTGCTCATCCTCGGTGCCGTGGGGCTGGTGACCCTGCTGCTGCGCGCCCTGCCGTTCGCCGCGATGCGCTATTTCCGTGAGTCTGCGCTGGTCGCGTGGCTGGGGATCGCCATGCCGGCCGGGGTGATGACGGTGCTGGTGATGTACACGCTGGCCGGCTCCACGGAGAACCCCGGTGGCGTGTGGGCCGCGCTGATCGCCGTGGTCGCCACCGCCGTCCTGCACCTGTGGCGACGCTCGGCCACGATGTCGATCCTCTTCGGCACGGTGGTCTACATGGTGCTGGTGAACCTGGTCTTCTGACCCCGGCGCACCCCTCGGGAGCGAAATAGTCGCCCTCCCAGGTAGGCAAAGAGCCCGAATCGCTACCTGGGAGGGTGATCGGGCTACATCGTCGTGGAGCGAGCAGTAGGTCAGCCCCCGCTCACGCCTCCCGCGCCGTCATCTCCCGCGCGCGGGCCTCGCAGGCCCGGCGCACCGCGGCGCGTAGCTGCTCCAGCAGTTCCGGCAGGTCGGCGAGCAGCATGCGGTTGACCCGTACCGCCTCCCACCCCACTCCCCTGAGCTTCTGGAACAGCGTGAAGTCGGTGTCGGTCTGGGCCAGCTCGTCGTGGTGCCGTCCGTCGTAGTACAACGCCACCCCGAGGGTCTCGCACGCCAGGTCAGGCACCGTGGAGCGCGCACCGCCACCTGCTCGCCAACTCCCGCCGTCCCCGCCGACCGTCCCGTCGGCGAGGTTGATCCGCACCTGCGAGGTCCACCGGTGATCGTCCGGCAGTTCGTCGCGGACGATCAGGCGCAGCACCGTCTCCATCGGTGACTGCGCTCCCTCGTCCGCCATCGCGAGCAGCCTGGTCAGCACCCGACGGTCCACGATCCCGTGGGCGGCGGCGAGGATCTGGCGCGCGGTCAGGAAGTTGCACTGGTACATCGCGTCGATGAGCTGCACCGCGCGCACGTGCTTCCCGTCCATGCCGGGCACGTGCGGGACGTGCCAGGTCTTCTTTCCCTGGAGGATCGTGGCGAGGCACTGGGCGGTGGCGGTCGCCGCGTCCAGCACCCTCATCTGCGGGAACAGTGGGTCGGCGCGGTCGGTCGGTGTGCCGGGCTTCAGGGTGCGGAAGACCGCTGTGGAGGGCCCGGTGGCGTTGCGACGGGTGCGCGAGGAGAGCAGGACGACCGGTTCGCTGTCCGCCCAGTACGGCAGTCCGTGCAGTGCGGCGGCCGCCCACCCGGCGACCACGGTGTGGGGGCTGATCAGCCAGGATGCGCGTAGCCGGGTGATGATGTCCCAGCGGTACGGGCCGTGTTCGTCGCCGTGGCCACCCGGGCCGAGGCGGATGTTCCCGCTGTAGTCGGGCGCCGGCGGCAGGACGACGCACCGCACGGGTGCCTCCCAGGTGTCCACGGCGGAGCGCGGGACGCCGCGGGCCAGGGCGTCCACCCGTAGCTCCGGTTTGCGTGTCGGCAGGACGCGGCGCGCGTACAGCGGTCCCCATCCCGGTGTGATGCGGTGCGCGCGTTGAGCCGCGTCCCAGTCGGGTCCCCCGAAATTCCCCATGCCCCCGATCAAACACGATCACCCACGCCGGCGCCGCCCTATTGAAGAGGATCACCCTCCCAGGTAGCGAATCGGGGTGATTCGCTGCCTGGGAGGGCGACTATTCCGCAGTGTGGGGAGCGCGGGAGCCTACTTCGCGGCGGCCTCGGCGAGCTTCGGCTCGAGCTGGCCCACGGCCCAGATCATCGCGTCCGGCGTGCCCACGGAGATGGCCTGGCTCAGCTCCTCGTCGGCGACGATTCCGCGGCCGTCCTGCACGGCACCGATGCGCTGCCAGGTGCTGTCCTCCTCGAACTCCTCGGTGGTGAAGCCGATCGGGAAGCCGACGACCACGTCGGCGTCCGCGCGGTCGATGTTCTCCTCGGAGACGTCGATGTAGAAGTTGCTGCCGTCGGCCATCTCGGCGACCTCGTCGGTCTGGGTGAAACCGAGCGCGACCAGCAGGTCCATGCGCGCGTCGCCCTCGGGGTAGATGCCCCAGCCGTCGCCGAACTTGGTGACCACGGAGGCGGTCTTGTCGCCCCACTCCGGGTTGGCGTCCTTGGCCTCGGTGATGCGGTCGTTGACCGAACCGATGAGCTCCTCGCCCTTGTCCTGCACGCCGAGGGCGGCGGCGATCATCTCGACCTGGGTGTCCCAGGAGGTGGTGAAGGAGTCGCCGCCCTCGGGCACGGAGACGGTGGGGGCGATGTCGGAGAGCTGGTCGTAGACGTCCTGCTCACCGGCGGAGCGGGTGTCGAGGATCAGGTCGGGGTCCAGGGCGGCGATCTTCTCGTACTCGACCTCGTCGGTGCCGAGGATCTCGGGCGACTCGTCGTAGGAGTTGTCGTTCCAGGGGCTCACTCCGTCGTCGCCGAAGCCGAGCCAGTCGGTGGCGCCGACGGGCTGGACGCCGAGGTCGAGGGCGATCTCGGCGTCGCCCCAGCCCAGGGCGACCACACGCTGCGGTGCCTCGTCGACGGTGATCTCGCCGAACTTCGTCTCCACGGAGGTCGGGAAGACCCCGTCGGACGCGGTGGCGCCCGTGCTGTCGCCGTCGTTGTCGTCGGAGGAGCAGGCGGTCAGGGCGATGCCCGTGGCCAGGGCTGTGGTGGCGGCGGCGATGCGCAGCAGTGAGCGTCTCATGGTGTAAAGATACCGTAAGCGCAACCCCATGAACAGCTTGAACAGCACGGAGAGCGCGTGGGTATTAGACTCCTCTCCCATGGGTACCCCCTCTTTTATCGTGGAGCTCCGCGAGCGGATCGGCCATGCGCCGCTGTGGCTGCCGGGCGTGACCGCCGTCGTGGTGCGTGACGTGCCGCAGGACGCCCCGGCGTACGCGACGCCGGACGTCCTGCTGGTCAGGCGCGCCGACGACGGCCGCTGGACGCCGGTGTGCGGAATCATCGACCCCGGCGAGGAGGTCGCCGAGGCCGCGGTGCGCGAGGTCGCCGAGGAGACGGGGCTGACCGTGGAGGTCGACGCGTTGATCGGCACCGGTGCCGTGGGGCCGGTGACCTACCCCAACGGCGACGAGTGCAGTTTCATGGACACCACGGTGCGCTGTGTGCTGACCGCGGACAGTGCCGTCGAGCCGCGGGTGAACGACGAGGAGTCGGTGGAGGTCGGCTGGTTCCCGGTGGCGCAGCTGCCGGCGATGGACCCGCGGTTCCGCCTGGTGGTGGCCGACTGCGTGGCGCAGCTCAAGCATCCGGCGGGCTTCCGGCCGCGGATGGGGTACGTCAAGCGGTCGCGTCCGGTCGCCGGGGACCTGCGCGGGATATAGTCTTTCGTTCATGGAACCCGCCGGTCGTCAGCGCGCACTGCCACGGGACGTGGCCGAGGCGTTGGACCGGATCCTGGACGGTGCGGTGGCCGACGACCTGGAGTCCGGCGTGCTGGACTTCAAGGAGGACCCGTCGCACACCCCCACCCGGCGTCCGGACGACAAGGCCGCGGACATGCTGGTCAAGACGGCGTGCTGTTTCGCCAACGGCTCCGCCGGACGCGGCTTCATCGTCTTCGGCATCGCCGACCGCACCCCGGGGCCGGACGCCTTCAACGGCACCGGGCGTGACCCGGCGCAGATCGCGCACCAGATCTTCGCGGCCACCCGCCCGCACCTGACGGTGGACGCCTGGGCGGCCTACGCGCACGGGGCGCGCATCGTGGTGATCCGGGTGCCCGCCGGCCTGGCGGTGTACACCGGCCCGGACCAGGTGGTGCGCCACCGCGTGGGGGACGCCTGCCTGCCGCTGGCCGGCGAGCCGCTGGCGGAGCTGGGCCGCGCCCGCGGCAACCCGGACGCCACGTCCGCGGCGTCCTGCGTGCCCGTGGAACGTTTCGACGCCGAGGCGCTGGACGCCGGACGCTCCCTGCTGGCCGCCGCGCAGCGCGCCGGCACGCTGCCGAACGGGGCGTCCGGCCCGGACCTGCTTCCCGCACTGGACCTGCTCACCGCCGACGGGCGTCCCAGCGTGGCCGCCGAGCTGCTGTTCCACCGGACGGCCGGGGTGCGTCACCTCTACCGCGCCGGGGCGACGGACGCGGCGAACCCGCCGACGGAGACCGTGCTGGACCTGCCCCTGGTGCTGCTGGCCGGGGGCCTGCGCGACCTGGTGCGCGCCCACGACGACTCCTCGGTGCCCGCCGCGGCCGCCGACGAGGCGATCACCAACGCCCTGGTGCACCGCGACTGGATGCGTCCGGAACCGGTGGTGGTCTTCCAGTCGCCGGACCTCATCCGCGTGCACTCCCCCGGCGGACTGCCCGACGGCACCGCCGCCGACCGGCTGCTGTCCGGGCCCTCGCAGCCGCGCAACCCGACGCTGCTCAACGCCATGCAGCTGCTGGGGCTGGAACGCTGGTCCTCGCGCGGTTTCGACCGGATGTGGCTGGCGATGCTGTCGTCCGGCTTCGAGCCGCCGGTGGTGGACGCCAAGGACGACGCGGTGGACGTGACCCTGTTCAACGGGGAGGCCGACATGGAGTTCGTCGGCCTGCTCACCGCGGTGCGCGCCGAGTACGGCCGCGGGGTCGCCCGGGACGCCGCGACGCTGGTCGTGCTGCGCCACCTGATGTCCGCCGGCACGGTGGACCTGCAGGTCGCGGCGATCCTGCAGCAGGCCAGCGAGCCGGACGCCCGCTCGCTGATGACGTGGCTGGCGCAGCGCGGCGTGCTGCAGCGCACCGCCCGTCGGCGCGACGAGTGGCGGTTCTCCGACCGCGTCGCCGCGCTCGTGCCAGGTACGGTCTAGCGGTCTACCAGGTGTTCTCGGGGCGTTTGGCGGCGTAGGTCGCCGCGCGCCCGGAGCAGATCATCAGCTGGACCTGGTGGAAGATCATCAGCGGCACGATCACCAGCCCCGCTCCCCCGCTGAACAGCACCGCGGCGATGGGCAGCCCGGAGGCCAGCGACTTCTTCGTGCCGCAGAACTGGATGGCCACCTGGTCGCCGTAGTCGAAGCCGAGGTGGCGGGCGGTGAAGGAGGTCAGCCAGAGCATGCCGTAGACGGCGACGACCGAGCCGACGCAGATGCCCACGATCGCCACCCACGACACCGAACTCCACACGCCCATCACGATCCCCTCGGAGAACGCCACGTACACGACCAGCCCGATGGAGATCTTGTCCACGTAACTGGTCGGCTTCGCGCCGGCGACCTTCGACACCCCGGGCACGTTGCGCAGCACCTGGCCGGCGACGAACGGGGCGAGCAGCTGCAGGGCGATGTTGACGAACACGGAGGTGTCGATGTGCAGGCCGCCGTCGGCACCGCTCATCAGCAGAAGGACCAGTACCGGGGTGGCGAAGACGCCGATGAGGTTCGACGCCGAGGCACTGACGATCGCGCCGGGGATGTTGCCGCGCGCGATGGAGGTGAACGCCACCGAGGACTGCACCGTGGACGGCACGAGGCACAGGAAGAGGATGCCCTGGTAGAGCTCGTCGCCGATGGCGTACTTCAGCGGGGTGAGCGCCAGCCCGATCAGCGGGAAGACCACGAAGGTGAACGCCAGGATCAGCAGGTGAAGGCGCCAGTGCTTCAGCCCGTTGAGCGCCTCGCGGGTCGACAGCCGTGCACCGTAGAGGAAGAACAGCAGGCCGATGGCGATCTTCACGACCCAGTCCATCACCTCGGCGAAACCGTCGCGCGCCGGGAAGATGAGGGCGAGCACCACACCGAGGACGATCAGCACGATCAACAGGTCCGGACGATATCCCACGATACGGTTGATGAAGTTCCTCATGGTGGGACAGTCTAGAGGACGGTCGCCCCGCGCACGGCGTCCCTCCCCGCGTAGGACGCCGCGGCACCGCGCGAGCGCACCGCCAGGCTGCCCGCCGCCGTGGCGACCGCCGCGGCGTCCGCCAACGACTCCCCCTCCGCCAACGCTGCGGCCAGCGTGCCGCAGAAGGCGTCGCCCGCACCGGTGGTGTCCACCACGTCCCCGGCCGGCACCGGCGCGACCTCGGTGCGTCCCGCGCCCTCGTGGAGCACCGCACCGCGGGCGCCGAGGGTGACCACCACCGAGCGGGCCAGGTCGCTGAGGTCGCCGAGCGCCTCCGCCTCGTACTCGTTGAGGACCAGCGGGTCCGCCGCGGCCAACAGGTCCCGGTCGCGGGTGGTGACCGGTGCGAGGTTCAGCACGAGCCGGGCGCCCAGGCGTTCGGCCAGGCCCGGCAGCGCCGCGGAGTGCTCCGGGGTGAGCTCCCCCTGGGCGAGCAGGACGTCCGCGGAGCCGTCGGCCTGCGCCGCAGGGTCGGTGAGCTCGTTGGCGCCCGAGGTCACCACGATGATGTTCTCCCCGTCGGGGTCGTTCATGATGAACGCCCGGCCCGTCGGCGCCTCCCCGGTGCGCGCGACCGCCGAGACGTCCACCCCGGCGTCGTCGAGGCCGGTGAGGGCGGTGTCGCCGTCGGCGTCCTGCCCCACGGTGGCCAGCAGGACGACCCGGGCGTCCTGCCCCTGCTGGTAGCGCGCGACCGCGACGGCCTGGTTCGCCCCCTTACCGCCCAGGGCCTGCCCGTTCGGCGCGGCGATCACCGTCTCCCCCGCCGACGGGAACCTGTCGACACCGACGAAGGTGTCCATGTTGACGCTGCCGCACACCACCACGGTGCCGGATGCTGTACCCAGTCTGTTCATGGGCACCGATCCTAACCGTGGTGGCCGCGGCAGGGTGTCACTCCTTGGTCATGTTGAGGATGATCGTGGAGTCCGACGGGACCGTGGTGCCGGGTGCGGGCTCGATCGAGGTGACGGTCCAGTTGTTGTACAGGACCGGCATGGCCCGCGAGGGGTCCACGGACGTGGGGTTGACCCCGGTGAAGCCGTCGCCGGTCAGTCGCTCGTAGGCGAGCTGGGCATTCATGCCCTCGAGCCCCTCGGGGATGACCAGGTCCTCCACCGGGGCGGCCTCCGAGGTGGCGGCAGGGACGTCGGCCTGTTCGACAGCGGGGGACGCTTCCTCGGGGGTCTGGGTGACGACCTGGGTGACCGTCTCCGGGGCGGCGGAGTCGTCGGAGCTGTCACCGCATGCGGTGAGTCCGAGGGTGGTGGCTGCGGCAACGGCGGTGGCGACGACGAACCGTGAACGAAGGGGCATGGTGGATTCTCCTGCCTCGAGTGATTTCTGAATAGTAGGCGCAGGATCGAGACGGAAGGATATTTTGTTCGCAAATGGGAATGGGGGGCGTATAGCGGCAGCTCCGGAGTACCCCCGGGGGTGTGCAGAGGTCTGGTGTCCCCTGTGACGCAGCAACCCCCAGGTCGGTGCGACCGGCCTGGGGGTTGCTGCGTGAGTTTGTCGCCTGGGGCTGTTCGGCTAGCTGTCGTCGCGGGACGCCACGGCGCGGCGGGCCGCGTCCAGGTCCAGCTCGACCGGGACGGACGGCGCGGAGTCGTGGCCGCCGCATCCGCCGCCGCACCCATTGCCGCAGCCGTCTCCGCAGCCACCGGAGGTCTCGGCACCGTCGGCGCTGTCGGCGCTGTCCTTCTTGCCTGAGGAGCAGCAGCCCGCCGCAGCACGCGTCTGCTCGGCCTGCTGCGCCTTGGCGTGGTCGATCTTCGCCAGGGTCTGCGCGGCCAGTGCCGCGCCCACACCGATGAGGAACAGTGCGCCGACGACCAGCAGCGCCGTGACGGCCCACAGCCAGCCGCCCTGCAGGCTGACCACGCCCGCGGCGATCAGTGCCACGCCGGCTCCCGCCCAGGTGGGGCCGGCGATCCGGTGGCCGGTGTCCCACATCTCCCGGTTCTTGCGCACCTCCGGGATGCGCAGGCCCACCCACCGGTTGCCCGGCAGTTTCCCGGTGACGGCGAGCACACCGGTGACCAGCACGGCGACACCCAGGACGGACAGCAGGACAGAGAGAACGATCATGGTGACCAGTCTATTACAATGACTGGACATGACTAACTCCAGCGAGTCCACCTCCCACCGATACACCCCGCAACTCGCCGGCGACATCGAAAGTCGCTGGCAGGGGTACTGGCGGGACAACGGCACCTTCAACGCGCCGAACCCGGTAGGCGACCTCGCTGAGGAGGGCGCCGACCTGCAGGGGTCCGAGAAGCTCTTCGTCCAGGACATGTTCCCCTACCCCTCCGGCGTGGGCCTGCACGTCGGCCACCCGCTGGGCTACATCGCCACCGACGTCTACGCCCGGTTCAACCGGATGCTCGGACGCAACGTGCTGCACACCCTCGGCTACGACGCCTTCGGCCTGCCCGCCGAGCAGTACGCCGTGCAGACCGGCACGCACCCGCGCACCACCACCAGCGCGAACATCGACAACATGGAGCGTCAGCTGGGACGCCTCGGCCTGGGCCACGACCGCCGCCGCGTGGTCGCCACCACCGACACCGACTTCTACCGCTGGACCCAGTGGATCTTCCTGCAGATCTACAACTCCTGGTTCGACGTGGAGGCCCAGAAGGCCCGCCCCATCAGCGAACTCGAGGCGAAGCTCGCCGCCGAGCGGGACGACTGGGCCGACCTGGACGCCGCCGCGCAGCAAGCCGAACTCGACGCGCACCGCCTGGTCTACCGCTCCAACTCCACCGTGAACTGGTGTCCCGGGCTCGGCACCGTGCTCGCCAACGAGGAGGTCACCGCCGACGGACGCTCCGAGCGCGGTAACTTCCCCGTGTTCCGCAAGCGCCTGTCGCAGTGGATGATGCGCATCACCGCCTACTCCGACCGCCTGCTCGACGACCTCGAGGACCTCGACTGGCCCGACAAGGTCAAGTCCATGCAGCGCAACTGGATCGGACGCTCCCGCGGCGCCGAGGTCGACTTCGCCGTCTCCCTGGCCGGGCCGAAGTCCGAGGCCCGGATCCGCGTGTTCACCACCCGCCCCGACACGCTCTTCGGCGCGTCCTACATGGTGCTCGCCCCCGAGCACGAGCTCGTCGACGCGCTCGTCGCCGGGGCGTCCTACGCCGACGGCGTCGACCCGCGCTGGACGTACGGCGCGGCGACACCGGCGGACGCAGTGGCGTCCTACCGGGCCGCGATCGCGGCCAAGACCGACCTGGAACGCCAGGAGAGCAAGGAGAAGACCGGTGTCTTCACCGGCGCCTACGCCACCAACCCGGTCAACGGCGCGCAGGTCCCCGTGTTCATCGCCGACTACGTGCTCACCGGCTACGGCACCGGCGCGATCATGGCCGTGCCCGGCCACGACGAGCGCGACCACGAGTTCGCCACCGTCTTCGGCCTGCCCGTCACCGAGGTCGTCTCCGGCGGCGACGTCCCCGTCACAGAGGCCGCGTACACCGGCGACGGCACGCTGGTGAACTCCGCCAACGACGACGGCCTCGACCTCAACGGCCAGGACAAGGCCGCCGCCATCGAGACCACCATCGAGTGGCTCGCCGGCCGCGGCCTCGGCGAGGAGAAGATCCAGTACAAGCTGCGCGACTGGCTCTTCGCCCGCCAGCGCTACTGGGGCGAGCCCTTCCCCGTCGTCTACGACGCCGACGGAGTCGCCCACGCGCTGCCCGAGTCCATGCTGCCCGTCGAGCTCCCCGAGGTCGAGGACTACAAGCCCGTCAGCTTCGACCCCGACGACGCCTCCTCCGAGCCGCAGCCGCCGCTGGCCAAGGCCAAGGAATGGGTCGAGGTCACCCTGGACCTCGGCGACGGCGAGCAGACCTACTGGCGCGACACCAACGTGATGCCCCAGTGGGCCGGGTCCTCCTGGTACCAGCTGCGCTACATCGACCCGACGAACTCCGAGGCGCTCGTCGACATCGACAACGAGCGCTACTGGACGGGTCCGCGCGAGGGTGCGCCGTCCGGCGGCGTGGACCTCTACGTCGGTGGCGTCGAGCACGCCGTGCTGCACCTGCTCTACAGCCGTTTCTGGCACAAGGTGCTCTTCGACCTCGGCCACGTCTCGTCCTACGAGCCGTACCACCGGCTCTACAACCAGGGCTACATCCAGGCCTACGCCTACACCGACGCCCGCGGCGTGTACGTGCCCGCCGACGAGGTCGAGGAGAAGGACGGCACGTTCTACTTCAACGGCGAGGAGGTTACCCAGGAGTACGGCAAGATGGGCAAGTCCCTGAAGAACGCCGTCTCCCCCGACGAGATCTGCGACAACTACGGCGCCGACACCCTGCGCGTCTACGAGATGTCGATGGGTCCGCTGGACACCTCCCGTCCCTGGGCGACGAAGGACGTCGTCGGTGCGCAGCGCTTCCTGCAGCGCGCCTGGCGACTCGTGGTCGACGAGGCCACCGGCGAGTCCGCGGTGGCCGGTGACACCGTCTCCCTCACCGACGACGACCAGCGGGCCCTGCACCGCACCGTCGCCGGTGTGCACGACGACTACGCCAACCTGCGTGACAACACCGCCGTCGCCAAGCTCATCGAGTACGTCAACCACCTGACCAAGGCCTACACCGGGGCATCCGTCCCGCGGGCCGCCGTGGAACCGCTGGTGCTGATGATGGCGCCGGTGGCCCCGCACATCGCCGAGGAGATGTGGTCCCGGCTGGGCCACTCCACCTCCCTGTCGCACGCCGACTTCCCGTCCTGGGACGAGGCGTGGCTCGTGGACGACACCGTGGAGCTGCCCGTCCAGGTCATGGGCAAGGTGCGCGGCCGCGTGACCGTGGCCGCCGACGCCTCACGCGAGGACGTGGAGGCCGCCGCGCTGGCGGAACCGAACGTCGCCTCCCACGTGGAGGGCAAGACCGTGGCGAAGATCATCGTGGTGCCGGGCAAGATGGTGAACATCGTGGCGAAGTAGGCCCGCGGCTCGGGGGGTCGGGGGTTGGGGGTCCCCCGGGCACGATGCGGAAAAGTCGCCCGCCCAGGTAGCGAATCGGGCTGATTCGCTACCTGGGCGGGCGACTATTCTGATCCAGGCGACTCCGAACCTGGCTGCCCTGATCCTGGGGAGCGCCTGAGGCCGTGGCTCAGTGGTTGGTGATGAGGGGAACCGGGAGCGTGGTGAAGATGATCAGGAAGAACGGGATCAGCCACCACAGGGTGCCCATGAACGGCTGCCACCACTGGTAGCGGCGCCACTTGCGCAGCACCACGAGGCCCGCGACGATCGGGCCGAAGAGGGCGATGACCGTGGGGATGATGCGCGCGGCGGTGTCCCCCACCGTCTGGTCGAGGACGAACCAGGCGAGGATGGTGACCACCGGGAAGGCGATCGCCAGCTGCCAGGCCTGTTTCACCGACGTGCGCCGGTCCAGGTCCTCGAGGTGGTCGAGGGGGTCGGGCTTCTCGGGGTAACCGGAATTAGTGTGCTCAGCGGACATGATGCCCCCAAGTCTAGTCCCTGACGGGGTGAGGCCCGTCAGACGGGACTGACCAGCACCGGTGCCGGCGAGTGCGCCAGCAACTGGTTGGTCGACGGTCCGATGAAGACCCGGTTGAAGGCGCCGAGCACGGAGGACCCGACCACCAGGATCTCGCCCTTCTTCCAGTGCACGTCGTCCATCGCGCCGCTCCAGCCGGGGCCGGAACCGACCTCCACCGAGACCCGCAGGTCCGGGTGACGCTCCTCGGCACGTTCACGGCCACGTCCCAGGATGTCGAGCGCCTGGTTACGCCAGCGTTCATCGGCCTCGGCGGCGTCGGGGAACGGTGTGAGGGTGGGGTACATCGACGCCCCGGTCGGGCTGAAGGCGACCAGGCGCAGTGGCACGCCCCACCGGGAGGCGAGGTCGGCGGCCTTGCGCAGTGCCTGGTGGGACTGCTCGTTGTCCACGTAGGCGCAGCTGACACGGGTGACACCGTGCTTCGACAACGTCGGGGTGCGCGGGACCGTGAGCACCGGCAGCGGGGCGCAGTGCAGGAGCGCGTCCGTGGTGGATCCGGCCCGGAACCGGCCGACGGGGCCACCGGAGGTGCCGAAGCGCGACCCGACCACGATGAGGTCGGCACTGAACTCCTCCGCGGAGCGGATCAGTGCGGTGGTCTCGGAGTGGCTGTGGAGCAGCTCGTCGCTGTCGTCGATCATCGACTCCGGGACCCCGGCCTCGGTGAGGGCGGTACGGGCCGCCGCGTGGCACGCGGTGGACTCCGCCGCGGCCCATTCCTCGAACCGGCGGACGGCGTCGGCGTCTGCGGCATCCACCCGGTCGACCCCTTCGGGCCAGATCCGGGGGATCACCGTGACCGGCTTCACGCTGATCTCGGCGGTGCGGGACAGCCAGGAGACGAAGGACGCGGTGTCGGTACCGGTGCTCGTCGAGTCACCGTCGGGGTCGCCGTCCGGCCGCCAGGCCAGCAGCACGCGCAGCGGATCCACCGACTACTTCTCCCCCATGCGACGGGAGTCGAAGACCTCCATGCCGGCCTCCAGCGTGGGGATGAAGTCCTCCACACGCTCCAGCTGGTCGGGCTCGAGGACCGAGAGGATGTTCGCCATCTGCTTGTCCCGCTCGTCGCCGATGCGGGTCAGCTCGGTCCTGCCGAGGTCCGTGAGCTTCACGCGCACGCCGCGGCGGTCGCTCACGTCGCGGACGCGGGACACCAGGCCGAGCGACTCGAGGTGGTTGATCGCGTTGGATGCGGTGGGCATCCGGATCGACTCCAGGTCGGCGATCTGGCTGATGCGCAGGGCACCGTGGGTCTGGAGGTTCATCATGATGGAGAGTTGTGCAGTGCTGATGCTGGACTGCGTCGTCTGGCGGAAGTACAGGAGGTACATTCGCGTGACGACGGGCCGCAGGCGCTGCGCGACTTCAGACGGGGTAGCTGTCATGACACCAACCTACCGTGCTTTGCATCCGAAAGGTATACTGCTACCACCTTTAGGTTTGTGAACTTCCTTAACATGTTCAGCTCCGGGCAGGTCAGAGGGGCTACCGGGGACCCCTGAAATGGTGTGGTCACCCCTGCGAGATAAAGGTCTCGAGGTCTGCACGCCCCCGGTCGTCGGGCTGCTGGATACGCGGGGATTTCATCAGGTAGGTGGACGCGGGGTCGACGGGTCCGCCCAGGCCACGGTCCTTGGCGATCTTGGCGGCGCGCACGGCGTCGATGATGATGCCGGCGGAGTTCGGGGAGTCCCACACCTCCAGCTTGTACTCCAGGCTGATCGGCGCGTCGCCGAAGGCGCGGCCCTCCAGGCGGATGAACGCCCACTTGCGGTCGTCGAGCCACTGGACGTAGTCGGACGGGCCGATGTGCACGTTGCGGTCGTCGGTCTTGCCGGCGAGCGCGCCGGTGAGGTTCGACGTCACCGCCTGGGTCTTGGACACCTTCTTGGACTCGAGCCGGTCGCGTTCGAGCATGTTCTTGAAGTCCATGTTGCCGCCGACGTTGAGCTGGTAGGTGCGGTCGACGGTCACGCCGCGCTCCTCGAAGAGCCGGGCGAGGACGCGGTGGGTGATCGTCGCGCCGACCTGGCTCTTGATGTCGTCGCCGACGATCGGGACGCCGGCGTCCTCGAACTTCTTCGCCCACTCCGGGTCGCTGGCGATGAAGACCGGCAGGGCGTTGACGAAGGCGACGCCGGCGTCGATGGCGCACTGGGCGTAGAACTTGTCGGCCTCGTCGGAGCCGACCGGCAGGTAGGACACGAGGACGTCCGCGCCGGTCTCGCGCAGGTGCGCGACGACCTCGTCGTGGGTGGCGTCCGGCTCGGCCGACTCCTCGATGGTCTCGCGGTAGTACTTGCCGAGGCCGTCGGCGGTGTGGCCGCGGCGCACGGTGATGCCCAGTTCCGGGAGGTCGCAGATCTTGATCGTGCAGTTCTGGCCGGACTCGGTGGCAGCGGCGACGTCCTTGCCGACCTTGTCGGCGTCCACGTCGTAGGCGGCGACCAGTTCGATGTCACGCACGTGGTAGTCGCCGAAGCGGACGTGCATGAGCCCGGGGACGGTGTCGTCGTCGGGGGTGTCCTTGTAGAACTCGAGGCCCTGGAGCAGGGATGTCGCGCAGTTGCCGATGCCGGCGATGGCCAGCTTGATGGTGTTGGTGTCCTGAGAACTCATGGGTCCGGACGTTAGCCCTGCCGCTCGGGAAAAACACTGCCTGACGTGGGATGCAGTGGTACTTGACCGGTCAACACCGGGTCTTGACCGATTCACCTCGTCGGGCACGCCGTGTCCGCGGCACGGGATAGGATGGCCCCATCATGTCGACCACCGTGCAGCCCGTCCACACCGTCTCCCACGACCTGGACCGCCGTAGGACGCTCCGCGCCCTGCGTCGCGGCGAACGTCGTCGCGCCGACGTCTGCGACGCCGACCGGGGCCTGCGGTCCTCCGCCGAGGTCCTCGGCGTACGTGCCGGCCGGCCGTGCCCGGTCTGCGGTGCCGAGGATCTGCGCGAGAGCATGTGGGTCCACGGTGCGGCAATGGGGGAAAAGTCCGGAACGGCGCGTAGTCTTTCGGAGATCAGCGCTATCCTCGCTACCCTGTTTCCTGACGGCGTCGCGCGGTCTGCTAAGGACCGTGCCGACGCGGACCCTGCCGGAGGATCCGGGAGCGGGGTGGCCGTCCACACGGTGGAGGTCTGCCTGCGCTGCGGATGGAACCATCTGATCAGGGAAGACATGTACGGTGCCGGTAATTCCAGTACGGAGAGAACAGCCACGTGACTAACGACTCGACCACCCCCAACGACTCCACGAAGCGTCAGCGCACCCGCACACGCAAGCCGGTGTGGGGCCGTCTCTTCGCCTCCGTGGCGGCAGTCCTGGCCGTGCTCATCGTGGTACCGCTGGTGACGTTCTTCGCCGCCTACTCGGTGACGAAGGTGCCGCAGCCCGAGGAGCTGGTGAACAACCAGATCTCCCAGATCTTCGCCAACGACGGCACCACCGAGCTGGCGCGTATCGTCCCGCCGGAGGGCAACCGCCAGAACGTGGACATCGAGGAGATCCCGGAGCACGTGCGGGACGCCGTCCTCGCCGCGGAGGACCGCGACTTCTACGACAACCCCGGCTTCTCCGTCACCGGCTTCGGGCGTGCCGCCCTCGGCCAGCTCACCGGTGAGGACGCCGGCGGTGGTTCCACCATCACGCAGCAGTACGTGAAGAACGCCGTCGTCGGTGACGAGCGCAGCCTGGTCCGTAAGGGCAAGGAGCTGGTGATCTCGTCGAAGATGTCGCGCGAGTGGTCGAAGGACGAGATCCTCGAGGGCTACCTCAACACCATCTACTTCGGACGCAACGCCTACGGCATCTCCGCGGCGTCGCGCGCCTACTTCAACAAGCCGATCCAGGAGCTCTCCCCCGCCGAGGGTGCGGTGCTCGCCGCGTCGATCCAGCGGCCCAGCCAGCTGGACCCGTGGACCAACCGTCCCGAGGCCGAGGAGCGGTGGAACTACGTCGCCGACGGCCTGGTCAACATGGACACCATCTCCCAGCAGGAACGCGACGAGATGGTCTCCCCCGAGGTCATCGACCCCGCCCAGGTGGACTCCGGTTCCGTGGCGGAGGGCACCAACGGTCTGATCAAGAGCCAGGTGCTCGCCGAGCTCAACGCCAACGGCATCACCGAGGAGGCCGTGAACACCGGCGGGCTGAAGATCACCACGACGATCGACGCCAACCACCAGAGCGCGATGGTGGAGAACGTGCACAGCGCGATGGAGGCGCAGGCCGACACCGTGCGTTCGGCCGGCGTCTCGATCGACCCGAACACCGGTGGTGTGCGCGCCTACTACGGTGGCGACGACCCCACGGGACTCGACTGGGCGAACGCGGGTCTGCAGACCGGTTCGACCTTCAAGATCTTCACCATGGCAGCCGCGGTCGAGCAGGGCATCCCCACCTCGACGAACTACGACTCCTCCCCCGTCACCACCGGCGCGACCGAGGTGAACAACGTGGAGGGTGCGTCCTGCGGTAGCTGCTCGATGGCAGAGGCGCTCAAGCGCTCCCTCAACACCTCCTTCATCCGCGTGGCCCGCGACCTGGACAACGGTCCGCAGGACGTCGCGGACATGGCGCACCGCCTCGGTGTCGCCGAGGAGCTGCCGGGCATCGGCGAGACGCTCCGCGAGAACGGTGACACGCCGTACGAGGGCATCACCCTGGGGCAGTACCAGTCCCGTCCGATCGACATGGCGTCGGCGCTGGCGACCCTGACCAACCACGGTCAGTACATCCCCGCCCACTTCGTCTGGAAGGTCGAGACTTCCGAGGACGAGATGCTGCTGGACAACACGAACATGGAGTCCACCCAGGTCGTCCAGCCCGAGGTCGCCGACGAGGTGATCGCGGCCATGGGCCCGATCGCCGCCTACTCCAACAACCACTCCCTCGCCGGTGGTCGTCCCAGCGCGGCGAAGACCGGTACCGCCCAGCTGGGCGACACCGGGCAGAACAAGGACGCCTGGATGATCGGTTCGACGCCGCAGCTGGCGACGGCCGTGTGGATCGGCGACACCGACGGCCAGCCCCTGGTCGACGCACGCTACGGCGGTTCGATGTACGGCTCGCAGTCGCCGTCGGACATCTGGCAGGGCTACATGGACGAGGCGCTCGTGAACGAGCCGATCGAGCAGTTCGACGGCTCCGTCCCGGTCGTCCAGGACCCGCAGGCCGGTTCCTCGGGAACCGGTGGCGGCGAGTCCTCCGCGGGTGACGAGGCCTCCGCGGGCACCGGCGGCGGCGACGACGAGGACTCCGACGACGACTCCGCCGACACCGCACCGGAGAGCGGCGGTGGCACGGGTACCGGCGACGGCCAGGACACCGACATCGGCCGGATGATCGACGACTTCCTCAACAACCTCTGATGACCAGCACCGAGCTGCTGGTCACCATGGGCAGCGTCTTCATCGGGTTCCTCCTGTTCGGCGGATCCTTCGCCAGCTTCATGGCGAAGCGCCGTCCTGCGGTGGTGTGGGGGTTGTTCGGCGCCGCGATCGTGTTCATCACCCTGATCCCGGTGTTGATCGCCGTGTTCTGGGCAACGGCGGGCCCAGCCTGACTTGGGCAAACAGGGTGTGGCGTGTATCCTGAGCAGGTTGCTGACGCAACGAACCCTCCTGCCGCATCCATTCCCGGATACGGCCGAAAAAACACTAGACCACAGGAGGTGATGAGGTCCGTGCGTCAATACGAGATGATGATTATCATCGACCCGTCACAGGATGAGCGCACCGTTTCCCCGTCCCTGGACAAGTTCCTCGAGACGGTCCGCAAGGAGAACGGTACGGTCGACAAGGTTGATATCTGGGGCAAGCGTCGCCTGGAGTACCCGATCAACAAGCAGGAAGAGGGCATCTACGCTGTCGTCGACCTGAACTGTGAGTCGGCCACCGTCCAGGAGCTCGACCGCGTTCTGAACCTGAACGAGATCATCATGCGCACGAAGGTTCTGCGCAAGGACGCCAAGTAGGCGTCTTCACGACATCTGCATCAACGTCGAACCGACACCGACTGACACAGACTGACAGGAGAAACTGACATGGCACAGGGAGACACCCCGATCACCGTCGTCGGAAATCTCGTCGCGGACCCCGAGCTGAGGTACACCCCCAGCGGATCCGCCGTCGCGAACTTCCGAGTGGCCTCCACGCCGCGCCGGTATGATTCCCAGTCGAACCAGTGGGTGGACGGCGAAGCGCTGTTCCTCCAATGCAACGTGTGGCGCCAGGCGGCCGAGAACGTGGCGAACTCGCTCACCAAGGGTGACCGGGTCATCGTCAACGGCCGTCTGCGGCAGCGCTCCTACGAGACCCGCGAGGGCGAGAAGCGCACCGTGTTCGAGGTCGAGGCCGACGAGGTCGGCCCGTCCCTGAAGTACGCCACGACCCAGGTCACCAAGACCCCCCGTCAGGGTGGGAACTTCGGTGGCCAGCAGGCCCCGCAGGGCGGCGGCCAGGCCGGTAACCAGGGTGGCTTCGGTGGTAACCGTGGCCAGGGTGGTTTCGGTGGTCAGCAGGGAAACCAGGGTGGTCAACCCAACCAGGGCTACGGCGGCGGTAACGCCGGTGGCCAGGGTGGGTTCGGCGGGCGTAACGCCGCGTCGGACGATGACCCGTGGAACTCCGCTCCGCAGTCCGGTTTCGACGGCGGCGACGAACCGCCGTTCTGATCTGTCGTGTGAGTCAACCCCAGATCCTCCCGGATCTACCGAAACCATGAAAGGCTACGGATCATGAAGCTGATCCTCACCGCCGCCGTCGACAACCTCGGTGTCCCTGGTGACATCGTCGAGGTCAAGGCCGGCTACGGACGCAACTTCCTGCTGCCGCGCGGCTACGCCATCACCGCCACCCGTGGCGCTGAGCGTCAGGTGGAGAACATCCGCCGTGCACAGCAGGACAAGGTCATCCGCGACCTGGACCACGCTCGCGAGGTCAAGGACGAGATCGACCGCCTGAACAACGTCACGGTCACCGTGCGCACCTCGGACAAGGGCAAGCTGTTCGGCTCTGTCACCGCCGAGGACGTCGCCGCCGCCGTGAAGGCTGCCGGCGGACGCGATCTCGACAAGCGCTCCATCGTCCTCGATCAGGGTGACGTCAAGGCGACCGGTTCCTACAACGTCGACGTGAAGCTGCACTCGCAGGTTGTCGCGTCGCTGAACTTCAAGGTCGTCGCAGAGAAGTAGTTCTCCGCTCGCCACAGCGCTGCAGAAGCCCCGAGAGGATCTGTGGACACCCCCGGCCTAGACACCCGGGGTTCGCCGGCTTAGACACCCGGTTCCCGTGTCCGCGACATCCTGGCTTCCCCGCGGCTCAGGCGACGAACGCCACCATCTGTAAGACAACAGCACAGTCTGAAGGGCCCGCGCCCGGTCGTCACGACCGGTCGACGGGCCCTTCGGCATGTCCGGGGCCGGTGGGGGCGGTTCCCGGGACGACCCGCACGACGGACCGCGGGGATTGTGCACAGGACTTCCGGACCCTGTGGACAACTGTGGATAACTTGGTCGAAACATGTGCTAAATATGGCCCCATCGGCCATCGCGCTGACCTCGGGTTATGCTCTGAGGCGCTCCGCTGGCCTGCGGCAACCGGAGTTGTCCACTGGAAGTCGACGGCCATAATGCGGACCAAGAGCCCTGTGACCGGCATGAACGCGAATACTCGCAGGTCAGCGCAATCCTTGTCCACAAGTTGTCCACAGGGCCAACAGGCAATTCCCCCACAGGTGCACATTCAGTGCACAAGTGATCCACACGGCCTGTGGACAACTCTGTGGAGACGGTCCCGCCACCGCCCCCACGTGGGCGTCCGTGGGCGTTGTGCACAGGTCGGAGCACGCCCTCGGGGAATGTCGCCTGAGGGGGTTAGAATCATGGGCATGAGTACACCGGAGCGGGCACGCGACAGTTTCGCCGACGACGCAGGGGCCGTGCCGCTGCCGCCGGAGCCCGACCAGTGGGACGGGCCTGCAACGCAGGACGCCCCGGGCGCGGGGCGTGGCAGCGCCCCGGGAGGAGGACAGGGAGGGGGACAGGGCGGCTACCGCCGCCGCGGCGGAGCGTCCAACGAGGGGGGCGCCTTCGCCGAGCCGCGGCAGATGCCGCAGAACACCGAGGCGGAGATGGGCGTCCTCGGCGGCATGATGCTGAGCAAGGACGCCATCGCCGACGTCGTCGAGCGGCTGCGTCCGGACGACTTCTACCGTCCCGCCCACCGGACGATCTACGAGACGATGCTCGAGCTGTACGGCGAGGGCATGGAGGTCGACCCGGTGATCCTCGCCGGGCGTCTGGACAACAACGCCATCCTGGACAGCGTGGGCGGGGCTCCGTACCTGCACGAGCTGTCGTCGAAGGTGCCCACCGCGGCGAACGCGGGCTACTACGCCGACCTGGTCTCGGAGAAGGCCGTCCTGCGCCGCCTGGTGTCCGCCGGCACGAGGATCGTGCAGTACGGCTACTCCGGCCTGGAGGGCAACGAGCTGGAGAGCGTGGTGGACCGCGCGCAGCAGGAGATGTTCAACATCACCAACGAGTCCGCCTCGGAGGACTACATGGTGCTCCAGGACCTGCTGGAGTCCACCATGGACGAACTGGACGCCCTGGAAAACGGGGACGGTCAGGGCGAGGGTGTGATGACCGGGTTCAGCGAGCTCGACGAGATGACCAACGGCCTGCGTGGCGGGCAGATGATCATCGTCGCGGCCCGTCCCGGTGTGGGCAAGTCCACGCTGGCCATGGACTTCATGCGCTCGGTGTCGGTCCAGCAGAACCGTGCCTCGGTGCTGTTCTCGCTGGAGATGAGCAAGTCCGAGGTGATGATGCGCGTGTTCTCCGCGGAGGCGGAGGTGCCGTTGTCCGTGATGCGCGGCGGCAAGATGGTCGACTCGCAGTGGGACAAGCTGACCCAGCGGGTCACCGCGATCGAGAACGCCCCGATCTACATCGACGACTCGCCGAACCTCACGATGACGGAGATCCGGGCGAAGGCCCGCCGGCTCAAGCAGAAGCACGACCTGGGGCTCATCGTGGTCGACTACCTGCAGCTGATGAGTTCGGGCAAGAAGGTCGAGTCACGTCAGCAGGAGGTGTCGGAGTTCTCCCGTCAGCTGAAGCTGCTGGCCAAGGAGGTCGACGTCCCCCTGGTCGCGATCTCGCAGCTGAACCGTGGTGTGGAGTCCCGTGGCGACGACGCGTTGCCGCGCGTGTCCGACCTGCGTGAGTCCGGTTCGCTGGAGCAGGACGCCGACATCGTGCTGCTGATCAACCGTCCGGACGCGCAGAACCGTGACCATGAGCGTGCTGGCGAGGCCGACCTGATCCTGGCGAAGCACCGTGGTGGTCCGATCGGCACCGTGCAGGTCGCCCACCAGCTGCACTACTCGAAGTTCTCCGACCTGAGCAGGGGAGTCTAGGGGGCCGGACTACTCCTCGAACTGGCCGGCGAGGGTGCTCAGGATCCCGTCCAGGGTCTCGGCCTGCTCGTCGCTGAGTACGTCGAACATGAGACGCCGCACCGAGGCGACGTGGGACGGGGCGGCATCGCGGATGGTGGACAGGCCCTGGTCGGTGAGCACGACGAAGGCGCCGCGTCCGTCGGAGTTGCAGGTCTCCTTCGCCAGCAGGCCCCGGTTCATCATGCGGGTGATCTGGTGGGAGAGGCGTGAACGGTCCCAGGTCAGCCGGTCGGCGAGCAGCGCCATGCGCATCTTGTGCTCGGGGGCCTCGGACAGGTTCACCAGTACCTCGTAGTCGGCCATGGACAGGCCGGTGTCGCGTTGCAGGTCACGTGCCAGTGCGGAGTCCATGCGCCGTGCCACGGACAGCCACGAGCGCCACAGGTGCTGTTCGGACTCGGAGAGCCAGGGGGCGGTCGGTGCGGTCTTGCCGTTCGTCATGGTGACCATTGAACCACAATCGGCGGGTAGTTGACACATCAACTACATCGGCCTACGCTGGCGTCCGTAACGCACCCCACCAAGGAGAAAATCATCATGAGCAGCGTCAACGACTTCGCCGGCAGCTACACCATCGACCCGGCACACTCCGAGATCGGCTTCACCGCCCGTCACGCGATGGTCACCAAGGTCCGCGGTTCCTTCACCGACTTCACCGGTTCCGCCACCACGGAGGAGGGGCTGGGCAATGCCTCGATCTCCGTGGAGATCCAGGCCGGTT
>NZ_JBQSWS010000020.1:0-66438 GCF_052377355.1 Corynebacterium sp. AOP40-4SA-5
AGGTAGCCGCGTTTTCTCCTGAAGCCGCTGTCAGTCCCAACGGGGCTGACAGCGGTTTCACAGTGTGCGGGGGTGGCGTGGCCAGCGCCGTCCCCTACGCTTGTTCACCGACCTGACCACCTGAGCCGACCAACCGAGCCCCGTACGGAAGAGACCATCTGCCATGACCCCTGCCGCACCGTCGCGCCCCGAGCCCACCAGTGACCCGGGGACGGTGTCGGACACGCTGCCGGGGCAGCTATCTCGCAGGACGCCACGCAGGACGCCACGGACCACCGCAGGACGCACCGTCGCCGGCGCGGCCGCGGCGGTGGGCGTCGTCCTGCTGGTGTGGCAGCTGGTGGGCGTCATCGGGCACGTCAGTTCGAGTTACCTGCTGGACGTGGGCGTGTTCCGCGACGCCGGACGTGCCGTCGTGGAGGGCGGCGGGCTCTACGGCGAGGACTTCGACTCACGTAGCGGTTTCGCCTTCATCTACCCGCCTCTCGCGGCGGCGCTGTTTGTGCCGCTGACCTGGTTCGACGAGAACCTCATGGAGGCGTTGTGGACGGCGACGAGCCTGGTGGCCGCCTGGGGTGTGCTGGCGATGGTCGCCGACCGGCTGCGCCTGTGGCGTCCGCTGCTGGTGGCGCTGCCGATGCTGGGCTTCGCGCTGTGCCTGGAGCCGTTGCAGACGCACCTGATGTACGGGCAGATCAACGTGTTCCTGGTGCTGCTGGTCACCGCGGACCTGCTGGGGTACACGCCGCGGTGGCTGCGTGGTGCCGGGGTGGGCCTGGCCGCGGGGATCAAGATCACCCCGGCGGCGTACGCGCTGGTCTTCCTGGTGTCGCGACGCTGGGGCGACCTGGCGCGTTCGGCCGGGACGTTCTTCGTCACGGTGGCGCTCGGCTGGGCGATGCGTCCGGCGGAGTCCCTGTTCTACTGGACGGAGGAGTTCTTCAACGGCGACCGTGGCGGCCCGCCGGACTACGAGGCGAACCAGGCGTTGACCGGGCTGATCTCCCGCGCCGGGGTGGACGGCGACCTGGCGCAGACGATCATGCTGCCCGGGCTGCTGGTCATCGCGGTGCTGGCGGGCTGGGGTGCCTGGCAGCTGGGCCGGGCGGGGCGTCCGGTGTCGGTGCTGCTGCTGATGGTGCTGGCGGTGAGCATCTCCGCGCCGGTGGCGGTCACGCACCACTGGACGGGCATCATCGTGGCGGTGGGGCTGCTGGTCTCGCTGGTGCTGGGCCGGGAGGGTGCCTCGCGCGACTGGGTGACCCTGGTCGGGGTGTTCGTGCTGCTGGCGGCGAACGTGCTGCCGCGCAACGACGTGAGCGTGGGGGCCACGGTGGAGCCGTACTACCGGGCGTTCGAGGGCAACTGGTTGCTCAGCAACGTGCAGGGTATCGCCGGGATCGTGTGTTTCGTGCTGCTGCTGGTGGCCGCGTGGCGCTGCCGCCCACGAGCCTGAGTAACACCCGTGTGAGTTGTCCCCTTAGTATGTGAGTCGTAACGACCACATCAGACTCAGGGGTCACATGAGCTTCACCGGCCGGGCGTCCGTACTCGCCGCCGTCACCGCCACCGCACTGGTCCTCGCCGGCTGCGCCGGCACCACGCAGGACGCCACGTCCGCCGCGCCTTCCGCCACGTCCGCGCCGGCGGCAGCGTCCGGCACGTCGTCCGAGGCGTCCTCCCCGGAGCCGACGACGGACGCGGCCGAGACCGGGGACGCCGGCGACGGAGCCGACGCCGCGTCCGGCGAACCCGCCGTACAGGACATGGTCGACATGCTCGGCACCCTGGAGGTCAAGGGCCGGGCGCCGAAGACCGGCTACAGCCGCGACGAGTTCGGCCAGCGGTGGAAGGACACCGACCGCAACGGCTGCGACCAGCGCAACGACGTCCTCGCCCGCGACATGACCGACATCGACCGGGAGGGCCCGTGCAAGGTGATGACCGGCACCCTGGACGACCCGTACACGGCGACCACGATCGATTTCGTGCGTGGCCCGGACACGAGTACCGCGGTGCACATCGACCACGTCGTGGCCCTGTCGGACGCGTGGCAGAAGGGTGCGCAGCAGCTGTCGGCTGAGCGTCGCGAGGAGCTCGCCAACGACCACCTCAACCTGCTGGCCGTCGACGGCCCGGCGAACATGCAGAAGAGCGACGGGGACGCCGCGACCTGGCTGCCGGCGAACCGCGCCTTCCGCTGCAGCTACGTGGCCACCCAGGTGCAGGTCAAGGCGAAGTACGCGTTGTGGGTGACCGCCGCCGAGCATGACGCGATCGCCCGCGAACTCGGCAACTGCGACTCGGACGGTTCCGCCGGCCTCGCCCCGGTGGAGGAGGCTCCCAGGCAGGCCGCTGAACCTGCCGCCGAACAGGCCCCGGAGCAGGCCCCCGAGCAGGCCCCTGCCGCCGAGCCGGCGGGGGAGGTCGGCGGTGAGGTGTACTACCAGAACTGCACCGCGGCACGTGCGGCCGGAGCGGCTCCGCTCTACCGTGGCCAGCCGGGCTACCGGGCGCAGATGGACGGCGACAACGACGGCGTCGCCTGCGAGTGAGCCTCGTACCGGCGCCGGTTAGAGCAGCTGCCAGGCTGCGGCTGCGGCGAGCGCACCCACCGCGTTGAGTGCCCAGTGCAGGCCGATCGGGGCGATCACGCTGCCGGTGTGGTGGCGCAGCCAGGTCAGCCCGGCGCCGGCCCCGGCGGTGGCGACGACGGCGGCGCCCACGCCCAGCCACTGTGCCGCCGTCCCGGACCCCAGGAAGGCGGTCAGGCCGGCATTGCTGGCCGTCAGGTTCAGTGAGCTGGCGATGTGCCACAGACCGAACAGCAGCGAACTGCCGAAGAACACCAGCTTCGTGCCGCCCATGCGTGCCAGGGTGCCGTGCAGTACGCCGCGGAACGCCAGCTCCTCGGGCAGGACGGTCTGCAGCGGGATGATCACCAATGCGGCGATCAGCGCGGTACGCAGGCTCGCGTAGGACTCGTTGAAGAAGAACTCCCTGGTGAACGGCATGGCCAGGCCGATGCCGACGGCCAGCACCACCAGGCCGGCCGCGCCGAGACCGTACAGCAGGCCCTTGCCGTGGGTGTGGCGTCCCAGCCCGAGGTCCCGCCAGGTCATCCCGTTCGCGCGGGCGATGACCAACAGGATCGCCACGCCCACCGGGACGGTGGTGGCGACGGCGGCGAGTTGGGAGAAGTGCGCGGTGACGTTGATCACGGCCAGGGCGGTGACGACCGCCAGGACGTTCAGGACGTCCCGCGTGCGGACGCCTCGCGACGGGGCGGCGGCGCGCGCGGGGGTGGCGGTGTCGACAGTGGCGGTAGTGGCGGTGGCACGCCGCCGGAACAGGGCGGACGGGGTGAATCGTGTGGTGGTCAGGCTCATTACAGATCAACGTTATACCGCCCGCGGCATGGTCCGCGAGCTCATCGGCGGGCTGTGGACGGATCGACATGGACTCCGGACGCCACTGCCAGCCAACGGTCAGGGACACCGCCGGGACCCACCCGGGAATGGATTCGGGGGCCGGTGGCGTTAGAGTATGGACACCAAGAATAGACAGATGAGTCTGTCCGTAACCCGTGCAGCGAAGAGAATCAGGAACACGCGCATGTCGACTACACACGACCAACGGAGCAGCCGCATCCCGGGCTGGCTCACCGGGTTCGGCGCCCAGGTCATCGCCGGTCTCGTCATCGGCCTCATCCTCGGCTTCATCGCCCGCGCCCAGGGCGCCGACCTCGGCGAGGACGACCAGAGCTGGCTCGGCACCCTCCTCGACGAGGTCGGCTCCACCTACGTCAGCCTGCTGAAGCTGATGATCCCGCCGCTGATCATCGCCGCGGTGATCACCTCGGTGGCCAACCTGCGCAAGGTCGCCAACGCCGCACGCCTGGCGGTGAGCACCCTGATCTGGTTCGCCATCACAGCCTTCTTCTCCGTGCTCGTCGGTATCGGCGTCGGCCTGGTGATGAAGCCGGGCGAGGGCACCTCGGTGGACGCGACCAGCGCCGCCGAGCCGTCCAGCTCCGGTTCGTGGCTCGGCTTCCTCGAGTCCATCGTCCCGGACAACATCCTCGGCCTGGCGGCCTCCGCCAACTCGGAGGGGGACATCGGCCTGAGCTTCAACGTGCTGCAGCTGCTGGTCATCTCCATCGTGCTGGGTGTGGCCGCGGTGAAGGCGGGCAAGTCCGCCGAACCGTTCCTGGCGGTCACCGAGTCACTGCTCACCGTGGTGCAGAAGGTGCTGTGGTGGATCATCCGCCTGGCACCGATCGGCACCGGTGCGCTGATCGGCCACGCCGTCTCCGACTACGGGTGGGACGCCCTGGGCTCCCTCGGCAAGTTCGTCCTGGCGATCTACATCGGCCTGGCGATCGTGATGCTGGTCATCTACCCGGCGGTGCTCGCGTTCAACGGACTGCCCGTGGTCGGTTTCTACCGCCGCGTGTGGCCGGTCACCTCCCTGGGCTTCATCACCCGTTCCTCGATGGGCGTGATGCCGGTGACGCAGCGTGTCACCGAACGCTCCATGGGTGTGCCCACCGAGTACGCCTCCTTCGCCGTGCCGCTGGGTGCGACGACGAAGATGGACGGTTGCGCCGCGGTCTACCCGGCGATCGCCGCCCTGTTCGTCGCCCAGTTCTACGGCATCGACCTCGGCTTCACCGACTACCTGCTGATCATCTTCGTCTCGGTCATCGGTTCGGCCGCCACCGCCGGCACCACCGGCGCGACCGTGATGCTGACCCTGACCCTGTCCACGCTGGGCCTGCCGCTCGCCGGTGTGGGCCTGCTGCTGGCCATCGAGCCGATCATCGACATGGGCCGTACCGCGGTCAACGTCACCGGTCAGTCCCTGGCTGCCACGGTGGTGGCCAAGCGGGCAGGCATCTGGGACAAGGAGATCTGGGACGCCGCCCAGGAGGGCGGGTTCGAGGCCTCCGCCGGTGAGGACAGCCACCGCGCGCACCTGCCGGAGGACGCTGAGAGCACTGGGAGCACTGAGAACGCTGGGAGCGCCGAGGATCCCGAGGACTCCGAGCTCACCGGTTCCACCGTGCGCGGCTGACCGACAGGCACGCACTACACGCACCGCACCTTGAGCCCTCAGGTCGCCGATCACCCCGATCCGCGACCTGAGGGCTCAAGGTCTCACAGGGGGGGGGCAGGGGAACCGGGGCAGGGGAACAGAGGAAAGCGGCCAGCTGCTACCCGGTGAGCCGCACCCGCGACCACGCCTCACGCAGCTCCGGCACCGGGTCGTCGACGGTCTCCTCGCCGGCGTCGAAGACCTGGGTGGCGAAACCGTCCCGGTAGGGCGTCCAGCCCGGGTCACCCCGGTGGATGAACTCGCGCCAGCGCTGCTGCATCACCGCCGTCGTCGCCGACATCCGGTCGCGCCCGCCCAGGGCCAGGGCACCGGGGCCGCGTCCGGAGTCGTAGCGTCCGAAGAGGATCGGCAGGTCCAGGGCGTGGGTGGCACCGATGCCGGAGATGTTCAACGACGGTGTCGTCAGGTCCAGCCGGTACATCCAGGCGCGCCCGGACGGGTGCTGGTCGGCCAGCCGCATGGAGGGGGCGGTGAACAGGGCGTCGCCGATGAAGCGTCCGGCGTCCCCGCGACGCCGCCCGCCGGAGTAGAACGTGGACAGCACGTCCGGCCCTCGTTCGTCGTCGATGAGGCCGGCGAAGTCGCGGGTCTGGCCCTGCAACGTCCTGCGCGACACCCGGTTCCAGCGCATCAGCACGTACTCGTCGAGGTTCGTGCCGACGAGCAGCGGCACGTCCAACTGCGCGCCGGGTTCCAGGGGGTGGCGCGGCAGCAGGTCGTCGACGACCGGGGCGAAGGCGCCGGCGATCCCGGCGGCACCCCAGGACGCGGCGTTGAGCTTCTCCGTCAACCAGGCGAGGTCCCGGTGGTCGGCGTCGAGCGGGGAGGCGTCGGTCCGGGTGGCGAGCAGCTCCAGGGCCGCGTCCGACAGCTGCCCTGCCTGGGCGGGGGAGTGCACCATCGCGCCGGCGGGGGACTGGGCGATGAAACCGGCGACCAGGCCGTCCATCCGCGGTGAGGCGCTCAGCGCGGTGACCATCGCGCCGCCGCTGGACTCGCCCATCACGGTGATCCGTGACGGGTCGCCGCCGAACGCCTGGGCGTTGGCGTGGACCCACTCGACGGCGGTGACGATGTCGGACAGCCCGGCGTTGGTCTCGAAACGGTCGGTGTCGAGGCCGTCGGCGTGGCCGAGGGCGAGTTGGCCGAGCATGCCCAGGCGGTAGTTCACCGCCACGTAGACAGCGTCGGTGGCGTTGGCGAAGTACTCGCCGGACAGCAGCGGTTCGCGGGCGGAGCCGTGGATGTTCGATCCGCCGTGCAGGTAGACCACGACAGGACGCTGCTCGTCACCGTCGCGGGGCCCGCCGTGTGGGACGACGACGTTGAGCCAGAGGCAGTCCTCGGAGCCGATCCAGCCGTGGCGGGCGTCGCGCCACTGGCTGCAGTACTCGCCGGGGCGGTCGGCGACGAAGGTCCCGTCCCACGGGGTCTTCGGGCGTGCACGGCGCAAGCGCAGGTCACCGACGGGCGGTTCGGCGTAGGGGATGCCGCGGAAGGCCACGCCGTGGTTCACGGCGTGGCCCCGGATCCTCCCGGTGGTCGTGGTGACGGTCCACCGGTCGGCGACGGTCGTGCGGACGGTGCGGGGTCCCTGGTGCATGCCGACAAGCCTAACGCCCGGCCCCCGCGTGGGGTGGCCGGGCGTTGAGGACGGTGGGTCACGGTGGGCCCGTGAGGGCGGGACTCAGGTCGCCGAGGAGATGAGCGCCCCGTCGGTGAAGAACTCCGCCTCGACCTCGTGCAGGGTCATGCCCAGGGCGTTCTTCGCCTTGCGGACGACCGGGCTGCGGCCCACGGTGGTGACACCGGAGACCTCGGACTCCCCGCCGGAGCGGGAGACAAGGCTGAACACCACGAGCTCCTCGTCCTCGCTGAGCAGGACGAGCTCGTGGTCCGCCGGGGTGTCGGACGGGCCGGGCTGGCCGCTCTGCACCGGTCGGCCGGTGGCGCCGGCGAGGTTGAGCATCAGACCGTACTGGCGCGACCACCCCTTGGACGGGGAGAGCAGGAAGGACTCGGCGTCCTTGCCGGCCAGTGCGGCGCCGACGATGCCGCCGAGCAGGCGGGCGGACCCCTCGTCCTCCGGGAGGTTGACGGTCCCGTCCTCGGCACGGATCTCCACGCAGTCACCGGCGGCCCAGACGCCGGGGGTGGAGGTGCGGCCGAACTCGTCGGTGACGATGCCGCGTCCGACCTCCAGCCCGGCGGAGCGGGCCAGGGAGACGTCGCGGTCGAGACCGACGGAGACGACCATGACGGCCGGGTCGAGTTCACTGACCGCGGCGTCGATCTGCTCGTCGCTGAGACCGCAGCGGATGTCGATGCCGTGCTCGGTGTGGCGCTGGCGCAGCCAGCCGGCCGCGGCGGCGGGCAGGATGCGCCGGCAGATGTCGTCCTGCGCCTCCAGCACCGTGACGCTGGCCTCGGTGAGGGAGGACGCGGCGGCCGCCGCCTCGAGCCCGAGGATGCCCGCGCCGACGATGACGACGTTGTCGTCGGCGGTCAGGCCCTGGAGGGAGCCGCGCAGCGACGTGGAGTGCTCGGGGGTGCGGATGTAGTGGACGTCGCGTCCGGCGGTCCACGCGGTGTCGAGCTCACGCGGGGAGGCCCCGGTGGTCAGCACGAGCTGGTCCCAGGGGCGCTCCTCGCCGTCGACGGTGAGGGTGCGGGCCGTGGTGTCCACGGCGGTGACCTCGCTGGACAGGTGCAGCTCGACGTCCACGTTGTCGGAACCGTCGAAGACCGCGCCGGGCAGGGAGACGTCCTGCGGGCCCTTGCCGTCGATGAGGATGTCCTTGTTCACGGACGGGCGACGGTACGGGCGGTGCGCCTCCCGGGTGTAGATGTCCACGGTGGTGGAGCCGACCGTGTCCCCGGCCGCAGCGAGGAAGGCCTTGAGCGCCGAGTGGGCGGCCACACCGCCGCCGATGACGGCGATGCGCTGGTGGTCGGGTTCAGTCATGAGCAGGATCCTGTCTGTGAAGTCGGTGGTACGTCAACGTGAGGGTGTGCGGCTACTTGCGGCTGATCTGGACCATCTCGAAGTCGGCCTTCGCCGCACCGCAGTCCGGGCACTCCCAGTCGTCGGGGATGTCGTCCCAGAGGGTGCCCGGGGGGAAGCCCTCCGCCGGGTCTCCTTCAGCCTCGTCGTAGATGTACCCGCACTGCAGGCATTCGTAGACTTTGTAGTCGTCCATGGTGAGCTCCTTTCCTGAGCTGGTGTCCGGTGCTGCCGTTGCGGTCGGCACCTAGCTGACCTTGTCGAAGTCGACCTTGTCGCGGACCCCGCAGTCGGGGCAGAACCAGTCCTCGGGGACCTCCGACTCCCAGTCGAATCCGGGGGAGAACCCTTCGGCGTCGTCTCCTGCGTCGGTGTCGACACGGTAGTCACACAGGGGGCACTGGTAGACAGCCACAGTGGTCACCTGTCCTTTCTCTTCTCAATGGTGTGTGCAGTAGGGAACCGCCGCCGGCGACGGCGACGGGTGGGGCAGGGGGACTCGTCAGGCCGCCGGGGCCGGGCCGGCGGCGCCACCGGCGCCGGCGGCGTAGTCGATCGGCTTGCGGTTCTTCGGCCGGGGGATCACGTGGGTGGACGGGACCCCGGGGCCCCTGATCAGGCCGACGAGGCCGGGCAGGAGGAAGAACAGGGAGATCAGGACGAGCCACGGGCTCACGGCGTGTACGTAGGCCAGGCCGTACGCCCCGAAGATGCCCAGGGCCAGTGCCACCGCCCCGACGACGGCGATCACGGTGCAGAGCATGTAGTGCACCTTCGGGTTCGTCATCTTCTGCGGCGGAGCCTGGTTCTCGGGGATGTCGGCCCCGCCGGTCGCGCGGATCGCGGCGATGTCGGGGGCGTCGGACGATGCGTTGTTCGCGGTCGCGGTCATTGGTCAGCCCTCCTTGGTGGCGGCTGCCGGTGCTGCCGTACCCCACTTGGCACGCAGCTTGGCGGCCTTCGGCGGGTAGAGGTTCGCACGCTCGGTGTCGTTGTTGTAGTACTGCATCAGGCGCTTGTCCATGATCTTGAACCACAGGGGCGGGAACGAGGCGACGGCGATCATCGTCGCGTAACCGCCGGGCAGCTCCGGGGCGAAGACGTCCGAACGCAGGGACTGGTAACGCCGGGTGGGGTTGGCGTGGTGGTCCGAGTGGCGCTGCAGCTGGTACAGGAAGATGTTCGTGGTGAGGTTGTCCGAGTTCCAGGAGTGCTCCGGGGAGCAACGCTCGTAGCGGCCGTCCTCGAGCTTCTGGCGCAGCAGGCCGTAGTGCTCCAGGTAGTTGACGAACTCCAGCAGAGCGATGCCGATGACCGCCTGGATCAGCAGGTACGGCAGGATGTTGATGCCGAACACGGCGAGCAGCACGCCCCAGATCAGGACGGTGATCAGCCAGGCGTTGAGCACGTCGTTGTCCAGGTTGAACTGGCCCTTGCCGCCGCGGGCGAGACGCTTCTTCTCGATGTCCCAGGCGCGGGGGATCTGACGGGGGATGGAACGGACCAGGTAGGCGTAGACGTTCTCACCCATGCGCGAGCTGACCGGATCCTCCGGGGTGGCGACCTTCACGTGGTGGCCCTTGTTGTGCTCCACGTAGAAGTGGCCGTAGGCGGGGACCGCCAGGACGATCTTGCCGAGCCAGCGCTCGAAGCTGCCCTTCTTGTGGCCGAGCTCGTGGGCGGCGACGATGCCGATACCCGAGGTCATGCCCATGGTCCAGGCCAGGCCGATCTTGTCGTACCACTCGAGCCCGCCGTAGGTCCACTGCCAGCAGCACAGGATCAGGCTGGCCAGCATGAGCGGGAAGTACAGGTAGGAGATGATCCGGTAGTACTTCGTCTCCTCCAGCCAGGGCACGAACTCCTCGGGGGCGTTCTCGCCGTCACGGCCGAGGACCCAGTCCCCGATGGGGACGATGATGAACACGGCGATGGGCCCGAGGAACCAGGACGCGGAGACCAGGACGTCGGGAGCGTTGATGGCCCGCATCCACTCCACGATGCCCCAGATGATCAGCGGCATGGCACCGGGCACCATGCTGAGGATCCAGGCGTACTTCTTCTTGTCCACCCACTGCTTCTCTTCCGGGGTGAACGACTCTTCTGCGGTGACACCACCCTCGGCGGGTGCTGTCTTCTTGTTTGTTGTCGTCATGACTAGGCGACCTCCATCTGAATGGCGCGAAGTGTGTTGTGGAACACACACTATGTAAAGTGTGGTTCACAGTACGATATGTATTCGAGGAACACAATGTTTATCGAGAAAAAACTGGATGGCGCGCTACAGATGGCTGTGACCTGCGCGTATCTTCCCGAATTGGGGTAAGGGGGGAGGGGGGTTCGCCTAGCAGAGGCGGCGGTCGGCCCCGTAGCCGGCTGTGCCCGGGAGGACGCACCGGGCGTAGGGTGCCTACCCATGAACGCGCTCGAGATCACCGACGTCACCGTCCGCCGCGGCGGCAGCCACCTCGTCGAGGACGTGCGCCTCACCGTGGCGTCCGGCACGCACTGGGCCGTGCTCGGCCCCAACGGGGCCGGCAAGTCCACGATCCTCAAGCTCGCCGGCGCGCGGCTGTACCCCACCACCGGTGAGGTGCGCATCCTCGGCGAGCAGGTCGGACGCACCGACGTCCGCGAGCTGCAGAAACGCATCGGCTACGTCGACCCGAAGCAGCGCCTCGACGACGTCACCGCCGAGGAGGCCGTCCTGTCCGGGGCGTCGGCGTCCAACGGCTACGTCCAGCGTTTCGACTACGCCCCGCACCGCGCGCGTGCCGCCGAACTGCTCGACCTGGTGGGCATGGCGGACAAGGCCGACCGGCGCTGGAGCCAGATGAGCCAGGGGGAGAAGGCGCGCACGCTCATCGCCCGTGCGTTGGTCACCGACCCGGAGATGCTGCTGCTCGACGAACCGTCCACCGGCCTGGACCTGCCCGGACGCGAGACGCTGCTGCGTGTCGTCGACGACCTGCGCGCCTCCCACCCCAGGCTCACCACGGTGCTGATCACCCACCACGTCGAGGAGGTCGCCGCCTCCACCACCGACGTGCTCATGGTCAAGGACGGCCGCGTGCTGGACGCCGGGCCGGTGGAGCGGACGATGACCGCGCAGAACCTGGGCGTCCTCTACGACATGCCCGTGCAGCTGCAACGCGTCGAAGGACGCTGGTTCGCCGTGGCAGGACCGGCTGCGGCGCCGACCGTGGGATAGGCTCTCAAGGGTGACTGACTCCAGTGAAACCGCGGAAACGCCGGGAACGACGGACGCACCGGACGCGACGAAGAAGCGTCCGGCGTGGCTCGAGTACCTCGTGACCTTCCTCATCGCGATCCTGCTGCTCGGGCTGTTCAACACCTTCGTCGGACGGCTCTACCAGATCCCGTCGGAGTCGATGGAGCCCACGCTCGTCGGCTGCGACGGCTGCACGGACGACCGCATCTTCGTGGACAAGGTGTCCTACCACTTCACCGACGTCTCCCAGGGCGACGTGGTCGTGTTCACCGGCACCGAGGCGTGGTCGGAGGACTACGTGTCCACCCGCTCGTCCCAGCCGCTGGTCAAGGGTCTGCAGACCGGCCTGGAGAAGATCGGCATCCTGGCCCCGGACGAGTTCACCCTCGTCAAGCGCGTCGTCGCCACCGGCGGGCAGACCGTGCAGTGCCAGGAAGGTGACCCCGGGATCATGGTCGACGGCGAGAAGGTCGACGACTCCTTCACCGAGGAGCCCATGGCCTACCCCGTGAACCAGACCACCGGCTCGGACGCCTGCCAGGGCGAGTACTTCGGCCCGGTCACCGTGCCGGACGACAAGGTCTGGCTCATGGGCGACAACCGCACCAACTCCAAGGACTCGCGCTACTACAACCTCGCCGGTGACCCGGAGGAGGGCATGGTCCCGCTGGACAACGTGGTGGGCAAGGTGCAGTTCAAGGTATGGCCCCTGAGCCGGATCGGCTCGGTGAACTAGCTAGCGGGCCAGGTGCCGCCCAGGTGCTCTGTCTGGTTGAGGCTGACCAGGGTGCGGTTGTGGAAGTAGTCGTCCTCCCGCAGCACGCTGATGCTGCCGGGCGTCACGCCGAAACGCGCGTACCCCAGGGTATCGACGGGCAGGCGCAGCCAGTGCGCGACGACCATCGTCGCCGTCCCGCCGTGGGTGACCACCACAGTGTCGGGACGTCCCGCCGCGAGGACCTCGTCCATGCACGTGTGGACGCGCCGGGCGAAGTCCCCCATGGTCTCCGCGCCCAGCCCCTCGTCGTGCCCCAACCGCTCGCCCACGGCGGGCGGCGGGGTGAACCGTTCGCGGAACCATGCGTCTGGGCGTCCCTCCCCCTCGCCGTAGGACTTCTCCCGCAGCGCGGGCAGGAACGTGGCCTCCACGCCCAGGGCCGCGGCGACGGGCGCGGCGGTCTCGCGGCAGCGCGTCAGGTCGGACGCGACGAGCGCTGTGCCGTCCCCGCCGTCCCCGCCACGTCCTTCAACGCAGGACGCCACGGCGTCGGCGATGCGCGCGGCGTCCTGTCGTCCGCGGGCGGTGAGACGCGAGTCGAACCAGCCGCCGACCAGACCGTCCACGTGGTGCGTGGCCTCGGGGTGGGTGACGACGATGAGCCGGCGCATCAGGACTCGCTGGTGTTCAGCACACCCTCGGTCTCGATCTCGTCGTCGGTGGTGCCGATACGGCCCTTGGAGAGCTTGTTGACGACCATGGCGATCGCGCCGTCGCCGGTGACGTTCGCCGCGGTACCGAAGGAGTCGATGGCGATGTAGGCGGCGATCATCAGGGCGATCTGGTCCGCGTCGAAACCGAGGTTCGACTGCAGCACACCGACGGCCGCCATGATCGCGCCGCCGGGCACACCCGGGGCGGCGATCATCATGATGCCGAGCAGCAGGATGAAGCCGATGACCTGCCCGGCGTTCACGTCCAGGTCGAACATGTGGACCACGGCGAGGGCGAAGAGGGCGATCTTCATCATCGACCCGGCCAGGTGGATCGTCGCGCACAGCGGGACCACGAAACCGGCGACGTTGTCCGGCACACCGTTCTTCTTCGCGCTGGCCAGCGTCACCGGGATCGTCGCCGCCGAGGACGAGGTGCCCAGCGCGGTGGCGTAGGCCGGCAGCATGGTGACCAGGGCCTTGAACGGGTTACGTCCGGTGAGCGCACCGGCGACGAGGAACTGGGCGATGACCAGCAGGACCGTCATCACCACGGCGAGGACCAGCACCTTGGCGAAGGAGGAGATCACGTCCAGCAGGTGGCCGTTCATGCCCATCGACAGGAACACGCCGAAGACGAACACCGGCAGCAGGGGGATCACGAAGGAGCTGATGACCTTCATGACCACGCCCTCGAGCTCGCGGGCGGCGCCGTGCAGGATGTCCGACTTCACCGCGGTCATCGCCAGGCCCACGCAGAAGGCCAGGATCAGAGCGGTCATCACCTCGAACGGCGCGGGCATCTCGATCTCGAAGTAGGGCGAGAGCGCGCCCTCGTCGATGTCCATCAGCGTGCTGATCTTCTGGTCGCCCAGGAGCCAGCCGTAGGTGGCGGTGGCGACGGCGAAGGCGATGAGCCCGGAGATGACGGTCGAGCCGTAGGCGATGCCGGCCGTCAGCCCGAGCCACTTCCCGGCCCCGCGGCCCACCCCGGCGATCGCCGGGGTGATCAGCGCGAAGATCAGCACCGGGATGAACAGGTCCAGGAAGTTGCCGAACAGCCCGTTGAAGGTCACGAAGACCCTGGCCAGCCACTCCGGGAAGAAGAGACTGAACACGATGCCGAGGACGATCGCCACCACGATCCGGAACAACAGGGAGCCCGCCAGCTTCTTGAAAGTCATGGTGGTGACGATATGCCACCACACGCCCCCCGGCATAGCGGGGGGTGAAACTACCTCCCCGGCAGGTGCACCTAGAGGCCGAGTGCGTCGGCGATGGTGAAGTGCAGGTCCGTCTGGTCGGTCAGTCCGGAGACGTTCGCGGCGGACGGCCCGTAGGCGGCGATGCGCAGCTGGGTGCCGGTGTGGCCCTGCGCCTCGGTGTCGACGTTGTCGGAGGTGGCGTAGGCGATGGTCATCTCCGCGCCCTCACGGGTGATCAGGTTGCGCGACAGGCCCGGGTACACGGTGGCACGGGCCTCCTCCACGCTGATGCCCTTGTCCTCGGCGATCTCCTTGATGTCGTCCTCGTCGACGCCGCCCACGATCTGGCTGGTGTGCGCGTGGTCGGCGGTGACGAGCACGAGGGTCTCTCCGTCCTCCTCGGCGAAGGAGAGCGCCTCCTGGACGGCCTCGTCGAGGTCCACGGTCTCGCCGATCTGCCCGCAGGGGTTCGCGGCGTGGTCCTCCTTGTCGATGGACGCGCCCTCGACCTGCAGGAAGAAGCCGTTCTCCTTCCCGTCGTCGTTGTTGCTCAGCAGGTCGATGGCCTTGTTGGTCATCGAGGCGAGCTTGGGGATGTCCTCGGTGCGCTCGGGGTTGTCGGTGCACTCCTGCGCGGGCTTGAGGTAGCCCTCCTTCTCGGCGGTGTCGCCGTCCCAGCGCACCGGCATGTTGCCGTCGGAGAAGAGGCCGAGGACCGGGGAGTCCTGGTTGGCCTCGGAGACGGCGTCGAGCTCGGCGGCGTTGGTGGGCAGCTGGTAGCCGCGATCCTCGGCCTGCTCCAGCAGGGTCTTGCCCTTCCAGTCGCCGGCCTTGGCCTTCTGGGCGAAGCTCTCGGCGCCGCCGCCGAGGGTGACGTCCGCGCGCGACTCGAGGTACTGCTCGGAGATGGAGCCGTCGCCACCCTTGTCGAGGAGGTCGTCGCCGCAGGCGTCGGTGTCCTCCGGGCCGTAGCACTTGCGCTTGGCGACGTGGGCGGCCTGCACGGCGGGCGTGGCGTCCTGGATCTCGGCGGTGGACACGTTGCCGGTGGCCAGGCCGGCGGACTTGGCCTTCTCGATGAGGTTCTGCTGGCTCTCGCCCTCGACGTCCACGCCGATGGCGCCGTTGTAGGACTTCGTGCCGGTGGCCCAGGCGGTGCCGGACGCGGCGCTGTCGGTGACGTAGTTCGGCGTGCCGTCCTCGTTCAGCGAGTAGTGGGTGTACTGGCCGGTGACGGGGAGGGCGTCGATGCCCTTGAAGCTGCCGGACGCGCCCTCGGCGAAGTTGCGGGCGGCGGTGATCTCGGAGTCGCCCATGCCGTCGCCGATGAGCAGGATGACGTTCTTGGCGCCGGTGGCGGCGACGGCGTCGCGGACGTAGTCGCCCTGGTCGCCGTCGAGGCGTCGGGCGCCGCCGTTGGCGGTCAGGTCGCCGTCGGCCTCGCGGTGCTGGATGGCGGGGGTGCCACCGTCGGCGTTGTCGTCGGCGTTGCTGTCGCTGCAGGCGACGGCGGTGGCCAGGAGGGATACGGTGCCGACGAGACCCAGTCCGGTCTTCAGGACGGCGACGGCGGTGCGGTTGTGGTTCACGGTCAACTCTCTCTAAACGAAAACGTCAGGAACAGACCGTGACGCTACGGAGCCGAGGTGAATCCACGGTGAGATCCGAGGGCCCTTGAGGTGAACAGGTGGTGACAGGTGCTGAAGAACTCAGAACCATATGATTTGATAATGGGATGACGTTCATGAATATGAGGAAGAAGAAGCTCAGCGGCGCGGCCTTCGCCGCGGCCCTGGTGCTCGGCGCCGGGTCGCTCACCGCCTGCGGCGGGGACGACGCCGAGGCATCGGACGCCACCGGCGCTGCGGGCGCAACGGACGCAGCGGCAGCAGCGTCCGGCGCCGGTCTCGATGGCAGCGAGGCGCTGCAGGCGATGCAGGTCAAGGCCGAGGAGAACGGCTACGACAGCTGCATGATGACCCCGGCGAGCAGTAGCGACCTCAGCACGATCCGGCTCGCCTGCGTCCAGGCGGGCCTTCCGCAGATCTCGCTGTTCGACAAGGCGGACCGGGAGTCCGGCAGCGAGGTTGTCGAGGCGGAGCTCGACGAGCTCGAGGAGTTCTCCGCGGACCAGGAGTACGCGGCGACGCGCGAGGACATGGGCGGTAAATACCGCGCGCTCGACGGCGACGACGTCGTCGGATCCTGCAACGACCTGTCCAACGACGATTGCGATGACATCGCGGAAGCCCTCGGACTGGAGTCGACGCTGCCGGACGGCGCGATCACCGAGGAGGAGTTCAAGGCCAACCTCGCCGAGGAGATGGAGCGCGACGCCAAGGAGGCCGAGGAGAAGCGGAAGAAGGAAGAGGAGGAGAAGGAGCGCGAGCTGCAGACCTACTCCGGCTGGGACGACCTCTCCCAGGCCAGGGAGCAGCTGAGCGCGTGGGACCTCGCCTGCTCGGAGGCCAGCGGCTCGGGCGGCCAGGCTGCCTGGTGCGCACTGGACTCCGTGCTGGTCACCTTCGACATGGACATCGACGAGCTCGAGGACCAGGGCGTCTTCCAGGAGGTCTCCCGCGACGACATGGTCTCCGTCTCCGACGACGACTGGATCGTGATGTGCTCGCCCGGGTCCCACGACCGGTGCGAGATGATCGCCGACAAGACCGGCAAGTCGGTCAAGGACGGCGTGTAGGTGCGTAGTTCGTAGGCCCGATTTCGGCCCCTGTGCTGTCGGTGCAGGGGTACCAAGTTGGACCTGGGAGCTCTGAGTTGGTCGACTCAACGCTCCCAGGTCCAACTTGGTCCCCGTCCTCGCACAGGACGTCCCGCGTAGGACGCCGCGAGCCGGGTCGGCGGTTACGGCGCGAGCGCCTCCGCAACGTCTGTGCCGGCACCGCCGTCCCCGCTGCCGAGCAGCTCGCTGAGCCACACGATGTCGTCGACGAGGGTGACGCTGTCGAGCCAGTTGGCGAGGATGAGGTCGGGGCGGGTCAGGTCGTCCAGCGCGACGGTGCCCAGACCGAAGGCGTTGTCCCAGGTGACCAGGCTGACCTTGGGGAGCAGTCCGGCGTCGGCGTCGTCGGCGACGGCCTCGATCTCCGGCAGGCTGAGGTAGTTGGGCCGCTCGTCGCCGTTGACCTCGACGGCGGGGAAGAAGACCACGCGCTGTCCGAGCCATTCCACGGTGATCGGGTCGCGGAAGCCGTAGTCGCTGGTCAGCCAGGCGGCGCTGGTGGTGCGCGTGGTCATCTCGGTGACGGGCTCGCCGTTGTCGTCGAGGACGGGGTTGCCGTCGTCGTCGAGCACGGGGGTCTCGACCTCGTCGGTGTAGGTGTCGGAGGTCAGACGCACGAAGTCCTTGGCGAACTTCAGACGGTCGTCCTCGGAGGTGACGTTGTGCATCAGGTCGTCGAGGAACGGGGTGTCCTCGGTCTCGCCGGTGAGCTGCTTGAGCAGGGCGTCGTTGCCGAGCACGAGGGAGCTCACGTCGGTCAGGCCGACCTGGCTCTGGCGGTGCTCGCCGACCTCGGGGTCGCGCAGGTCCTGGTAGGTGTCGACGGTGCCGAGGATGTTGGTGCACTTGCCGAGTCCCTCGGCGGTGGCGCGGGAGTTCAGGCCGAAGCAGCTGACCTCCTTGAGCGCGGGGACCTCGAGGTCGTCGACGGTGTCGAGCATGTCCTCGACGTCCTCCCCGGCGAAGTCGGCGATGCCGTCCTCGCGCAGGCGGTCGAAGTCGAGGGCACGTCCGAACCAGGTCAGGCCGATCTCGTCGGTGTCCATGTTCATGGCGGAGGCGAAGCCGAGGCGGGTGTAGGCGATGGAGCTGCGCTCCTCGTCGGCGGCGGCGAGGGCGATGCCGGGCAGGCCGAAGAGTTCGTTGGCCTCGGCGGTGGCGTCACCGCCGCGCATGGACGCGGCGACCTGGGTGCCGTCCCCGGCCACGGTGGACGTGCCACGCGGTGCGGGACGCTCCGGCAGCTCGACGGGCTGCGTGTAGTCGTACGTCTCGCCGGTGAGGTACCCGGCGATCTTCAGCGCGTCGGTGCGCGTGGCGAGGTTGGTGTCGGTGGTGCGTTCGCGCCAGGACCCCAGGCAGCGGCCGGCGATCACGACTCCGCTGCAGTACCGTTCGGTGACCATGTTGACCGGCAGCGCGGCGTCCTGCTGGACCTGCGCGTAGGTGCTGTAGGCGCCGAGCCGTCGCGGTTCGATGTTGGGGTACCCGAGGGCCGTGATGGTCCGCCTGACGAGGGGGCTGAGGCTGTCCTGGTCCAGGACCACGGCGCTCAGGATCTCGATGAGGTTGCGTTCACCGAGCTCCAGGGTCATTCCCAGGATGGAGATGTCGTCGCCGAGGTCGATGGTCATCTCCTCGGCGGCGGAGCCGACCTCGATGTTCTCGGGCAGGACGACGGCGATGCCGTCGCCGGTGGACTGGCTGCAGTCGGCGACGGCGGTCACCTCGGTCGCGTCGGACGCCTCGTCGCCGGACTGGCAGAGCTCGACGTAGTCGAGGATCATCTCGTTCTCGAGGAGGTCCTGGAAACCGCCGAGGTCGACGTCCACGTTGGACGTGTCGACCTGGACGTCCTGCTGGTCGTCCGGTGCGTCCTGCGCGGTGGCGGTGGGGAGCAGGGCGGCGCCGAGCGCGAGCGCGGTGGCGACGGCGGTGGTGGTTGCGGCGATGCGGCGCAACGGGCGGGGGCGGCGGGGACAGGTCACGGTGGGGCCTTCGGGGCTGCGGGGACGGAGGGTGCGGCAGGAGAGGAGGTTTCTCCTACGCAACATACGTCACATGAGTCACATAAGTAACACTGGTAACACCGGTACCCCCGTGGGTATCCGACTTCGCGCGGTCTCAGGCCATGCTCAGAGCTCCCGCACCACCGTGGCGGGCGTCCCCACGGCCAGCACGTCCGACGGCAGGTCGCGGGTCACCACCGAACCCGCCCCGACCACCACATTGTCGCCGATCGTCACGCCCGCGCACACCGTCACCCGGCCGCCGAACCACACGTTGCGCCCCAGGGTGATCGGCGCGCCGTACTCCCAGCCGGTCGCCCGCAGTTCGTGGTCCTCCAGGGGGTGCAGCGGGGTGAGGAACTGCGCGCCGGGGCCGATCTGGCAGTGGTCGCCGATGCGCACCGGGCAGACGTCGAGGATCGTGGCGTCCACGTTGATGAAGACGTCGTCGCCGAGGTGCACGTTCGTGCCGTAGTCCACGCGCAACCCGGGCCACACCTGGCTCCGCTCGCCGACGTGGCCGAGCAGGTCGCGGACCTGCGCGTCCCAGGAGTCCGCGTTCGCCGGGTCGGTCTGCGACAGCCGGAAGCACGCCGAGCGTGCGGCGACGTCCGGCTCGTCGGCGAGGTAGTACTCGCCGGCGACCATGCGTTCCCACATGCTGCGCGGGTCGGCGTCGACGGCGGCACGCAGGGAAGTGGCCGTGGTGGCCGTGGTGGCTGTGGCGTCTGTGCTGTCACTCATCTGCCCAGCCTGCCACACCCCGGGGTGCGTCCTGAGGTAGACCGCTCGGTTCGATAGGATGGCCACGCGAAATATTTTCAGCAGCCGACCAGCACAGGAGAGCACCCATGAGCAGCGACGACCACTCCCACGAGCACGAGTCGCGTGCGGACGCCGGCACCGCCGCACGCCGCGCCGCTGCCCTGCAGGCCGGCGACCGCCTGACGGACGCCACGGGACGTCCCTTCGGCTTCGACACCAACGCCATCCACGCCGGCTACGAGCCGGACGGTCAGACCGGTGCGATCAACGCCCCGATCTACGCCTCGACGACGTACGCGCAGGACGGCGTGGCGCAGCTGCGTGGCGGCTTCGAGTACTCGCGGTGCGGAAACCCCACGGTCACCGCCCTGGAGGAGACCGTCGCCGCGCTGGAGGGCGCGAAGTTCGGCCGTGCCTTCTCCTCGGGCATGGCCGCCACGGACACCGTCCTGCGCGCACTGCTGCGTCCGGGCGCCCACGTGATCCTCGGCAACGACGCCTACGGCGGCACCTTCCGCCTGCTCGACACCACCTACCGCGACTGGGGCGTGGAGGTGTCCGTGGTCGACACCGCCGACACCGCGCAGGTCACCGCCGCGCTGCGTCCGGAGACCGCGCTGGTCTGGCTGGAGACCCCCACCAACCCGCTGCTGGGTATCACCGACATCGCCGCCACCGCGGAGGGGATGAAGGACCACCCGGCGAAGCTGATCGTGGACAACACCTTCGCTAGCCCGTACCTGCAGCGCCCGCTGGCGCTGGGTGCGGACGTGGTCATGCACTCCACCACGAAGTACCTCGGCGGGCACTCGGACGTGGTCGGCGGCGTGATCGTCACCGACGACGAGGACCTCGACGGCGAGCTGCTCTTCCTGCAGGGTGGCGTGGGCGCCGTGCCCAGCCCCTTCGACGCCTACCTCACCTACCGCGGCATCAAGACCCTCGGCGTGCGCATGGACCGCCACTGCGCCAACGCCCAGGCCGTCGCGGAGTTCCTGGAGGGACGCCCGGAGATCTCCCAGGTGCTCTACCCGGGTCTGCCCGGGCACGTCGGCCACGACGTCGCCGCACGTCAGATGGACGGTTTCGGCGCGATGGTCTCCGTGCGTTTCACCGGCGGCGAGGCCCCGGCGCTGCAGTTCTGCGAGAACACCCGCCTGATCTGCCTGGCGGAGTCGCTCGGCGGGGTGGAGTCGCTGCTGGAGCACCCGGCGAAGATGACCCACCAGTCCGCCGCCGGCTCCGCCCTGGAGGTGCCGGACGACCTGGTGCGCATCTCCATCGGCATCGAGAACATCGACGACCTCCTCGCCGACCTCGAACAGGCGCTGGACGCCCTGTGACGCCCGACCCCGCCCTCTGCCGCACCGGCGTCACCGCAGGTCACACCGTGCTCAACGTGCAGGTGTGGCACCCGAACTGGGGGTCTGTGGCCACCGCGGCGATGCGCCGCTCCCTGTTCGGCGCCGACGCCCCCGCGCAGGACGCTCCGGACGTGGCGACCGCCGCGCGCATGCTCGACGACGTCCTCGGCGCCGACCGCGCCGCCGCCTGGCTGGGACGCGTCAGCGTCACCGACCACAGTCCCGAGGGGGCCGTGTCGGTCGACGAGCTGCGCCGGCGCGTGGACGGCATGGCCGCGGCCGCGCTGGACCCGGACGGGCGCCCCGCCCGGGGCGTCCTGCGCGTGGAACGTGACGGGACCCAGGGCGTCGCCCGGGTCGTCCTGCCGCTGTCGCCCGTGGTCGCGCCCGGCTGTGACCTGCACGTCCCGATCACGTTGGGTACGGACCCGCTCGCGGCGTCCGACCTGACGATGGCGCAGATCGAGGACCTCGCCGCCGGCGTGCAGGACGCCCTGGTCGCCACCGTCGAGGAGAACGGCGCGGGCGTGCTCGCCGTCGCAGAGACCACGGAGTCGCAGGTCACGCTGCACTTCTACCTGGACTCCACCGCGCCGACCGTGGCGGACCGCTCGTTGCTGAACACGCTGCGCACCGTCGCCTCCGCCTGGGACCTCGGCGACGCCGCCGTGACGGACGAACCCGACCCGGCCTGGACCGCGGTGCAGGACTTCCGCGTGTGATCGGTCGTGATCGGCTCACCGGTCGAATGCCGGTGGGGGTAGCGTCGGTGACCATGACCGACACCACAGGCACGACCCCCACCGACACCGCGGCCGTCCCCGGAACTGTCTCCGGCGGCGTGGTCCATGATCTGCCCGATGACCTGCGCGATGCCATCCTCGGCGGCGACCGCGGCCCGGGCGACGACGGTGCCCCGGCGATCGCCCGCAGCGTCCTGCCTCTGTGGGAGGACATCACCCCGCTGGCGCGCAACGAGTTCATCTGCTGGGTCGAGGACGCCCGCCAGGCTCCGACCCGTGCCCGCCGGATCCGCCGCACCTGTGAGGAACTCGAGGAGGGCAAGCGGCGTCCCTGCTGCTGGCCCGGCTGCAAGCACCGGTGAGCGGGTGCGCGGTCAGTAGCGGATGACCATGCGACCGTCGACCGTGCCTTCCTCCAGGTTCCCGAGGACGGTGTTGATGTCCTCCTGCGAGCACTCGTGGACCGTGGGGTGGATCAGGCCCCGGGCGTAGAAGTCCAACGCCTCCACCAGGTCCTGGCGCGTGCCCACCAGTGAACCGCGGATCGTGAGCCCCTTGAGGACGATGTCGAAGATCGGCGCCGGGAACTCCCCCGGAGGCAACCCGTTGAATACGATCGTCCCACCGCGGCGGGCCATGCCGATCGCCTGGCCGAACGCCTGCGGGTGCACCGCGGTGACGAGTACGCCGTGCGCCCCGCCGTCGGTGAAATCCTGGATCGCCTCAGCGGGGTCACCGTCCCTGGCATTGACGGTGAACTCCGCGCCGTACTTCCTCGCGAGCTCGAGCTTGTCCTCGGCGATGTCCACGGCGATCACACGCATGCCCATGGCCACCGCGTACTGCACGGCCACGTGCCCCAACCCGCCGACACCTGAGACGACCATGAACTGGCCCGGCTTCGTCTCCGAGACCTTCAGCCCCTTGTAGACGGTGACCCCGGCGCAGAGGACCGGTGCGACCTCGACCGGGTCCGAGCCCTCCGGGATACGGGCGCAGTAGCGGGTGTCGACGAGCATGTAGGTGCCGAACGAACCGTCGACGGTGTAGCCGCCGTACTCCGCCGACAGACAACGGGTCTCCCACCCGGTACGGCAGAACTCGCACTCCCCGCATGCCGACCACAGCCACACGTTGCCGACCGTGTCACCGACCTGGACGGAATGCTCGCCGGGACCGAGCTCGACGACTTCGCCGACGCCTTCGTGACCGGGGACGAACGGGGGCTCCGGCTTGACCGGCCAGTCGCCGTGGGCGGCGTGGAGGTCGGTGTGGCAGACCCCCGAGGCGATGAGCTTCACCAGCGCCTGGTTGCGGTCCGGGGTCGGACGGTCGATGTCCTTGAGGGTGAGCGGGTCGTGGAACTTCTCGACGACGGCGGCGTGCAGTTGGTCGGTCATGGTGTAGGTCCCTTCCGGTGGGGTGTGGTGGTCCGCGTCCCGGGCCGAGAAACAGATCGGCGTCCCGGGTGGCGTTCCGGGGATGCGGTGTGGGGGACGCTAACAACGACAGAGGTGGTTGCGGCAGGGGTCCGTACGACGGCGTGCTTAGCGGGGGGGGGATGCTCCCGGGGGTGCGGGAGCGCCACGCCAGGGGCCTGGAGGCGGGGCCGGCGCTCCCGGTCCAGGTAGGAGGGATGCTGCCGGGGCCCTGTGGTGGGGGTTGCGGTGTGGGTGGGCGGCGGTGCAGGCGGGGGTGGAGGCGGGACGTCAACCGGGGAAGAGTTCCGGAAGATCCCACTGGACAGGAAAAGCTGTGTCGATGTTGTTATGTCGACGTCAGTATCTCCGCCGACGTGGCCGCGGACGGTGTCAGGCTTCGCCGTGGAGCACCAGGAGCGTGACGGTGGCGGGGGCCGCGGCGCGGAGTTCGTGCACGCGGCCGGCCTCGATGTGGACCGCCGACCCGGGCGACACGACGACCACGTCGCTCTCCGTCTCCTCGTTCCGGATCTCGACCTCGACGGTGCCGACCTGCCCGAGGATGAGGATCGGGGCGGCGGCGCTGTGGTCGGCCATCACGTCGCCGTCGCGGAAGGCCAACCGGACCACGGTGACCCCGTCCTCTCTGGCGAGCCGTTCCACCGCGGGTTTCGCCTGCGTGTAGTCGGTGCGGGGGATCTCGTAGTCGGACTTCACCGTGCCGGGGTGGGCGTCGGCGAGGCCGTCGACGCTCGTCCAACCGTCGCGGGACTCGGTGTTCGCTGAGGCGGAGCGTGGTGTGGGTGTCATGGTGGAATCCAGCCTACGTACGTGCCGGGGGGGTCGGCGTCATGGTCGGAGAAAGACCCCTGCAGGATCCTCACCCTTCCAGGTAGGGATTCGGGCCGAAGTGCTTCCTGGGAGGGCGACTATTTCCACGGTGGGGAGGTGGTGGGGAGGTGGCCGGACGCTAGGGGGTGCGTGGGCGGCTGCGCGGGGTGGTGACCGTGCGGTCGCCGGGGATCCAGAAGCGCAGTGGTGCGTCGACGTTCTTCGAGATCCCGATCCGCGGCCCGGCGACCTGCTCGACCGGGGAGGACGCCGCGGTGAGGGTGAAGCCGGGAGCGTCTTCCGCATCGTCCTGCCTGATCTCCGAGCCGTTGAGGTCCAGGTCCAGGTCGAGGCCGAGGACGGCGCCGAGGTTGCCGGGGCCGCGGGCCAGGCCGTCGTCGGTGGGTTTCGGGCCGCGGCGGGAACGGGCCAGGTCAAGACCCTCGACGACGCGTCCTGCGCGCATCAGGATCCCCGCACCGGTGCCCTCGTCGCGGCACACGAGGTTGCCGGCGCGGTGGATGCCGTAGCTGGCGTACACGTAGAGCCGCCCGGGCGGGCCGAACATGGTCACGCACCGCGGAGTCGGACCATTGTAGGTGTGCGATGCGGGGTCGCCCACCCCGGGGTAGGCCTCGACCTCGGTCAACTCCACGGCGACGGTGCCCTCGGCAGTGGTGCGTCGCAGGGTGGCGCCGAGCAGCTGCGGGGCCACGGTCTCCGGCGCCCGGGAGAAGTCGATGTCCATGGGCTATTTCCCGGCGGCGCCCAGCACACCCAGCGCAGACACGGCCGCGGCGTCGGTCTCCTGCAGCATCAGCGGGTCGGTGCGGGGCATGGGGGAGATGGTCATGTCGGCGCGGACCTCCTGCAGCGGGATGCCGAGCATGTGCACCCGCGGGTCCGGGCTGCCGTCGACGTGCACCAGCCGGGAGGTCGCCAGGTCGACCTCCGGGGCCTTGGACGCCACCTCGGCGGGTTGCCCGGTCTCGTCGGCGCCGCCGGTGAAGACGAAGGGGCGCAGCCGGGCGTCGCGCACCAGTGCGGCGGTGACGGGCGAGGCGGTGTCACGCACGGCGGGTTTGTGCAGCCAGGCGTCGACCAGCGTGGTGGAGGAGACGTTGACGTCCCCGGTGGTCTCGGAGGCCATGAGGAACGCCGGTGCCTCGGGGTCGACGACCACGGTGGGGTGGCCGCCGAGGAAGCGGACGTAGCCGGCGTCGACGAGGCAGAGCAGTTCGGCGGTGCGGAACGCCGGCGGCCCGGAGCCGACCATCTGGCCCACGCGTCGTAGTTCGGCGTAGGCACCGCGCCGGGACTCCAGGGTGAAGCGTCCGGGCTGGTCGGCGACCTGGGCGGGTTTGCGGGCGGAGCCGATGACCTGCAGTCCGGCCTTGACCGCGGAGGCGGTGCCGAGCGACGCCTCGTGAAGGTCGGTGGCGAGACGGTCGCCGATGTGGGCGGTGAGTTCGTCGATGGTGGGGGCACTGTCGCGCGAGCGGACGTAGGTGGCGACGGGGTCGGCGTAGCCGGGAATGTCGAAGCGGTCGGCGGCGTCGGGGACGAGGGCGGCGAGCGCGGGGTCCTCGTGCAGGTTCCAGGGGTCGTCCGAGGCATCGATGACGCTGCTCACCTGCTGGAGTGCCGACGGAGCGTCCTGCAGCAGGATGCGGTAGTAGGCCTCGTGGGCGTCGCGCAGCAGCGCGGGCCACAGGCGCTCGCCGAAGTCGACGGAGCCGGCGGTCGCGTCGGACGGTACGGCGGCGAGCTCGGCGCGGAAGCGCGGCATGCGCGCTGCCGGCGGCAGCGCGTCGTAGACGGGTTTGGGCTGGTAGGGGTATCCGTGGTGGGAGGAGACAACCAGGCGCGGTTCGTCGCCGGAGGCCTCGTAGCGCAGGCCGGAACGCGCCGAAGCGTCCGGCACGAAGCGTCCTGCGCGGTCGATGGTGACCATGGCCATGAGGTCGAACAGGCCCATGCCGAGGCCGCGGACGAGCACGTCCTGCCCCGCGGGCAGCGCGGAGACGTCCTGGTCGGCGGGGTTTCCGGGGCGAACCCACGTCAGCTCGGGGTAGTGCTCCACGGACTGGGCGGTGAAGGTCTCCAGGGCGTCGGGCTCGGTGTCGGTCCAGCCGAGGGCGAGCACGGTGGCGTCGACGTCGAGGGTGGTGCCGTCGGCGAGGGTGATGCGGTCGCGGCCGTCGGACGTGGCGCGCACGTCGGTGGCGCGGGTGGTGTGCGTGCGCAGGACGAGGCCCTCGGGCAGGCGGGCGACGACGACGTCGTACACCCACCGCAGGTAGTGGCCGTAGAGCGCGCGCGAGGGGTGGGACTCCGGGCGGCTGGACGCCAGCTCCGCGGCGAAGTCGACGCCGACCTCCTCCGGCACGAGGCCGGGGTGGGCGTGGAAGAGCTCGGACTTCGCGGTGCCGGCCGGCCCGGTGAGTTCCTCGCCGCGCAGCAGGCGGATCCACTCGTACATGGTGGGGCCCTCGAGTACGGGGGCGGTCACGGTGGAGCCGGGTTCGGTGAACAGGGTGACGGCGTCGGCCAGGGTGTTCATGCACAGCGTGCGGGTCTGGTCGGTGCGCCAGACGCGGCCGGTGCCGACGGCGACGTCGTCGACGAGGTGCACCGTGACAGGCTCGGACGTGCCGGACGCGCCGGACGCTGCGTGCCGGTCGCGCACCAGGGCGCTGAGCCGTTCGAGGACGGAGATGCCGCGCGGGCCCCCGCCGATGACTGCTAAGGCGTTCATGACCACCATGGTATCGGTCGCAAACTGTTGTGTTACGGTGGGCGCACCCTGGAAGAACAGACAGATCTGTTCAGTTCTGTTGAAAGCACTAAAACGCCCATGCCGCCGCTGCACCCGTCACGCCGCACCACCCGCACGAACCGCAGGAACCGCACGATTTTCGCCCCGGTTGCCGCCGCCGTGACCGCCGTCGCCCTCGCGGCGTCCCTCGTCGCCTGCGGGTCGTCCGGCGACCGGGACGCCGGCGCACGGGAACTGGTGTACCTGGAGTCCCTGCCGTTCACCTCCCTGTACCCGCCGGCCGCCGGTTTCTACCCCAACGGCGGCATCCTCAACAACATCACCGACCGGCTGCTGTGGCAGGACCCGGAGACCCTGGAGCTGCACCCGTGGATCGCCACGGACCTGCCCGAGGTCAACGACGACGCCACCGAGTACACCTTCTCCCTGCGTGACGACGTCACCTACTCCGACGGCACGCCGCTGACCGCGCAGAACGTGGTCGACAACTTCGACCTCTTCGCGCTCGGCGACCCGGACCGCGGCCTGGCGTCGTCGGAGCAGATCAGCAGCTACGAGCGCGGCGAGGTCCTCGACGACACCACCGTGCGCTTCCACTTCGCCGACCCGGAGCCCGGCTTCGCGCAGGCCACGAGCTCCTTCAACGCCGGGCTGCTCGCCGACTCCAGTCTGGCGCAGTCCGACGAGGGCTTCGCGCCGGGCAGCGCGACGTCCGTCGTCGGCTCCGGACCGTTCGTGGTCGCCGACGAACAGCTCAACACCGAGGTCACGCTGGACGCCCGGGACGACTACGACTGGGCGCCGCAGGGCCGCGACGCCGCCGACGACCAGCAGGGTGCGGCACAGATCGACCGGGTCAGCGTGGTCGTCACCCAGGAGGACAGCGTGCGCGTCGGCGGGCTCAAGACCGCCCAGGGCGACGTGGCCCGCCAGATCGAGGCCCCGGAGGAGCAGCACCTCGCCGACGAGGGCATCGAGGTGCTGTCCGCGCCGACGAACGGGGTGAACAACCAGCTCGCCCTGCGTTTCCGTCACCCGCTGCTCAGCGACATCCGGGTGCGTCAGGCGATCATCGCCGGGGTGAACCGCGACCGGATCCTGGACTCCCTGTTCAGCGACTCCTACACCAAGGCGACCTCCTCGCTGGCCAGCACCACGGCGGGCTACCGCGAGCAGGAGGACGCCTACGTCTTCGACCCCGAGCGGGCCCGCGACCTGCTCGACGAGGCCGGCTGGGTGCCGGGTGCCGACGGCGTGCGCGTCAAGGACGGCCAGCGGCTCAGCCTCACCGCCAACGACTCCGCGCAGCAGCCGCGGACCCGGGAGGTGGTGACCATGGTCCAGGAGCAGCTGCGTGACATCGGCGTGGAGGTCAACCTGTACCCCGGTGACGTCGTCGCGCAGAAGGCAGCGCAGGTCGACCAGGACCTCATCCAGCTCAACGTGACCATGGTCGGGCGCGCCGACTACGACGTGATCAAGAGCCAGTACTACTCGCAGAACCGCAACCAGCTGCTCAACTTCGACGCCGACGACGAGTCCGTCGGCGATCCGGAACTCGAGGAACTGCTGCTCAAGGTGTCCGGATCGGTCAACGAGGAGGACCGCGCCGCGGCCAGCGGTGACGTGCAGGACTACCTCACCGAGCAGGCGTACGTGCTGCCCTTCTTCGAGGAACCGCAGGTCTACGGCGTGCAGGACTACGTGCACGGCTTCACCACCGACCCGATCGGGCGGCCGTGGTTCTACCCGGTCACGCTCGACACCGGTGCCACAGAAGAGCAGGAGGGCTGACAGACACCATGGACTCCCTGACCACCGGCGCCGTACTGCGGCGCATCGGCCAGTCCCTGCTGGTCCTCTGGGCCACCTTCACCCTGGCGTTCATCCTGCTCACCGCCCTGCCGGGGGACGCGGTACAGACCCGCTACGCCAACCCGGAGCTCGGCCTGTCGCCGCAGGAGATCGCGCAGATGCGCGAGTCCTACGGCGCGGACGAACCCGTGCTCACCCGTTACTGGAACTCGCTGACCGGCATGCTGCGCGGCGACTTCGGCTACTCCATGGAGACCGGCACCCCGGTGTCCACGATGCTGGGGGAGGCGCTGCCGAGCACCCTGACCCTGGCGCTCACCGGCTTCGTCCTGGCCGTGGTCGTGGCCGTGGTGATCGCGGTGGCCGCGACGTCCTCCCGGTTCGGCTGGGTGCGCGGCGCGTTGCGCGCGCTGCCGCCGCTGTTCATCTCCCTGCCGGCGTTCTGGCTGGGCATCATCCTGATCCAGACGTTCAGCTTCCAGCTGACCTGGGTGCCGGTGATCCACGCCAGTGCGGTGCAGGAACTCATCCTGCCGTCGATCGCGTTGGCGTTGCCGTTGTCCGCGCCGATCGCGCAGGTGCTCATCCGCGGCATCGACGACGCCTCGCGTCAGCCCTACGTGACCGTGGTGCGGGCGCGCGGCGCCGGGGAGCAGTGGATCCTGTGGCGCAACGTGATGCGCAACGCCGCCCTGCCCGCCCTGACCATCGCCGGGGTGACCTTCGGTGAACTCGTCGGCGGCGCGGTGGTCACCGAGGCCGTCTTCGACCGGGCGGGTCTGGGCGCGGCCACCGTGGACGCGGTCTCCACCCGGGACACCCCGGTGCTCATGGCGGTGGTCGTGCTCGCCGCCGCGGCGTTCATCCTGGTCAACCTGATCGTGGACCTGCTCTACCCGGTCCTCGACGCCCGACTGCGCAGGACGGTGACGGCATGACGAGCATGAACCTGAAGAACCTGAAGACCCTGAAGACCCTCAGAACCCTCCGCCCCGGCGTGTGGCTCTCCGGCGCGGTGGTGCTCGTCGCCGTCGCCTGGGCACTCGTGCCGGGTGTGTTCGCCTCCGGCGACCCGACGTCCTCCGGGGAGACCGCGCCGCTGCTCGCCCCGTCCGCCGAGCACTGGTTCGGCACGGACGCGGTCGGACGCGACCTCTACACGCGGGTGGTGTGGGGTGCGCGCCAGTCGCTGGCCGGCGCGCTGCTCGCCGTGCTCGTCGGCATGGTCGCCGGCTCCCTGCTGGGCCTGCTCGCCGGCGCGCGCCGCGGCTGGCTGGACGCCCTGGTCATGCGCGTGGTCGACGTCCTGCTGTCCATCCCGTCGCTGCTGCTCAGCCTGGCGGTGATCATCCTGCTGGGTTACGGCACCTTCAACGCCGCGGTCGCGGTGGGTGTCACCAACGTCGCGGTGTTCGCCAGACTGGCGCGCTCCCAGGTGCTCAGCGTGGCCGGCAGCGACTTCGTCGAGGCGGCGTACGGTTCCGGCGGCACGGCCATGCAGGTGCTGTGGCGTCACATCCTGCCGAACTCGCTGACCCCGGTGGTCGCCCTGGCGGCACTGCAGTTCGGCAGCGCGATCCTGCAGCTGTCCACCCTGGGCTTCCTGGGCTACGGTGCGCCGCCGCCCACGCCGGAGTGGGGCCTGATCATCTCCGAGGGCCGCGACTTCATCGCCACCTCCTGGTGGCTCACGGTGCTGCCGGGCCTGGCGATCGTGCTGGTCGTGCTGGCCACCAACCATCTGAGCCAGTCGTTGCGGAAGGAGTCCTGAACATGACGGAAGCAATGGACTGGGACGACGGCTCCTGGCACGACGAGCGCGCACGCGCGCCGCGTCCTGCCGAGACGCCGCTGCTGGAGATCCGCGACCTGGCGGTGTCCTACCGGACGCGCCGCGGCGAGGTGCACGCCGTGAAGGACGTCAACCTCACCGTCCGCCGCGGGCGGGTCACCGCCATCGTCGGGGAGTCCGGCTCCGGCAAGTCGACCTCGGCGATGGCCACCCTCGGCCTGCTGCCGGACAACGCCACGGTGTCCGGCGAGATCCTGCTGGAAGGACGCAGCCTGCGCGACCTGGGTCGCCGCGAGTGGCGCACGGTACGCGGAAAGCGCATCGGGCTGATCCCACAAGACCCTAACAACTCGCTGAACCCGGTGAAGACCGTCGGCGAGTCGGTGGGCGAGGGGTTGCGCATCCACGGCCGCAGCTCCCGGTCAGAGCGTCGTGCCAAGGTCGTCGAGCTGCTGGACACCGTCGGCATCGACGACCCGGAGCGCCGCTACTCCCAGTACCCGCACGAACTCTCCGGCGGCATGAAGCAACGCGCACTCATCGCCGCGGCCCTGGCGCTGGAACCGGACCTGCTCATCGCCGACGAGCCGACCAGCGCATTGGACGTCACGGTGCAGCGCACCATCCTGGACCTGCTCGACCGCATGCGTGACGAGCTGGGCCTGGGCGTGCTGTTCATCACCCACGACCTCGCCGTCGCCGGCGACCGCGCCGACGAGCTGGTCGTGATGCGTTCCGGGGAGGTGCGGGAGGACGGCCCGACCGACCGCGTGCTCACCGACCCGCGCGACGACTACACGCGCCGACTGCTTGCGGACGCCCCGTCGCTGGTCAGCGCCGTGGAGGCGGCGAGTTACCGTCCCGCGACGCCGCAGGACGGCACCCCGGCGCTGCTGCAGGTCACCGGCCTGCGCCAGGAGTTCGGGGACGCCGTCGCGGTGGACGACGTCTCCTTCTCCGTCCTGCCGGGCACCACCCACGCCATCGTCGGGGAGTCCGGTTCGGGCAAGTCCACCGTGGGCCGGGCGGTGACCGCCTTCCGGCGTCCGACGTCCGGCGAGGTGCGCCTCGGCGACACGCGCGTGGACACCCTGGATGCGAAGGGTCGCCGTGAACTGCGACGACGCGTGCAGATGGTCTACCAGAACCCCTACAGCTCGCTGGACCCGCGCCAGAGCATCGGACGCATCATCGGTGAGCCGCTGCAGAACCTCACCGACCTGTCGCGGGCGCAGGTCCGTGGGCGGGTGGACGGGATGCTCGACCGCGTCGCCCTCGGCGCGCCGGGCTCCGGCATGGCCGAGCGGCGTCCCGCGGAACTCTCCGGCGGGCAACGCCAGCGTGTGGCGATCTCCCGCGCCCTGATCCTCGACCCGGAGCTGGTGGTGCTCGACGAGGCGGTGTCCGCCCTGGACGTCACCGTGCAGGCGCAGATCCTGCACCTGCTCGACGAGCTGCAGCGCGAGCTCGGGCTGACGTACGTCTTCATCTCCCACGACCTGGCGGTGGTGCGCGAGATCTCCGACACGGTGTCGGTGATGTCCGGTGGCCGCCAGGTGGAGTCCGGGCGCACCGAGGACATCTTCGAGCGTCCGACCAGCGACTTCACCATCCGACTACTCGACGCGATTCCGGGGCGGCGCTACCGCTCCGGAGGACTTAACCTGGGACTATGAGCGACAGCACAGACAGCGCAGACATCATCGAACTCCTCGCCGGCATCAACCCCGGAGAGCCTGTCGCCGAACTGCGGCGCAACCGGTCGCAGGCCCGGACGAACGCTCAGCACAGTTTCCGGGTGCTGCTCGAGGCCGGCGACGGCGAGGATGACGGCTCTGGCTTCACCGACACCGAGCGGTACGTGGTGGCCGCCTTCGTCGCCGGGCTGCACCAGGGCCAGGCCGCTGACTTCTACGCCGACCTGCTCGGCGACGTGGTGGAGGACGCGGTCGCCACCGCGGTGGCGGAGTCCGTGCAGGCAGGGCTCACGGTCGGGCCGTACGGCACCTACCGCGAGCCGGACCTGGCCGGGGAATCCGTGCCCGGCCCGGAGTTCAGCGTGGACCCGCACGTGCGCGGGGTGCTCGGCGAGAAACTCACCGCCGCCCTCGAGTTCGCCCACCTGCTGGTCTTCCACCCTCGCGACAGTCGACCGGAGCGCCTTGCTCCCCTGGCCTGGTCGGGGTGGACGCCCACGCAGGTGGTGAGCCTGGCGCAGCTGATCTCCTTCCTCTGCTTCCAGATACGCGCCGCGGCGGGGCTGTTCGCCCTGAAGGCGGCGGACGCGATGTACATGCCGCTCGCCGCCGGTCCCGTCCGCCGCCGCGGGAAGGCACAGGAGCGAGCACAGGAACCGGGCGGCCCCGCACCGCTCACCGGCGGCGCATTCGACGTCCTGACCTACCCGGACCTGCACCGTCCCACCCGGTTCGTCAGCCACAGCCTGGGCTGGCAGCCGTGGGTGCCGCCGGTGGAGGAGGACGAGCTCACCGAGCGGCAGCGCACCGCCCTGGTCGACCCGATGCGTGCGAAGTCGTCCTACTTCCGCCTGCTCGCCCGCGACCCGGACGCGCTGGAGGCGCGCACCCTGACCGACAAGGACATCTTCTACAACGTCACCGACGGTGCCGGACGTGCCGAGCGCGAGATCTCCGCGGCGGTGACCAGCCGCTACAACGGCTGCGTCTACTGCGCCTCGGTGCACACCGGGCGCGCCCTGCAGGAGTCCACCGGCCGGGAGGACGACGTCCAGCGGCTCTGCGACGAGGCCGTCGGCCCCGACTCCCTGCCGGACCTGGGATCCGAGGCGTGGAACGCCATCGCCGAGGCCTCCGTGGCGCTGACCAGCACTCCCGTGGACTTCTGTCGGGATCACGTGGAACGGCTGCGCGCCGCCGGGCTGGACGACGCCTCCATTGTCGACGTGATCAACGGTGCGGCGTTCTTCAACTGGGCCAACCGGTTGATGCTGTCGCTCGGGGAACCGGAACTTCCGGCGCGCTTCCGGTAGGGCGTACCGTGGTCGCCATGACAGAGACAAAGCGTATTACCGTCCCCGGCACCGATCTTGAGATCACCCCGCTCAACCTCGGCGGCAACACCTTCGGATGGACCTCGGACACCGAGGAGTCCTTCGCGGTGCTCGACGCGTTTCTCGCCGCCGGCGGCAACTTCATCGACACCGCCGACATGTACTCGCAGTGGGGCGAGGGCCACTCCGGCGGCGAGTCGGAGACCGTGCTCGGCCAGTGGTTCGCCGAGCGCGGCAACCGCGACCAGGTCGTCCTGGCCACGAAGGTCGGCGCACTCCAGGGTGCCGAAGGCCTGGCGCACGACACGGTCGTGTCCAACCTCGACGACTCGCTGAAGCGGCTCCAGACCGAGGTCATCGACCTCTACTACTTCCACTACGACGACGAGTCCGTGGCGATCGCCGACCAGGTCCGCACCGCCGCGGCCCTGGTGGACTCCGGCAAGGTCCGTTACATCGGCCTGTCCAACTACTCCACCGAGCGCATGCGCGAGTTCTTCGAGACCGCCCGCGAGCTGGAGCTCGACCACGCCATCCCGCTGGCGATCCAGCCGCAGTACAGTCTCCTCTCGCGCGCCGGCTACGAAGACGGCTACATGCAGGTCGCCGAGGAGTACGGGGTGGGTGTGTTCAGCTACTTCTCCCTGGCGTCCGGCCTGCTGACCGGTAAGTACCGCAGCCGTGAGGATCTGGAGGGTGCTGCCCGCGAGGGACAGACCGGCGGTTACTTCGAGAAGGACGCCGACCCGTTCAGCGTGGTCGAGGCCGTGCTCACGGTCGCTGAGGCGCATTCCGTGGAGCCGGCGTCGGTGGCACTGGCGTGGCTGCTGGCCAAGGGCGTCACCGCCCCGATCGCCTCGGCGCGCACCCCGGAGCAGGTCGCCCCGCTGATCGCGGCGACGACCCTGGAACTCACCGAGGACGAGGTCGCCACGCTGGACGCCGCGTCGAGTAGTTTCTGAGTAGAATCCGTGGCATGAACCACGGCGCAGGCAACGGAACGGATGACACGCACGGCCTCCCGGTGATCCGCCCGGAGGCCGCCGACGGCGGCGACGCCGGCGAGATCCGCTCGCTCACCGCGGCAGCCTTCGAGGGTATCGAGCACTCCGACGGGCGCGAGCCTGCCATCGTCGATGCTCTGCGCGCCGCCGATGCGCTCACGTTGTCGCTGGTCGCGGTGCGTTCCGGCTGGGTGATCGGACATGTGGCGGTGTCGCCGGTGACGCTCGAGGGCGACACGTCAGGTGGCGTGGCAGGGGAGGACGCCGGGCGCTGGTTCGGCATCGGCCCGCTGTCGGTGTCCCCGGCGCACCAGGGGGAGGGGATCGGTGCGGCGCTGATGCGCAGCGCCTTGGAGTTCCTCGACACCACGAAGGACGCCACCGGTGCGGTCCTGCTCGGCGACCCCACCTACTACGACCGTTTCGGTTTCGCCGCCCGCGAGGGCCTGGTGATGGAGGGACTGCCGCAGGAGAGCGCGCCCTACTTCCAGGCGCTACGGCTCGACGGAGAAACGTCCTACCCGCGTGCGGTCGTGAGCTACCACCCCGCGTTCGGGGCGTAGCCGGAAGGTCAACGAGAGGCCCAAGACAGGACCGACGACATGACTGAAGAACCAGCGGTACCGGGCACTATCGACCGTGACCGGTTGCGTCGCACCCTCGGGGAGGCCCGTCCGGCACATGCCCAGGCCGTTGCCGAGAATGACGGCTGGAGCACCATGCTTCCGGGGCTACCGCTCGTGGCCGACGGTGACTCGTTCGACGGCGCCGTCGCAGACATGGTTGATCCCTTGCGGGTCTAAGCGATCGACTGGGTCGACCACCTCCGCCTCGCGGACAATCACCAAGGCAACCGGGATCTTGTCCGGATGGTCGACCTGTCCACGGATGAGCAACTCACCGGGTGGCTCACCTCCTAAGCGGGTGATGGCAGACCCCCACCGTCCCACCCCGCCCCGGCGGGCCTTCGTGCCGTAGGGCCCCGGCGGCGATACCATGTGAGCGCTATGGATTCGACACACACGCGACGCCAGCCCGGTGCCAGTTCACAGGCCGGCCCCCGGTCCGGCAGCAGGTACCGGGGCCACCGCAGGGACATCGACGGCCTGCGCGGTCTGGCGATCGCGCTCGTCGTCATCTTCCACGTCTTCGTCGGCCGGGTCTCCTCCGGCGTGGACGTGTTCCTGCTGCTCGGCGGCATCTTCTTCTTCTCCCCGCAGATCCGCAACGCGCTGAACCCCGCCGGGCTCACCGTGGTGCAGTCCTTCCTGCGCATCTTCCGTCGCCTCTACCCGGCGCTGATCACGGTCGTCACCGTGGCTGTCATCGCCTCGGTGCTGATCTTCAACCGGGTGCGCTGGCCGGAGGTCGGGGAGGACGCCGGAGCCTCGCTGCTCTACATGCAGAACCTGCACCTGGCGAACCTCGGCCAGGAGTACACGGCGGTGAACCGCGAGGTCAGTGTGTTCCAGCACATCTGGTCGATGTCGGTGCAGATGCAGATCTACCTCGGCTCCCTGCTGGTCATCGCGGCGGTGGCGGCGATGTTCCAGCGTCACGTGCGTTCCAGCTCGCAGGTGCTGCACTGGGGTCTGGTGGTGGCCACCGTGGCCAGCTTCGGCTACGCCACCTGGCTCGGCGGCCACGACCAGGGCGCGAACTACTACTCCCCGTTCTCCCGCTTCTGGGAGATCGGCCTGGGTGGGCTGTTCGGCATCTGGCTGCTGGGCCGCGCGCTGCCGGCGGTGTGGGCACGCCTGCGCCTGGGCGCCGGCATCGTGGGCCTGGTGCTGATCATCGGCACCGGCCTGTTCCTCGACGGAGCCGCGCAGTTCCCCGGCCCCTGGACGCTCGTGCCGTTGGCCGGCGCCATGCTCGTGGTGCTCGCCGGCAACCCCGTCGCCGGGGAGGACGCCGCGAGCACGCAGGACGCCGCGACCTCGCAGGACGCAGCGTCCGGCGTGACGGCGATGCTGTGTGCCGCGCCGTTCCAGTTCCTCGGCCGCATCGCCTACAGCCTGTACCTGTGGCACTGGCCGGCGTTGGTGCTGGTCACCTACCTGATGTCGCAGGGTGCCGAGGTCGCCGCCCCGGGCGGCGGCACCGGTTTCCTCAACGGCATCACCGCCACCCTCGGCAACGGGGAGGGTTTCCTCGTCGGCTCCGTGGTGGTGGTCGTGTCGGTGCTCCTGGCGTGGGCGACCTACCGCTTCATCGAGACCCCGCTGCGCCAGCAGGCCAAGCCGGAACGGGCGACGGCGCTGTCGGCGTCCTACGTGCGCTCGTCCGTGGCGGGACGCCGCGGCACCGTCGGCGCGGTGTGCGCGCTGGTGATGGTCGTCGCCACGGCCGCCGTGGTGTCCTTCGGGCCGGTGATCGAGCACCGTAACCAGCTCGCCGCCGCCGTGGACGCCGACGACATCGACCCCGCCGAGTACCCCGGCCCCGCCGCCTTCCTCGCCGACGCCAACGCCCCGGACGACGTCCCCGTCGAACCCGACCCCGCCGTCGGGGAGGAGGAGATGCTGCCGCAGACGCAGAAGGACGGCTGCTTCTCCGGCTTCGCCGAATCCAACGTGATCTTCACCAAGCAGTTCAACTCCTCCGACGAGCCCTGCGTGTACGGCGACGTGGACTCCGACCGCACCATGTACCTCGCCGGCGGCTCGCACTCCGAGCACTACCTCACCGGCCTGGAGGAGGTCGCCGAACAGCAGGGCTTCAAGATCGTGCCGCTGCTGAAGATGGGCTGCGTGCTGGGCATGAACCTGCCGCACCTCAGCGGCGACCCGTACCCGGAGTGCGCGGAGTGGAACGACAACGTGCAGCAGTTCATCTTCGACAACCCGCCGACCGACGGGGTGTTCATGCCGTCCACCAGGCCCACCATGATCGAGGGCGACGGCCCGGACGTGGTGCCGCCGGAGTACGTGGAGATGGTGCAGCGTCTCACCGACGCCGGCATCCACACCTGGGGCGTCCGCGACACCCCGTGGCACATGGCGGGCCCGGGCGTGCAGGGCAATGCGCGCCTGTGCGTCGCCGAGGGCGCCGAGGACGATGCCGGCGGTGACTGCGGCATCGCCGAGGAGGCCAGCCTGTCGCCGGTGAACCCTGCGCCGGAGGCCTACGAGGGCCTCGACATCACCAACATCGACCTCACCGCGGCGCTGTGCCGTGACGGGCGCTGCCCGGCGGTGGTCGGCAACGTGCTGGTCTACCGCGACGGCCAGCACTTCACGTCCCTGTTCTCCTCACTGCTGGCACCCGAGATCAGCCGGCAGATGTACGACGCCGCCTGATCGCCGTGGCAGAAACGAAACCTGCACTGAAACCAGAGAAGAAACGCACCGTCCGACGCATCGACATCGACGGGCTGCGTGGCCTGGCGATCGCGCTGGTGGTGGTCTTCCACGTCTTCGTGGGCCGGGTGTCCGCCGGGGTGGACGTGTTCCTGCTGCTCGGCGGCATCTTCTTCTTCGCCCCGCAGATCCGCAACGTCCTGAACCCGGCCGGGCTCACGGTGGTGCAGTCCTTCCTGCGCATCCTGCGTCGCCTCTACCCGGCGCTGGTCACCGTGGTGACGGTGTCGCTCGTGGCCGCGCTGGTGGTGTATGCGCCGGTGCGCTGGTCGGATGCGGGGGAGGACGCCGCGGCGTCGTTGCTCTACGTGCAGAACCTGAACCTCACCCGCCAGGGCGACGACTACGCCGCGATCAGTGCGGACGTGAGCCTGTTCCAGCACATCTGGTCGATGTCGGTGCAGATGCAGGTCTACCTCGGCTCGCTGCTGGTCATCGCCCTGCTCGGGTCGATGTACCGCAGGTGGCCGAGGGTCGGGACGGCCCTGCTGCGGGTGCTGCTGCTCATCGGCACGGTGGCCAGCTTCTGCTACGGCGTGTGGCTCGGCGGGGTGGACCAGGGCGCGAACTACTACTCGCCGCTGTCGCGTTTCTGGGAGATCGGCCTGGGCGGACTGTTCGGCATGGCCGTGCTGGGCCGTACGCTGCCCGCCGCGTGGGCACGCCTGCGCTGGCCGGCCGGGGTGCTCGGCCTGGTGCTGATCGTGGCCACCGGCCTGCTGCTCGACGGCGCCGCCCAGTTCCCCGGACCCTGGACCCTCGTGCCGCTGGCCGGCGCGATGCTCGTGGTGCTGGCCGGCAACCCCGTCGCCGAGCGGGACGCCGCGACCTCGCAGGACGCCGCGACCACGCGGTACACGACGTCCGGCGTGACGGCGCTGCTGCGCACCGCGCCGCTGCAGTTCCTCGGCCGTACCGCCTACGGCCTGTACCTGTGGCACTGGCCGCTGCTGACCCTGGCGACGTTCCTGGCCACCGACACCACGCAGGCCGCGGCGGAGGAGACCGGCGCCGAGGCGTCCGACGCGGGTCTGCAGGGCATCACCGCCACCCTCGGCATGGGCACCGGCGCGGCGGTCGGCGCCGGCGTGATCGCCGCGTCCGTGGTGCTGGCCTGGCTCACGCTGCGGTTCATCGAGGTGCCGCTGCAGCAGTCGGCGCGCCCGCCGCGCTCGTTCGTGCTCGGCGACCACGCCTACCTGCGGGCCGCGCTGCGCAGCCGCGGCAAGACGACCGCGGCGATGGTGATCGTCGCCGCCAGCGTCGCGGTGATGGCCTTCGGCCCGCTCGTCGAGCGCCACAACGAGGACCGGGCGACCACCCTGGCCACCGAACCGGTCGACCCGCGCGACTACCCCGGCCCCGCCGCCTACCTGGAGGACGCCCCGGTGCCCGACGGCCTCGACGTGGTCCCGGGCACCACCGAGGTCGATCCGATGATGCCGCAGACCCAGGACGACGGCTGCTACTCCGGCTTCGACGAGACCGGCCTGGTGCTGACCAGGGAGTTCAACGAGTCCGACGAGCCCTGCGCCTACGGCGACGTGGACTCGACGCGCACCATGTACCTGGCCGGCGGTTCGCACTCCGAGCACTACCTGCCCGCCCTGGACCGCATCGCCGCCGAGCGGGGCATCAGGGTCGTGCCGCTGGTGAAGATGGGCTGCGTGCTCGGCGAACCGCTGACCCGCGACACCGGTGAGGCCTACCCGGAGTGCGCGCAGTGGCAGGTCGCCGCCGAGCAGTACATCCTGGACAACCCGCCGACCGACGGGGTGTTCATGACCTCCACCCGGCCCACCACCATCGCCGGCGACGGGCCCGACCAGGTGCCGCAGGGCTACGTGGACGTGGTCTCCCGCTTCACCGCCGCCGGCATCCACACCTGGGGCGTGCGCGACACCCCGTGGCTGATGGCGGAGCAGGGCACGCAGCTCAACGGGCGGCTCTGCGTCGCCGAGGACGGCGACAAGGGTGACACAGGGACGTCCGACTGCGCCGTCGCGCAGGACGAGGCGCTCGCCGCGTCCAACCCGGCGACGTCCGCCCTCGCCGGGCTGGACGTGACGCACCTCGACCTCACCGCCGCGGTGTGCCGCGACGGGCAGTGCCCGGCGGTGGTCGGCAACGTGCTGGTCTACCGTGACTCCCAGCACCTCAGCAACCGCTTCGCCGGGATGCTCGCCCCGGAGATCACCCGGCAGATGTTCGGGGCCTGAACACCTCCACCGGTGTGTCGTGGGGGTAATGGGCTGAGAGTCGACTTAATATCGACGACGAGATGACGCCCGCCCCAGCCCCAGGACCCCCACCCGCCCCAGCACAAGGCCCCGCCCCCGTGCTCGGCGGGCGGCGGTCGTCGCGGCGTACCCACCGCCGTGACATCGACGGGCTGCGTGGCCTGGCCATCGCCCTGGTGGTCGTCTTCCACGTGTTCGTGGGCCGGGTGTCCGCCGGGGTGGACGTGTTCCTGCTCATCGGCGGCATCTTCTTCTTCGCCCCGCAGATCCGCAACGCGCTGAACACCGCCGGGTTGACCCTGGTGCAGTCGGTGGTGCGCATCGTGCGCCGCCTCTACCCCGCACTGCTCACCGTGGTCTGCCTGGTGATGCTGCTCGCGTTGGCGGTCTACCCGGTGTCGCGGTGGACGCAGGCCGCGGGCGACGCGGCGTCCTCCCTGCTCTACGTTCAGAACCTGCACCTGGCCGCCGAAGGCAAGGAGTACTCGGCGATCAACCGGGACGTGAGCCTGTTCCAGCACATCTGGTCGATGTCCGTGCAGATGCAGATCTACCTCGGGTCCCTGCTGGTCATCGTGGTGCTCGCGGCGCTGTTCCGGCGTCACCCGCGCACCGGCAACCGGCTGCTGCACCGCGCGCTGTCGGTGGCCACGGTGGCCAGCTTCGCCTACGCGGTGTGGCTGGGCGTGCACGACCAGGCGCTGAACTACTACTCGCCGTTGTCGCGCTTCTGGGAGATCGGGCTGGGCGGCCTGTTCGGCATCTGGATGGTCGGCCGCAGCATCCCGTGGGTGTGGCGCTGGCTGCGCTGGCCGGCCGGGGTGGTGGGCCTGGTGCTCATCGTGGCCACCGGCCTGCTGCTCGACGGCGCCGCCCAGTTCCCCGGCCCCTGGACGCTCGTGCCGCTGACCGGGGCGATGCTCGTCATCGTGGCGGGCACGCCCGTCGCCGAGCCGGACGGCAACCGGGCGCGTGCGGCGGCGGAGGGACGCACCGTCGCGTCGGTGGGGGTCACCCGTCTGCTCGACGGACGGATCTTCCAGTTCCTGGGGCGCACCTCCTACGGTCTGTACCTGTGGCACTGGCCGCTGCTGGTGCTGGCGACCTACCTCTTCGCCGAGGCTGGCTCGGCCGGCACCTCCGGCACAGGGGAGACCGGCGGGACCGGTGAGTCGGCGTCGGACGGCCTGGCCGGCATCACCGCCACGTTGGGCACCGGGCGCGGCGTCGCCGTCGGTACCGGCGTGGTGGTCGTCTCGCTGCTGCTGGCGTGGGCCACCCACCGGTTCGTGGAGACCCCGCTGCGCCAGCACGGCAAACCGGAACGCTCCTGGATGCTGACCGACCGGCGCTACTGGGCGTCGCTGCTGCGCTCCCGCGGGAAGCTGGTCACGGTGACCGCCATCGTGCTGGCCAGTGCGGTCGTGCTCTCGTCGGAGCGCATCGTGCAGGACCGGGTCATCGGGCCCAGCCTCGCCGCGGAGGACGTGGGCTCCGGCGCCACCGACGGCACGTCCGACGACTACCCGGGGCCGCGCGCCTTTCTCGACGACGGCACCGGCGTCCCCGACGACGTGCCGGTGCGTCCCGCACCCGTATGGGACAAGTCCGTGATGCTGCCGGAGACCTCCCTCGACGGCTGCCTCGTGGGCATCGAGGGCGAGGACCTGGTGCTGACCAAGGAGAACAACACCTCCGACGAGCCCTGCGCCTACGGCGACGTGGACTCGACACGCACCATGTACCTCGCCGGCGGCTCGCACTCCGAGCACTACCTGCCCGCCCTCGACGCCATCGGGCGCGAGCGGGGCATCCGGATCCTGCCGCTGGTCAAGGTCGGCTGCGTGCTCGGCGCGCGGATCGAGCGGATGAACGGCGACGACTACGATGAGTGCTACGCCTGGCAGGACAAGGTCGAGGACCACATCCTCGACAACCCGCCCACCGACGGGGTGTTCATGACCTCCACCCGCCCCACCGCGCGGACCGGCGCCGGGCCCGACCAGGTGCCCGACGGGTACGTGGACACCGTGCGCCGGTTCAGCGACGCCGGCATCCACACCTGGGCGGTGCGCGACAACCCGTGGCGTCAGGTCGACGGGTCGCTGGGCAACTCCATGCTCTGCGTCGCCGACGGCGGCTCACCGGAGGACTGCGGCCCCTCTGCCGCCGAACTGCTGGAGACCAACCCCGCGCAGGACGCCTACCGCGGGCTCGACGTCACCCACCTCGACCTCACCGCCGCCTACTGCCACGACGGGGTGTGCCCCGCGGTCGTCGGCAACGTGCTGGTCTACCGAGACGGCAACCACTTCACGCCCACCTGGTCGGCGATGATGGCCCCCGAGATCGAACGGCAGATGTACGACCCCGCCCCGGCCGACGAGCAACGCCGCGTGGTGGCGGACGCCGTGCGCGCCAGCGGCGACGCGGCGTCCGGCGGTTCCGGCAGTTCGGGCGGTGCCACCGCGCCGGCGCTGGCGCCGAAGGACGTCTTCGTACTGCCGCGCCCGGAGACGGAGCCTGTGCCGGAGCCCGTGCCGGAGCCGGTGCCGGAGCCCGCGCAGGAATGGGTCGACCCCGGCTACGTGGATCCGGGATACGTGGACCCCGGTTGGGTCGATCCCGGCTACGTCGACCCGGGCTACGTGGATCCGGGCTACGCTCCGCCTTACTGAAGCATTACCTTGCCCGACACCCCCGTGTAACGCTCCGGGGCCCTGGCGTGTTCAGTATTCCGGGTCGGTGGGCGGTATGCTGTAGCGCGCCATGAACTCTTCCTCCTCGCAGCCAGGGACGTCCAGCGCGTCCACAGGGCGTCCCCGGGCCTCACACCGCCGGGACATCGACGGGCTCCGTGGACTGGCGATCGCACTGGTCGTCGTCTTCCACGTCTTCGTCGGACGGGTCTCGTCGGGCGTGGATGTGTTCCTCCTCGTCGGCGGCATCTTCTTCTTCGCCCCGCAGATCCGCAACGCGCTGAACCCCGCAGGCCTCACCGTCGTCCAGTCGTTCCTGCGCATCCTGCGCCGCCTGTACCCGGCCCTGATCACCGTCGTCGCCGCCACCCTGGTGCTCGCCGTGGTGGTCTACGCCGAGGTCCGGTGGGTCAACGCCGGCAACGACGCCTCCGCCTCGCTGCTCTACATCCAGAACTTCCACCTGGCCAGTGAAGGCCAGGAGTACACCGCCATCAACCGGGACGTGAGCCTCTACCAGCACATCTGGTCGATGTCGGTGCAGATGCAGATCTACCTCGGGTCGTTGCTGGTCATCGCCCTGCTGGCGACCCTGTTCCGCAAGAAGGCGAAACTCGGCACGAACCTGCTGCACCTGCTGCTGGTCATCGGCACCGCCGCCAGCTTCGGCTACGCCACCTGGCTGGGCCAGCACGACCAGGCCGTGAACTACTACTCGCCGTTCTCCCGCTTCTGGGAGATCGGGCTGGGTGGCCTGTTCGGTATCTGGCTGCTGGGTATCGCCATCCCGCGCTCACTGCGGTGGCTGCGCTGGCCGGCCGGCCTGGCGGGCCTGGCTCTGATCATCGCCACGGGCCTGTTCCTCGACGGTGCAGCCCAGTTCCCCGGCCCCTGGACTCTGCTGCCGCTCGCCGGCGCGATGCTGGTCATCTTCGCCGGCAACCCGGAATCCGATACGTCCGACGCGTCTGACCCGTCCGCCGCAGCGGGGGAGAAGCTGCCCGCGCCGTCCACCGGCGTGAGCCGTCTGCTCGACGGACGGATCTTCCAGTTCCTGGGGCGCACCTCTTACAGCCTGTACCTGTGGCACTGGCCGCTGCTGACCCTGGCGACGTTCTGGTTCTCCACCTCGACGGCCTCGCAGGCCGGCGGGCTGCGCGGCATCACCGCCACGCTCGGCCCGCTCAACGGTGCCCTCGTCGGCACCGGCGTGATCGCCCTGTCCCTGCTGCTGGCGTGGCTCACCCACCGCTTCGTGGAGACCCCGCTGCGTCAGAAGAAGAAGCCGCACCACTCGTGGGTGCTCTTCGACCGCGGCTACTGGCGGGCGTCGCTGCGCTCGCGCGGCAAGGTCGTCGCCACCCTGGTCATCGTCCTGGTCACCGGCGCGGTGTTCGCCTTCGGGCCCGTCGCCCAGGCACGCATCGACAACCGGGCCCGCGAGCTCGGCGTGCAGGACGTCGACCCCGCCGAGTACCCCGGTCCCAACGCCTTCCTGCAGGACGCCGACGTGCCGGACGGACTGCCCGTCCTGCCCGACCCGTCCGACGACGCACCGATGCTCGCCAACACCCTGAAGGACGGCTGCCTCGCCCACTTCGGCCACACCGACCTGGTGATGACCAAGTGGTTCAACGAGGAGGACGAGCCCTGCGCCTACGGTGACCTGGAGTCCGACCGCACGATGTACCTCGTCGGCGGTTCCCACTCCGAGCACTACCTGCCGGCGCTGGAGCGCATCGCCAAGCAGCGCAACTTCAAGATCGTCCCGATCCTGAAGCTCGGCTGCGTGATCGGCATGGACATCCCCAAGTGGGACGGCTCGGACTACCCCGAGTGCCGCGAGTGGCAGAAGAAGGCCGAGGACTTCATCTTCGAGAACCCGCCGTCCGAGGGCATCTTCATGACGGTGACACGTCCGACCACCATCGAGGGCGACGGGCCCGACCAGGTGCCGAACGAGTACGTGGAGATGGTGCGCAAGCTCTCCGACGCCGGCATCCACACCTGGGGCGTGCGCGACACCCCCTGGGTGCTGGACTCCCCCGGGGTGCAGGGCAACGCGCGGCTGTGCGTGGCCGAGGATCGCGGCGACGAGGACTGCGGTGTCGACGAGGAGGAGTCGCTGGCACCGGTGAACCCGGCGCTGGCCGCCTACCGTGGGCTCGACCTGACCAACATCGACGTCACCGACGCGGTGTGCCGCGACGGACGCTGCCCCGGCGTGGTCGGCAACGTACTGGTCTACCGCGACGCGCAGCACTTCACGAACCTCTTCGCCGCGATGCTCGCCCCGGAGATCTCCCGGCAGATGTACGACCCGGAGGCGCTGGAGGAGACCGAGCGTGAGCAGGAAGCGTCCCCCGGACCCGACTCGCCGGACGGTGAGGTGCAGAAGGACGTCTTCCGCCTGCCGAAGCCCGGCGAGGAGGACGGTGCCGACGGCGCCGACGGCGGCGACGGCGGCGCGTCCGACCCCGTGCCGGACCCCGCTCCCGACCAGGGCTGGGTCGACCCCGGCTACGTCGATCCGGGGTACGGGTACCAGGACCCCGGCTACGTGGATCCCGGCTACGGCTACCAGGATCCGGGCTACGTGGACCCGGGGTACGGCTACGCGCCCCAGTGGTGACCGCCTGACCCCGCGCCGCGTGCCCGATCCGTCCTTCCCGCGGCACGGAACCACCGGATCCGGCACGGCACGCGGGGTCGCCCGGTAGCGTGAGGGGAACGCGGGACGGCAGGGGGCTGTCCTACCCGGGGGAGGGGACCGCACATGGCGGGAAACGACAAGAAGTTCTGGACGACCACCGAGCTGATCGCGTCGGGCAGGACGCCCGACTCGCTGCGCGGGGAATGCGCGCGCGGCGCGATCCACCGCATCGTCCGCGGCCTGTACAGCACCGAGGAACCCACTGACCTGGTCGTGCTCGCCGCCCTGGCCTGGGCGCGCGAGGGCCTGGTCTACACCGGACGCACCGCGGCGTTCCTGCACTCCATGGTGCCCATGGCCTGGCCGGCGCAGGCGAGCGTGCCGCGCGGGAGAAGCCGGGACGGCGGGACGTTGCTGCAGCTCAGCACCGCGCGCCGCGGCGCCACCGAGTACCGCCGCGGCCTGCCCACCCTCAACGGGCTGGCCACCGCCGTCACCGCGCAGGGTGCCGACATCACCGAGAGCATGCGCGGCTCCCTGCTGATGCGCAACTACGGCGGGTTCCGTGGCAACCGGCGACTGGCGGAGGATCTTGCCGCCCTGGAGCCGTCGCGCAGGGCACGGGCGGTGGAGCTCGCCGGCGGCGTGATCACCGGCACCGCCAGCGAACTGGAGTACAAGGCCGTGTGCATCATCGTGAGCGCCCTCGACGGGGTGGACGTGACCGTGCAGGTCAACGCGCAGATCCGTGGCTACTACTTCGACATCGTCATCCCGGAGGCGCGGGTGTGCATCGAGATCGACAGTCGTCAGTACCATGCGGCCGGCTCCGCGCGACGCGAGGACTTCGTGGCCGACCGGTGGAAGGGCAATGCGGCGGTGCGGTGGGGCTGGACGCTGCTGCGCTACCCGGATGCCAGCGTCGATCACGCCGCCCGCGAGATCGGCGCGGAGGTGCTCGACACCGTGCTGTTCAACCTGGCCAACCGGCGCACCCGCAAGTTACGGGTCGAGGAGATCCCCACGGACCGCAGCGTGCACGACTGGCACAGACGGTAGGACGCCGCGGTTGCCGTAGCCTGGTGCAATCCCGTAGCTACCCCAGGAGCGTGCAATGAGGAGTGTGAGATGAGCCAGGAAGAGATGGTGTGCCCGTTGGCGGGCACCGTCATCGAGATGTCGGAGGTCCCCGACCCGGTGTTCGCCCGCGAGGCGATGGGGGTCGGCTTCGGCATCACCGACACCCCGGGCGGCGAGGTCTGCTCCCCGGTCACCGGGGAGGTGGTGATGGTGGCCAAGACCGGCCACGCGGTGGGGATCGCGACCGACTCCGGCCTGCAGTACCTGGTCCACCTGGGTCTGGACACCGTGGAGCTGGAGGGCCGCCCCTTCACCGTCGACGTCGCCAAGGGTGACACGGTGACCGCGGGTCAGAAGATCGCCACCATGGACGTCGCGGCGATCACCGAGGCCGGCAAGTCCACCACGACCGTGGTGGTGGTGACGAACTCGAAGAAGATGGTCGACCACCTCGACGTGACCGTCGGCGAGGCGGAGCGCGGCGACGTGGTGGCGCAGGTGTTCCTCGCCGGCGCGGCCGCCACGCAGGACGCACCGGCCGCCGCGCCGGCGGCGGAAGCGCCGGAAGCGCCGGAAGCCTCGGGGCGTCCTGCGGGTCTGGACGGTTTCGACCTCACCGCGTGGGAGATCCTGGACAACATCGGCGGCGCGGAGAACGTCCGCAGCGTCACGCACTGCATCACGCGGGTGCGCTTCTACCTGAAGGACGCCGACCTCGCCGACGACACCGCCGTCGCGGACCTCGACGGGGTCATCGACGTGGTGCGCGCCGGCGGGCAGTACCAGGTCGTCATCGGTGCCGACGTGGAGGACGTCTACGACGCCGTCGAGCGGCGGCTCGAGGCGTCCGGCGCGGGAGGCGCGGGCGGCGGAGACACAGGCGCCGGTGCGTCCGACGCGGAGCCGCGCGAACGCCCCACCACCGCGGTGGGGTGGGTGAAGTACGGGTTCTCCGAGCTGATCGGCGTGATCACCGGGTCGATGATCCCGGTGATCGGGCTGCTCGCGGCGTCCGGCATCATCAAGGGCGTCCTGTCGCTGCTGCTGAACTTCGACCTGATCGCCGAGGACTCGAACACCTACCAGATCATCAACGCGATGAGCGACGCGGTGTTCTTCTTCCTGCCGATCTTCGTCGGGTTCACCGCCGCACGCAGGCTGGGGGCGGACCCGATCATCGTCTCGATCATCGGCGGCGTGCTCTGCTACCCGAGCCTGGTGGACATGTCCGAGACCGAGGGCGACAGCGCGCTGCTGGGTATGTCGCTGAACTCCGACTTCTTCGGCATCCCCTTCCACGTGGCGAGCTACTCGTACTCGATCTTCCCGATGATCGTCGCCGCCTGGCTGGCCTCCGTGCTCGAGCCGTGGCTGAAGCGGGTGATCCCGAACATGGTGCGCATGATCTTCGTGCCGTTGTTCGAGGTCGTCATCGTGTCCCTGGCGATCCTGCTGATCCTGGGGCCGGTGGTCATGTTCGTGTCCACGGGCATCGCGAACCTGATCCAGGGGCTCTACGACCTCTCGCCCACGGTGTCCGGCACGGTCATCGGTGCGCTGTACCAGTCGCTGGTGATCTTCGGGCTGCACTGGGCGGTGATCCCGCTGGTGGCGCAGGACATCGCGGCGAACGGGAACTCCTACCTCAACGCCATCATCTCCGTGACGATGGTCGCACAGGGTGGCGCGGTGCTCGCGGTGTTCCTGCGCACCCGGATCGAGAAGATCAAGACCCTGTCCGGCCCGGCGGCGATCTCCGCGTTCTGCGGCATCACCGAGCCGGCGATGTACGGGGTGAACCTGAAGTACGGGCGCGTGTTCATCATGGCGTCCGTCGGTGGTGCGGTCGGCGGGCTGCTGACCGGCCTGTTCAACGTGAACATGTGGGGCTTCACCGGGTCGCTGATCGGCTTCACCTCCTTCGTCAACCCCGACGACGGGGTGGACGCCAGCTTCTGGGGCTACCTCGTCGCCTCCGCCGTGGCGCTCGCCGTGGCGTTCACCCTGACCTGGTTCTTCGGGTTCAAGGACTCCGACGTGGACAAGGGACGCGAGGTCGAGAAGGTCCGGCTGGGGAGCCGGGAGCCGAAGTAGGACGGCGCGGGGCGCGGCGGCGCGGCGGGCTCAGCCCTCCACGACCCCGTCGCCGTCGCTGGCGTCCATGAGGTCCTGCACGGTGGCGAACTCGTCCAGGCCGAAGCGCTCCAGCATGCCGGTGGAGCCGTCGGTCGGCCACACCTCGGTGCCGGCGACGGGCAGGAATCCGAGGGAGTCTCCGTCGGGCAGGCAGAAGATCACGGTGTCCATCGCGGTGAGGTTCAGCAGCGCGTCACCGAGCAGGTCGTGGGGGAACAGGGTCACGAGGATGACGTCGGACGGGCCCTCGGCGCCGTCGTTCCCGTCGGCACCTGCGGCGTCCTCGCCTGAGTCGTCCTCACCGGTGTCGCCGGCGACGAGCGCGGGCAGGGTGCTGCGGATCTCCGGGGTGGAACGGATCCCCTCGAGGTAGGCCTGCGCGAGGTTCTGCCGGTGCAGGCGCTGGTTGGTGTCCTCGTCCTGCAGGGAGCGCACGAACATGCCCGGCCCGCTGGGAGGCCCGCCGTGGGACCCGCCGTGCGGCATGGCCTCGGGGCTGGTCTCCTGGTCCACGGCCCACTCGGCGTAGCTGCGCATCGCCGGCTTCTCCTCGCCGGAGAGGAACTGCAGGTCACGGTTGGCGGCGTACTTCGCCTCGGAGAGTTTCTGCGCGCTGCCGGTCATCGGCGCGTTGATGCCGTAGTAGGTCCACTGCGGCGCGGCGGTGGGGTCGTGGCGGAACACGACCTGCGCCACGGAGTTCGACACGGGGGTGGGCTCACTCATCGTGGTCACCTCCGGCGGGCTCGGCGAGCTGCAGCACGGCGACCATGAAGTCGCTCGCGTCGGTTCCCTCTGTGCCGTCGGTGAACGGCTGCAGCTCCCACGAGGAGAACCGCTGGACGAGACGCAGGCCGGCGGCCGTGACGTCCTGCGCGAACTCCTCGACGGAGCGCCCGCGCGACAGGCCGAAGCCGACGACGAGGCGTCCTGCCGGGGCCAGGCGGGACGCCAGGACGCCGAGCGCCTGGCGGTGCGCGGCGTCGGGGATGAACGCCAGGACGTTGCCGGCGGAGACGATGATGTCGAACGGGCCGGACGGCACCTCCGCGTCGGACGCCAGGTCGCCGACCGCCCACTCCACGCCGGAGCCGGCGTAGCGCCCGCGCGCGTACTCGACGAGCTGCGGGTCGATGTCGACGGCGGCGACGAGGTGGCCGCGGGCGGCCAGGACGGCGGCGACGCGTCCGGTGCCGGAGCCGGCGTCGAGGACGCGGGCGTGGCGCGGTGCCATCGCGTCGACCAGCCGGGCCTCACCGTCGATGTCCTTGCCCTCGTGCTCGAAGCCCTCCCACCGGGCGATGTAGCGCTGCGAGTGGGCGGGGTCCGCCCCGGTGACGGACGCCCAGGTGGTGGTCGCGTTACCCGCGGGGCCGGTCCCGGACTGGGGCTCAGGCGAGGGTTCTGACGGTACTGGCGGTACTGACATGGGCTGGATCGGACTCATGCCCACCAGTATGCCAGTCGACCGGTGTGGTGGGGCCGCACGCGGTGGCCGGGTGGTTCTTTGAGGGTTCTTCACACAACTCCAAAAGAACTCTGCAAGAGCTTCTCGGCATCCAGCAGGCCGCAAACGGACTAACGGTGCAGTTCAGACAGTTCTTCGGGGGTACTTTCGCGGGTTGTTTCTAGCGCACCGCGGCGAGGATCTCCTCGGCGGCGGGCAGGCAGACGTCCCGGTCGGCGGTGACCAGGCCGATGCGGGACCGGCGGTCGATGAGGTCCTCCACCGTCATCGCACCCTCGTGGGTCACGTGCCAGGCGAACTCGGCGCGCACGGTGTCGATGCCCGGGGCCACCGGCTCCAGCGGTCGCTCCACCGGGCAGGTGCGCAGCACGGCCGGGGCCTCGTGGCCGAAGCGTTCCACCATCGAGGCGGGCAGCCCGGCGAGGTCGCTGGAACGCACATACTGCACGCCGGGGGAGCCGGGCGCGCCGACCAGGGGGGTGGTGGCGGTCACGCACGGCCCCGGAGTGGACCCGGACTCGCGCAGCATACCGGCGACGAGGTCCATGGTCTGCTCCGCCATCAGCCGGTACTCGGTGAGCTTGCCGCCGGTCACGGTGACCAGGTTGGCGTCGCCCCCCTCGCCGGTGAGAATCACGTGGTCGCGCGAGAGGTCCGCGGTGGACGAGTCGGCAGAGTCCCCAGAATCACTGTTGAACTGCACCAGCGGCCGCAGCCCGGCGAACGCACCGAGCACGTCGTCGGTGGTGAGGTCCACGGCGAGGGCCTGGTTGACCACGTCGAGGATCCAGCGCACGTCGGAGTCCGGCACCTCGGGCACGTCCGGGATGGTCTTCGTGCCCAGGTCCTCGTCGGTGATGCCCACGTAGCAGCGGCCGAGCTGCTCGGGCAGGATGAAGCAGAACCGGCTGCTGTGGCCGGGCACGGGCACGGTCAGCGCGCCGGTGGGGTTGCCGACGGCGGCGGCGTCGATGACCAGGTGCGTCCCGCGGGAGGGACGCACGGTGACCTGCGGGTCCAGGTGCCCGGCCCACACGCCGGTGGCGTTGACGACGGCCCCGGCGGTCACGCCGAACGTCGGGGCGTCCGGCGAGAGTTCGTCGCGCAGGACGACCCGGTCGCCGTGGGCCTCCACGGCGCGGCAGTGGGTCACCACACGTGCCCCGTAGCCGGCGGCGGTGCGGACCAGGGCGGTGACCAGGCGGGCGTCGTCGACGAGTTGACCGTCGTGGTTGACGTAGCCGAAGCGCAGGTCGGACGTGTCGACGGCGGGGCACAGTTCGGCGACGGTACGGGCGCTGACGGTGCGTGAGGCCGGCAGGGTGGACGCCGGGGTACCTGCGGCGACACGCAGTGCGTCGCCGGCGAGGAACCCGACGCGCGGGGTGGTCTTCTGCCCGCGGGTGTAGCGGTCCTGCACGGGCACGACCTGGGTCACGGCGTGGGTGAGGTGCGGGGCGGTGGTGCCCATGAGGATGCCGCGTTCCACGGCGGAGCGCCGGGCGATGCCCACGTTGCCGGTGGCGAGGTAGCGCAGACCGCCGTGGGCGAGTTTCGAGGACCAGCGCGAGGTGCCGAAGGCGATGTCGTGGGCGTCGACGAGCAGGACGTCCAGTCCGCGGGTCGCCGCGTCCAACGCCACCCCGGCGCCGGTGACGCCGGCACCGATGACGACGAGGTCCACATGGGTGTGTCTGTCGCGCAGGCCGGTGACCTCACCGGTGCGGCGGGCGGCGTCGAGTCGGGTGGCGTCCGGCCGGAAGGTTGTCATGACCTGCAGTCTATCGGTGTGCGGGATTCCGCGTCGGGGAGTCGGCGGACCGGGTATCTTGTGTGGTCATGGACACGTTGCCGATCCCGCCGATGAAGTTCAACCTCTGGGGCACCGTCGACGAGGCGAAGCCCCTGGGCTCCTCGACGCGCTCCATGCTCGGCACCCTCATGGGCGTGCGGGAGGACGCCGGGGCGACCGCCGCGCGCGAGGTCGACCTCGACGCCGTCACGCTCAGCCCGGTACGGCTGCAGGACGCCGACCTGCAGGCCTTCGCCGACGTCGTGGGCGCCGCCCACGTCTCCACCGACGACGCCCAGCGCGCGCCGCGCGCCCGCGGCAAGTCCTCCCTGGACCTGCTGGAATGGCGCGCCGGGGCGTCCCACGTGGTCTCCGCGCCGGACGCGGTGCTCGCACCCGGCACGGAGGACGAGGTGCTGGCCGTCATGCGGTTCTGCTCGCGCGAGGGGATCGCCGTGGTGCCCTTCGGCGGCGGCACGTCCGTCGTCGGCGGGCTGACCCCGGGCGACACCGACGGCTCGCGCAGCTTCCGCGCCGTGGTCAGCCTCGACCTGGTGCGCTTCGATCGCCTGTCCGAGGTGGACGCCGAGTCCGGCCTGGCCACCCTGGGGGCGGGGCTGACCGGCCCGGCCGCCGAACTGCTGCTCGCCGAGCACGGACTGCAGATCGGCCACTACCCGCAGTCCTTCCCCTACGCCACGATCGGCGGCTACGCGGTGACCCGCTCGTCCGGGCAGAACTCCGCCGGGTACGGACGCTTCGACGACATGGTCCGCGAACTCACTCTGGTCACCCCGGTCGGTGTGATGACCGTGGGCCACGCGTCCCCGGCCTCGGCCGCCGGGCCCGACCTGCGCGAACTGGTGATGGGCTCGGAGGGGGTCTTCGGCGTGGTCACCCGCGTGCGGCTGCGCGTGCACCCGGTGCCGCAGGTCAAACGCTACGAGGCCTTCACCTTCCCCGACTTCGCCACCGGTGTGGCCGCGTTGCGGGCCGTGAAGCAGACCGGCACCGGGCCCACGGTGATCCGGCTGTCCGACGAGATCGAGTCCTCGGTCAACCTGTCCTCCGGCGACAAGGCCGGCGAGTCCAGCTCCCCGCCCGGGTGCATGTGCATCACCATGTACGAGGGTACCGAGGAGCACACCGCCTCCCGGCACGCCGAGACCCGCGACCTGCTGCTCTCCAAGGGGGCCACGAGCGTGGGGGAGGAGCCCGCACGGCACTGGGAGCAGGGCCGGTTCAACGCCCCGGTGCTGCGCGACTCCCTGCTGGACGCCGGCGCACTCTGCGAGACCCTGGAGACCTGCACCGACTGGTCCAACGTCTCCCGGCTGAAGAAGGCCGTGGGCGAGGCGCTGGCGGGCACTTTGAACGGCTCCGGCACCATGGCGCTGATCATGTGCCACGTCTCCCACGTCTACGCCGAGGGCTGTTCGTTGTACTTCACCGTGGTCGCCGCGCAGAAGGGTGACCCGGTGGCACAGTGGCGCACCGCCAAGACCGCGGTGACCCGAGCGCTGACCGAGAACGGCGGCACCGTCACCCACCACCATGCCGTGGGTGCCGACCACCGCCCCTTCATGGCCGCCGAGATCGGCGAGCTGGGGGTCGCCGTGCTGCGCGCGGTGAAGGACCGTCTCGACCCCGACGGCGTGATGAACCCCGGCACGCTGATCGGGGGCGACGATGAGTGAGCGCCGGCACGCCTACGAGGTCGGCCACGTCGACCTGCGGCGCATCGCCCTGCTGACCAACCCCCACGCCGGCAAGGGTGGGGCGGGGGCGGCCGCCGACATCGCCCGCGACCGCTTCGCCGACCACGGCATCGACGTGGTCAGCATCCAGGGGGCTTCTCCCGAGGGCGCCCGCGAACTCGCCGGACGCATGGTCGCCGAGGAGGGGATCGACGCACTCGTCGTCTGCGGCGGCGACGGGCTGATCAACCTTGCCCTGCAGGAACAGGCCGGAACGTCCACCCCGTTGGGCATCATCCCCGCAGGTACGGGCAACGACCACGCCCGCGAGTACGGCATCCCCACCCACCCGCGCCGGGCGGCAGACGTCATCGCCCGTGGTTTCTGCACCACCACCGACCTGGGACGCATGCGTGACGACGCCGGCGACGAGCACTGGTTCGGCACCATCGCCTGCGCCGGCTTCGACTCCCTGGTCTCCGACCGCACCAACCGGATCCGGTGGCCGCGCGGGCAGATGCGCTACAACGTGGCCATCGTCGCGGAGTTCCTCAACTTCCACTCCATCCCGACCCGGCTGGTTCTGGACCCCGGTACCGACGAGGAGAGGGTCGTCGAGGAGAACATGACGCTGGTGGCGATGGGCAACACACGCAGCTACGGCGGCGGCATGGTCATCTGCCCGGACGCCGACCACCACGACGGCATCCTCGACGTCACTGTGCTCGAGCGCATGGGACGGGCGAAGGCGGCGACGAAGTTCATGAAGATCTTCGACGGCAGCTTCGTGGAGGAACGTGGGGTGAACACCTACCGGGCGCGCCGGGTGCGCATCGAGATGACCGACCGTGGCGGACAGCACATCAACGGCTACGCCGACGGTGACCGCTTCGCCCCGCTGCCGATGGAGGTCGAGGTCGTCCCCGGGGCCGGGCGCTACCTGGTGCCCCGGCCGTAGGTTCGGGTGTGTGCCCCGCTCAGTGCCTGGCTCAGTGTTTGGCTCAGTGCTCGGCGGGGATTCCGGCGGCAAGCTTCGCAGCCTCGATGCCGTTGGTACGGACCGGTGACGCAGCAGCGGAGGATATAGAGGACACAGCCTCCTCTGTCGCGTCCATCGCGTCCGAACCCTTCTTCCCGCTCGAGCCGGTCAGCTGGCGGATCACCTTCGCCGCGACCACGGGATGGTTGATCTGGGCGCGGGTCACGGGGCCGTTGAGCATGCTCGGGAGCTTCATAACGGATGAGTCTATGCGGTCGGAGGTACTACGCTCTGGCGTATGAGCGATAAAGAACAGACATCAGAACGCCGTCTCGCCGTGGTAACCGGAGCGTCCGCCGGCATCGGGGAGGCCACCGCGGTGGCCCTGGCCACGGACGGGTGGGACGTCGTCCTCGCCGCGCGGCGTCCGGAGAGGCTGGAGCAGGTCGCCGCTCGCATCGCCGCGGACGCCCCGGAGGTGTCCACCCACGTGGCGACCGTGGACGTCACCGACCGGGTGAGCGTGGACGCCCTGGCGTCCGCCGTGCACGACCTTGGCGGGGCGGACCTGCTGGTCAACAACGCCGGCGGCGCCCGTGGTCTCGACACGGTGCTCGACGGGGACGTCGATGACTGGCGGTGGATGTACGAGGCGAACGTGATCGGCACACTGCAGGTCACCCAGGCGTTGTTCCCCGAGCTGCAGCGCACCGCCGCGCCGCAGGTGATCAACATCGTCTCCATCGCCGGACGCAACGCCTACCGCGGCGGGGCCGGCTACAACGCCGCGAAGTTCGGCGAGACCGCGCTGAGCGACGTGATGCGCATGGAGTTCGCCGAGAAGGGGGTGCGCGTCTGCCAGGTCGACCCGGGACGCGTGGCGACGGACTTCAGCCTCAACCGGTTCAAGGGCGACGCCGACCGCGCGCAGCAGGTCTACGAGGACGTGCTGAACCTCACCGCGCAGGACGTCGCCGAGACCGTGCGGTGGGTGGCGGGGCGTCCGGCGCACATGGACGTGGACACCGTCATGATCCGTCCGACCGACCAGGCCTGAGTCTGACGGGGAGTTTTATTCACTGTCGATGAAATTCCCACTACCCCCGATCTTCTCCCCCCGCTACCCTCACTTCGGGGCTCCTCCGGGTGCTCTCGCCGGTGCCCCCGGGGCCGGTTACCGCGGTACGCATGGTGCTGATGGTGCTGGTGGGGTTGATTTTCCGCCGCGCGTGGAGATTGCATGTAGTTCGGGGGTGGGCAGGGGCGGCGCCGTCCGGCATCCTTGGTAGTGCGGGCGGGAAGTTGTCGACCGGAGGCCGGCCGGGAGGGTCGGGCCCTACATGCAGTATCGCCAGCGGGCCCCTATATAGAGGAGAAGTGCATGACGGAACAAGTGGACGCGAGCGGTGCCGGTGCACTGCTCGGGGAGTCCGTGCTACAGCGCCTGCGCGAGGAGATCATCACCGGCGCACTGCCGCCGGGAACCGCCCTGAGCGTGCCCGGCATCGCGGCGCGCTACGGGGTCTCGCGCAGTCCCGTGCGCGAGGCCGTCCAGCAACTCACGGTGGAGGGCGTGGCGGAGTACCGGCCACGTGCCGGCGCGCGTGTGGCGGAGATGGACGCGGCCACGCTCGGACAGGTCTTCGAGTTGCACCAGATTCTCGACGCGCAGGCCTCTGAACAGGCGACACGCAATGCAACGAGCGCGCAGATCGCGGCTTTGCGGGCACTCGTGGAGGTCCAGGAATCCAACCTCGGGGCGCCGCCGGACCCGGTACGTGATCTACGGGTGAACCTGGAGTTCCACACCCGCCTCCGGGAGGCCTCGGGGAACCGTCCCCTGTGCGACGTCCTCGAGAGGTTGGACGTCCAGAGTTTCCTGTATCCGACCACCGCGTGGAGCGACCCGTGGAACGTCTCGATGGCGGTGCGGGAGCACCGCGCGATCGTCGACGCCCTGGAGATCGGTGACGCCCGCGGTGCCGCATCCGCGGCGGCCTCCCACGCCGGTGCGGTATTCATCCGGATTATACGCACCTGAGGCGCACATCACCCCTCGTCGTTATACTCGGAGGGGTATTCCTTATGGACAATGTTTTATGATGCTGGCCAGCGGCAATAGGATGAGAACACCATGAATGCCAGACTTACACTCGAATCCCTTCGCTACGCCGACGCGGTAGCGGACGCAGGGTCGTTCAGCTCTGCCGCGCGTCGTTTCGGAGTCACTCAGCCGGCCTTGTCCATCAGCATCGCCAAGCTCGAGGAACACCTCGGCGGACGTATCTTCCTGCGTAACCCGCGGGGCACGTCGCCGACGGCCTTCGGCGCGGCGCTGCTGCCGCGGATCAAGCAGATCATCGCGGACATCACCCGCATGGAGGTTGAGGCGGAGTCCTTCACCTCCAGCAGGTCGGGCACCGTGCGGGTCGGGATCTCCCCGAAGATCGACAAGGAGATCGTCGCACAGCTCAAGGACGCCATCCACGGGCCGCACGCCCTGGCCGTGGGTCACGACGCGATGCTGCTCGAGGCCGAGCTCGACCCGCTGGAGGAGTTCCTGCAGGCCGGCAGCCTGGACATGATCATCGTGCCCGCGCTGGGTTCGCTGCCGGGCTACAGCCACCGGTTGATCGATTCGGACTACCTCGTCCTGGTCGAGGAGCCCAATGAGGGAGACGGCGACGAGATCACCGTGGACGAACTCGCCGAGCGCGAGCTGATCCTGTGCCGTCACGGTTGCGGCATCACCCGCATGGTCTCGGACATGTTCGCCGAGGCCGGCCGTGAGCTGAAGCGTGCCGAGATGGAGGTCACCCACTGCACCGCCCTGCCGGGGTGGGCGAACAAGGGCATGGGCTCCGTCGTGCTGCCGGAGCGCCACGTGCGCGAGGGCATGTCCTCACGCCGCATCGTGCGCGAGGACGGCACCCAGGTCGAGATGTTCTACGAGCTGGTCTGGGACCCGGGTTCCGCCAGCGCGGTGTCCCTGGAGTCGTTGGCGAAGTACCTCACGACGGTGTCGTCGTGGTCGCATAACGGCAAGTGATCACCCCATAAGCGCAACGGCTTCACCAGGGGAAATGCGCCAAACCTATAGTCGGAATACCGACACCGTGTGACGGCCCCGGTTGACGACCGGAGATGAGTCCGCCACCGACGCTTCAGGAGGTTTGGACCATTGACTGCCGTTGTCCCGTCCGAGGAGACGCACGCCCCGCACGCCCGGCCTGACCGTGGAGAACCACACGGCGGCCGGTCGAAGAAGGGTGGTCACGCATGGAGCATGCTGACCACGACCGACCACAAACAGCTCGGCATCATGTACCTCGTGATGGCGTTCATCTTCTTCGGGATCGGCGGCCTCATGGCGCTGCTGATCCGCGTGGAGCTGTTCCACCCGGGCCTGCAGTTCCTGTCGAACGAGCAGTTCAACCAGCTGTTCACGATGCACGGCACCATCATGCTGCTGCTGTTCGGCAGTCCGCTGGTCTTCGGCTTCGGCAACTACATCATGCCGCTGCAGATCGGCGCCCCCGACGTCTCCTTCCCGCGACTCAACGCACTCGGCTTCTGGCTGACCACCTTCGGCGGCATCATCATGCTGTCCGGCTTCCTGACCCCCGGCGGTGCCGCGGACTTCGGCTGGACGATGTACATGCCGCTGGCCGACGCGGTGAACTCGCCCGGCGTCGGCTCGCACCTGTGGGTCGTCGGTGTCGGTGTCGGTGGTGTGGGCACGATCGCCTCGGCGATCAACATGATCACCACCATCCTGTGCCTGCGCGCACCGGGCATGACGATGTTCCGTATGCCGGTGTTCACCTGGAACATCCTGGTCATGTCCCTGCTCGTGCTGCTGATCTTCCCGCTGCTGACCGCCGCCGCGCTGGGCGTGCTGTACGACCGCATCCTGGGTGGCCACATCTACGACTCCGCCAACGGCGGCGCGATCCTGTGGCAGCACCTGTTCTGGTTCTTCGGCCACCCCGAGGTCTACGTCCTGGCCCTGCCGTTCTTCGGCATCGTCTCGGAGATCTTCCCGGTGTTCTCCCGTAAGCCGATGTTCGGCTACGTCGGACTGGTATTCGCCACCCTGTCGATCGCCGCACTGTCGCTGGCCGTGTGGGCGCACCACATGTTCGTCACCGGTGCTGTGCTGTTGCCGTTCTTCAGCTTCATGACCTTCCTGATCGCCGTGCCGACCGGCATGAAGTTCTTCAACTGGCTGGGCACGATGTGGAAGGGCCGGATCTCCTTCGAGACCCCGATGATCTTCGCCATCGGTTTCTTCGCCACCTTCCTGTTCGGTGGTCTGACCGGTGTGATGCTGGCGTCGCCGGCGCTGGACTTCCAGCTCTCCGACTCCTACTTCGTGGTCGCGCACTTCCACTACACCCTGTTCGGCACCCTGGTGTTCGCCTCGTACGCCGGCATCTACTTCTGGTTCCCGAAGATCACCGGCCGCATGCTCGACGAGCGTCTGGGCAAGATCCACTTCTGGTTGACCTTCGTGGGCTTCCACATGACGTTCCTGGTGCAGCACTGGCTGGGCAGCATGGGCATGCCGCGTCGGTACGCCGACTACCTGGACCAGGACGGTTTCACCCTGCTGAACCAGATCTCCACCATCGGTGCGCTGCTGCTCGGTATCTCGGTCCTGCCGTTCGTGTGGAACGTGTTCAAGTCCTGGCGCTACGGTGAGATCGTCACCGTCGACGATCCGTGGGGCTACGGCAACTCCCTGGAGTGGGCGACCTCCTGCCCGCCGCCGCGCCACAACTTCACCTCGATGCCGAAGATCCGTTCGGAGCGTCCGGCCTTCGAGCTGCACTACCCGCACATGGTGAAGACGGCCCGCGAGGAGGCGCACGTGGGACGCCACTTCTAGTCGGCTCCTGCTGACAGTCTGAAAGCCTGACCGTCACCGGCGGCGCCGGTGGTCAACTGACCACCGGCGCCGCTGCTTTGCGTGTGGGGAGGGTTAGTCCAGGTATCCCAACTCGCGGAGGAGATCCAGGACTTCTTCTTGTTCTTCGGGGGTCAAGGCGGCGAACTGTTCGTTGAACTGTTTGACGATCTCAATGAGGTACAGGGGCGGAAGCGGTGAGCCGTCGAGTTCTGAGAGAAGGTCCTCGATCCAGTCGGGATACGTGGTCTGGTCGGGGTCCTCCGGGGTGGTGCCGGATCCGCTGCTGCCCAGGGAACCCAGCGAGCTGAGTGACCCGAGGCTTCCGGTGGTGTCGCCGGAACCGGGGAGATCGGCGGCGACGGCGTTGGGGGCGAAGACGAGTGCGGGGGTGATGACGGCTGCGGTGAGGCTGATCTTGACGCGGTGAGAGAGGCTCATGGGGAGTCACTTTCATGTGGAAAACAAGAGTTCCCTGAGAGTATCGCTGCATAAGTTGGCGGCATACCCACTAGTTCCGGTGCCACCATTTTTAGGGGCAGGGCGGTGTCGGGCGTGGAGCGGCGCGGACGCAGCAACCCCGCAGGTTGGTCGAACCAACCTGCGGGGTTGCTCTGTGCCGGGCCCTGGCCCGGGCAGGATCTGTCAGATCAGGGGATCAGGTCGACGATCGTGCCGACGAGGCCGGCGTCGATCAGTCGCAGCACGAGGTCCAGGGCGCCCGGGGTGTTGGCGATGAACGCGAATACGGCGATGATGTCGGTGATGCTCACCCCGGCATCCTGCAGGGCGGTGAAAATGGTGATGATGTCACCGACGCTCACGCCCGCGTCCAGCAGGGCGGTGACGACGGTGACCACGGTGCCGATCTGACCGCCGGAGATGCTGCCCAGATCACCCAGATCGCCCAGGCTTCCGGTGACGTCGGTGGGCAGTGAGGAGGTGGGGGTGGTGTCCTGCGTGTCGGCCACGGCGGTGGGCGCGAACACGAGGGCGGGGGTGACGACGACGGCGGCGAGACCCGCCTTGATGCGGCGGGAGACGGGAGGGAGGGTCATGGCCCCTACTTTCATGCGGTGAAGTGGATGGGTTCACAGACTAGCAGTGTCGCCGAACCGTCGTCCACGGTAAACCCGCAGCGCACAGTTGTACGCCTAGCGCCTCGAGGCGGACAGTCCCGTCCCCACCACCCCGGCGCACACCAGGGCGCAGGCCGCGACGACGACCAGCGAGACCGCGTAGTCCTGTCCGCCGGTCACCGCGGCGAGCACCGTGGGCAGCAGGAACCCCGGGTAGGCCACCGAGTGGTAGATGCCGGTCATCGCGGCCAGCTCGTCCGGCCGGGCCAACGCCTGGGCCAGCAGCAGCCCGGCCACCAGGCAGATGCCGAAGGCCGCGCCCAGCACCACCGCGGTGACGAAGGCCAACGGCAGACTGCCCGTCGCCGCCGTCACAGCGGCCAGCGCCATGCCCAGGAAGATCAGCAGCAGTCCGGTCGGCAGGGCACGGCCGCGGGTCACCCGGTTGAGCCAGCCGACGGCGGGCTGGACAGCCGAGCCGGTACCCAGGGTGAGCACCGTCAGCACGGTGGCGAAGATGGTGGTGTTGTCGCCGAGACGGTGCTCGAAGACGGTCGGCAGCACCGCGTAGGCCACGCCCGCCGCGGCGAAGACCCACGGTGCGGCGGGTACGATGATGCGCAGGAACGGACGCCGGGCGTCCGGCGACAGGCGCAGGTCGGCCCACCAGGGACGCGACGGGGCGTCCTGCCCGGATGTGTCGGACGCGTCGGACGCGGCACGCGCCCGCACCGTCTCCGGGCAGCGCAGCGTGGGCACCAGGGCGACCAGGCAGAGCAGCAGGTGCAGCACGTACGGTGTCTCCGCAGGCCATGGCCCCCACTGCGCCAGGCAGCCGGTCACCCCGGCACCGATGGCGAAGCCCAGGGTGATCGTCAACGAGGAGCGTTGCGCGCCGGCGGTGATCTTCGCCTCCGGGTCGTACTCACGGCCGGAGAGCTCCTTGATCCAGCTGGAGCCCACGGACATGCCCACGCCCACGCCGACGCCGGCGAACAGGCGTCCGATGCACAGGACGGTGAAGGACGTCATCCCGCAGGCCAGGATCACGCTGCCGAGGGCGGCGGCGGCCAGACCGACGAGCATCACGCGGCGTCGGCCGTGGCGGTCCGACAATGCCGCGGCGACGAGCAGGCCCGGGATCAGGCCGAACACGTACATGCCCAGCAGCAGGTTGACCTGCCAGGCGACGTAACCGCCGAGGCTCTCGTAGAGGTGCAGCAGCGGGGTGAAGTGGTTGCCGCCCCATGCGAGGAGGAAGACGGCGGGAACGGGCAGCGTCCAGAAGCGGTTCGGGCTCACCGTGCCACCTCGTAACGGCCGTGCATCCCGGTGAGGTGCGCCTGGATGAGGTCCTCGAAGGCGCTCACGTCGCCGCGGGAGACCGCGTCGGTCAGGGCGGTGTGCTCGTCGATGACGGCGTCGAGGTTGCCGGCCATCGAGCGCACGGCCAGGAAGGTCAGCCGTGCGAGACGCGGGGCCAGCAGCCCGGAGATCTCGGTGACCACGCGGTTGTCGTCGAAGTGGATGATGTGCGAGTGGAAGGCGAAGTCCAGGTCGGCGAAACGTTCGGGGTCGTCGGTGCTGCCGCGCTGCTCGGCGACGGTGTCGGCGAGCAGGCCGGCCAGGCGGGTGCGGGCGGCGGGGTCGTCGGCGGTGCGTCGGACGATGTCGGTCTCGAGCATGGAGCGCACCGTGAGCAGCTCACGGCGTTCGCGTTCGGTGGGCACGGTCACGGTGGCGCCCTTCTTCGGGGCGATGCGCACCAGGCCCCAGGCCTGCAGGCGCAGCATGGACTCGCGCACGGGGGTGCGACTCACACCGCAGCGGGTGGCGACGTCAACCTCGGTGAGGGTGGTCCCGGCCTCGAGGGTTCCTTCGACGATCTGGCACGCGAGGTCGTCGGCGACGCGGCCGGCGATCGAACGTTCTGGTGTCGCCGGTATCCACGCCGGCGGGTTCTCGCGTCTGTAATGCATGCATCAAAGAATACATCGCACCGTTATGAGGCATCGGCCAGGGTCTCGCTGGCGGTGCGGGGCACGAAAAGGGGAGGACACCGCATGTGCGGTGACCTCCCTGCGGGGTAGGACGTGCCGGGTGACTACTCGGCGGCGTCGGCGTCTCCTGCGTCGCTGTCGCTGTCGCCGGCGTCGCCGCCGAGGGAGCCGGTGACCGATCCGATCACGTCGCCGACGGTGGCGTCACCGTCGTTGACCACGGAGATGATGTCGAGGATGGTCTGCAGCGACACGTCGCCGCCGAGCACGTCGCTCAGGATCGAGGCGACGGCCTTCCAGTCGGCGTCGGCCAGCGAGGATGCGGCGTCCGAGGAGCTGATGTCGCCGGGCAGCGAGCCCTCGGAGGAGCCCTCGCCCTCGCCGCTGTCGTCGGAGAGTGCCGGGGCGGAGGAGTCGGCAGTGGGGGTCTCGGTCTCGTCGGCGACGGCGGCCGGGGCGGCGAGAACGAGGGCGGGGGCCAGAGCGACGGCGGCGATGCCGGTGCGCGACAGGCGGGTGAAACGACGGGTGGAGATGCTCATGGTGGATCCTTCCGTGTGAGGGGTGGCTTATGTCTGCGAAGTGTAGGGCACGCTACCGACCGGTGTCCAGAGGTTCTTTCTCTCCCTTATCTAATTCCCCGGGCTACTTCCCCGGAAGGACGCCTCGGCGGTCGCGGGCAGAACATCAGAGGTCGGGTACCACGGGCGGTCGTCGCGGGCGAGGACGACGGCGCCGTCGATGTCGCCGTAGGCGGCGATCACACGGCGTGCGGGATCCCCGAAACCGTGGGGGAGACGCCCGTCGTGACGTCCTGCCAGGTCGTCGCCGGCGGCGGCCACGTCCGTGACGCCGCGGCCGATCTCGGCGACGCCGAGCAGCGTCGGGGCGTCCTGCGCGTCCTGCGGGGCGGGTGGGACAGGTCGGTCGGCGTGCTCGATGAGTTCGAAGACGGAGTTCTCCGGGCCGGCGAAGTAGACCGAATGGCTGGCCCAGTTCCCGCCGCGCTCGACGACGGTGGTGCCGTCGTCGTCGAGTTCGAGCAGGGGCCGCCCGGTGTCGGCCACGATGGAGGACGCAGCGTCCCCGATGGTGCCGGTGGGGATCGCGAAGGCGAGGTGGTGGCCCCGTTCCGCGGGGTCGGACGCACCGGCGGCGAAGCGCAGTGCCGTCCAGCCGAGCTGGACGGTGTCGCCGGTGTCGCCGGTGTCGCCGGTACGCGCGGCGCCGAGGCGGCGGAGGGTGGTTTCGAACCAGGAGGTCCACCGCGCTGGCTCGTGGACCGGGAGGGTGATCTCGTGGAACTTCATGGGCCCGAGTGTAGGGGCGCGTGCATCACCCGTGCCGTGACTGATGGTCATGGCTGTGAACTGCAGTGACGCATGATGTTGGCGTTCCCTGGCAATTCCCCCGGGGGTATCGCTATTTCCCGAGGGCTCCTTGTAGCGTCGCCGTCGGACAGGAGGATTCCCCGAATGAAGAAGCTGCAGAAGCCGAAGAACATGAAGAAGAGCCTCACCGCCCTCGCCCTCAGCGCCGGCGTGGTGACGTCTCTGACCGTGGCCGTGGCGCCGAACGCCGCCGCCGACCCGGAGAGCTGCACGCCCTACGGTGACACCGCCGCGCTGTCGTGCTCTGTGCACTCGGAGTCGATGGACCGCGACTTCAACGTGGTCGTACGCCCCTCCCACACCGAGGGTAACCCGAAGGTCGCCCAGTTCATCGACGGTGCGGACTCCACCGACACCAACGGCTGGGTCACCGCCGGCGGGGCACTGGAGGCCCTGGACGGCGAGGACGCCACGCTGGTCTTCCCCGCCATGGACCCGTGGAGCTGGGTGCAGGACTGGGACGGCGTGCCCGCCGCCCAGTTCGAGACCTTCATGAGCCAGGAACTGCCCGACTACCTGGAGTCCGAGTTCGGCGTGCCGAACGGTGGACGCGGCACCACCGGTGTGACGGGGCTGAGTTCCGGGGCGTACGGGGCGATGAACCTGGCCGCGAAGCACCCGGACATGTACTCCTCGGTGTACGCGCTCAGCGGGCTCTACGACCCGGGCATGCCCGTGCAGCGCGCCGTGATCGACGGCACCTCCACGCTGAACAGCGGCAACGAGGAGGCCCCGTGGGCCAATGAACAGGTGCGCGCGGAGAACAACCCCACGCTGAACATCGACGCGTTGACCATGCCGGTCATCGTGAGTGCGTCGACCGGCATCACGAACTTCGCCGGCGACCTGGGCCCCGACCCCGTGGCCACGGTGGTGCGCGGCGGGCCGTTCGAGGCAGGCTCGATGGTGATGACCGCGGAGTTCCAGGCGCGCGCCGCCCTGGCCGGACGCGACAACATCGAGTTCCACTACGACATCATCGGTGCCCACGCCTGGGACACCTGGCGTCGGGCGTCCTTCGAGCAGGGCAACACGTACACCTTCATGGACCGGATCTGACTCGAATCTGACTCTTCCGGTCGCGCCGGTGTCGCGGCGTTCGTAGGATCCCAGGGGTAACTCTCCTCCTCTCCTCTTCTTCCCCAGGATCCTCACTGTGCCTCTCACCATGAAGACATCCCGCAGGACGTCCCTCTCCGCCCTGGTCGTGTCGATCGCCGTGTTCGTCACCCTCGCGCCGCCGGTTGCGGCGGACCCCGCCGCCGATGCGTCGGACGCCGCGGCGGCCGCGCCGCGCATCTCGCCGGACGGGTGCACGCGCATCGCGGCGTCCGACGCCCTGCGCTGCACCGCCCACTCCGAGGCCATGGACAGGGACATCCCTGTGCTGGTCAGGCCGTCTCTGAGGGCGGGGAGCAGGGAGGTCGCCACGTTCCTCGACGGGGCGAACAACAGCGGTTCCAACGGCTGGCTGAGCACCATCAAGGTGCACCGCGAACTCGCCGACGACGACGCCACCCTGGTCTTCCCCGTGATGGACCCGTGGACCTGGACGCAGGACTTCGACGACGTGGACGCCGTGCGCTACGAGACCTTCGTCGCCGAGGAACTGCCCGACTACCTGGAAGGCACCTTCGGCGTGCCGGACGGTGGACGCGGCAGCACCGGTGTGGCCGGGCTGAGCTCCGGGGCGTACGGGGCGATGAACCTGGCGTCGAAGTACCCGGGGCAGTACAACGCGGTGTGGGCGATGAGCGGGCTCTACGACCCCGGCATGCCCGCGCAGAAGGCGGTAGTGGACATCTCCGCGCGCGGACGCTCCGAACACCAGGCCGTGCCGTGGGCGTCGGGTGACAGCGTGAAGGACAACAATCCCACGCTGCGCCTGGAGAACCTGACGATGCCGGTGATGGTCAACGCCGCCAGCGGGGTGCCGAACCTGGGCAACCTGGGGCCCGACCCGTTGGCGGTGGTCTTCGAGGGTGGTCCGTTCGAGTTCGGGTCGATGGTGTTCACCCGCGAACTGGAGCTGCGCACCAGATTGCGCGGCATGGACAACGTGCACTACCGCTACGACCTCCTCGGCGCGCACGACTGGGACACGTGGATCCGCGCGGCGCTGGACGATGACGGTGCGCGCCGCTTCATGGACGCGGTGCTGGGGGAGGACGGTTCCGGGGACGGCTCGGCCGCCGGGAGCGCCGGCGGCTCGAGCGGGCCGGGGGCGTCGTCGTAGGAAGGGGCGGTCGTGAGGGTCATGTCCGCCTCGACGCGGGTGCGGAGCTGAGGCCGCGGGGCGGCTGTGTTCCGAACTCGACTGTCACTCTATGTCGTGACGCCGTCGGTGATGGTTATCGCAGTGTCACTGCAGTGCCGGAGGCGCAGACCATCATCATGCCGCCCTGGCCGAGGTTCTCGTAGTCCAGGTCGACGCCGATGATGGCGTGGGCGCCCAGCTCGGAGGCGCGCTGGACCATCTCGCCGATTGCGGTTTCCCGGGCCCGAGTCACCTCGCCCTCGTAGCTCTTGCTCCGGCCGCCGACGAGGTTGCGGAAGCCGGCGCCGATGTCCTTGAACATGTTGATGCCGGCGATGGTCTCTCCGGAGACGACGCGGAGGTACTCGGCGACCTCGCGGCCTTCGATGCTGTTGGTCGTGGTGACGATCAT
>NZ_JBQSWS010000021.1:0-59794 GCF_052377355.1 Corynebacterium sp. AOP40-4SA-5
TCGCCGACCTGGCGCGTCGAGCAGGGTGGCACGTGGCGGTGGTGGACGATTCTGCGTGGCGACGGGTGGACGGCGCAGTGGGCGGCACCGCGGCCCGTGGTCGGCTATGTGAGGGTGACCGGCAGTCTGCACCACGATCCTTACCGGATCGGTCTTCCCAACATATCTCCGACGAGGGGCCGGGTATGCCGTATCCAGCTGGCAGGTGACGACCTAGAGGTCGATGTCGGAGCTGTGCGACTGCCATTCCCGTCCGGGAGGGCCAAGGGCCGCTATGTCGGCGTTCGGTCAGTACGGTTCACACTGGATCTCGACGAGGCAACATCGCCGGAGCCGTGGAAGGCGACACCTACTTGGTTCGAAGGATTCGCTGTCAGCCTAGGCGGCTCCGCGAATCAGTCCGAGAAGTCGGGGAAGTCGGGGAAGTCGGGGATGTCAGCGACCCTCTGGCGTGTTGATGAGTCGCTTCCCCTGGTCTGGAAGACTGACCTGCACAGTGGAGAGTCGGAGACAGTGACTCTCCCGGTGAAGATCAGCGAATTCAAGCAGTATACGCGGGTGATTCTGGGTCCACAGGGAAACGGGTGTGTGGTGGCGCTCAAAGGTCACCGCAGACTTCTGCTCGAGGGCGGCGACGACGGTAGCGGTATTTCTGTGAGCGAGGTGCCGGTTCCGCCGGTCCTGATGGATGACATGGACCAGGTTGTCGATGCGCCGGAGGCATGGGGCGGTTGGATTGTCGGCAGATATGAGGAGGCTGATCTGCAGGCGTCGCGTACGGAAGACCGGACGTGGCACGGCCCAGAGCAACGGGGCGCCCTGCATCTCGGACACGTCAGCGATGAAGGGTATCTGAGCTGGCTGAACAAGGACGACGCCAACGGACCGACCACGTGTGCCCGGATACTTGCCACGGACGAGGTGGTCATGATCTGGAAGAACAACGAGCTGCAATACCTCGACTCTGGTCTGCAGGCCGTCGGCGAGTCGCGACTGCCCGACGACGTCTCGTCCGAGTACATGGAGGTCGACACCGCGGGTCCCTGGGTGACCGTGAGGTCGGTCGTCATCGGAGGGGCTGGCAGGGGGTCGGGGTCATCGGGGCTGAGGATCTCTCTGGTCGACCCCGGGACCCTGGACGTCGTGTTCAGTGAACCCTGTGGTCCGCGCGCCCAGGTGCAGGCGGACGGCCGGGACACCGTGTGGCTGGCCGACGGCGATCTCCAGCGCGCCACCCGCGCCGCTGACAACGACTGGACGACCCGCACGCTGTGGCGCGAGCAGGAGTCCACGGAATAACGAAACCCCCGCCGCCGTGAGGTCACGGCGGTGGGGGAGGAGGGGACGCCCGGGGCGTACAGCACGCCCGGGGTACCCGGTGCGTCCGGGGCGTCCTACTTGTGGCGCTCCACGGCCTCGGCGAGGATGCGCTCGGCCTCGGCTTTGTCGCCCCAGCCGGACCCGTTGACCTCCTTGCCGGGCTCCAGGTCCTTGTAGTGGACGAAGAAGTGCTCGATCTCGTCCTTGACGTCCTGCGCGACGTCGTCGATGTCCTGGAACTTCTCGAAGCGCACGTCGTCGACGACGCAGAGCAGCTTGTCGTCACCGCCGGCCTCGTCGGTCATCTTGAACACGCCGACCGGGCGGGCCTCGACGATGACGCCCGGGAAGACGGACTCCGGCAGGATCACCAGGGCGTCCAACGGGTCGCCGTCCTCACCGAGGGTCTCGTCGATGAAGCCGTAGTCGGCCGGGTAGGCCATCGGGGTGAAGAGGTAGCGGTCCAGGTAGACCTTGCCGGTCTTGTGGTCGACCTCGTACTTGTTGCGGGAACCCTTGGGGATTTCGATGGTGACTTCGATGCTCATGGGAGGTCAGTTTACCCTGCCCGCTCCGCGCTCGACGCGATTGCCGCCAGGGTCTGTTCGATCCCCTCCCGCAGCTCCCCCTCGAAGGTGTCGTTGCCGCCGAGCGCCGTGGCGACGAGAACCCGCGAGAGCAGGGACGTGTCACCGTCGACGATGCGCGACTCGGTCAGTTCGGTGGTGCCGTCACCGTTGTCGGTGAGTTCGAAACGCCAGTGCGAACCGTTGATCGGGATCCGCCACTCCAGGGTCTCGGTGGGACTCCACCGGGTGATCTTCGACCACGTCGGCCAGAACAGCACGCCCCGGCGGTTCAGATTCAGCGTGGTGGTGCCGACCCCGGGCGTGCCGCCGAGGATGAACATCTTGCGGCACTGGGGGCTGCGCTCACCGATGGCGTCGAGGTCGGTGACCGCGGCCCAGACGGCGTCGGGGGAGGCCTGGACGGTGCGGGAGGCGGTGATCAGTTCGGTGGTCATGGGGCAGACACTACGGTCCGGCACACCTCCGCCGCAGTGTTTCGGCGAGGAAACCGCCACTCTGCCGCGACTCTGTTGCGACTCTGGCGCCGCCGGGCGCGTGCCAGCCTGGGAGACCCCGGAGCCGTCCGATACTCTGGTGGGGATTCAGTACCGCTCCGATCCGCCCAGACCCGACCCGCCCACGCAGGAAGGCACCGATGCCCCGATGAGCAAGTCCGCCTCGCGCCGTTGGCTCTACGGCATCCTCGCCTTCGTCATCGTCGTGGCCGTCGTGGTGGCTGCCGCCCTGGTCATCCACCAGCGCAACGCCTACACCGTGGCGGACGCCCCGGAGCTCCCGGAGCCCACGCCGGTCCTCGCCGCGGCAGAGACCGAGGGCGCGGCACCGGACGTCAGCGACGAACTCGCCGCCCCGGCATCCGACCCGGCGTTGGGGACCCTGTCCGGCCACGTCACGGACATCGCCACCGGCGAGGAGCTCTGGTCGCAGAACCCGGACAACATGCTCGTCCCGGCGTCCGCCACGAAGCTGGCCACCGCCACGGCCGCGTTGCTGACCCTGGGCGACGACGACCGCGTCGCGACCCGCGTCTACCGCGGCACGAAGCCCGGGCAGATCGTGCTCAAGGGTGACGGCGACATCACCCTGGAGCGCTCCGAGGGGTCCGGCTTCTTCACCGACCCGGCCAACATCGACGACCTCGCCGCACAGGTCAGCGAGGCGCTCGGGGAGGACCAGGTCACCGAGGTGGTCGTGGACAATTCCGTGCGCGCCGGGTCGCTGTTCAACCAGACCTGGTCGCGCGACGACATCGGCATGGGCAACGTCGCCCCGCTGTCGGCGGTGATGATCGACGCCGGGCGCCTGGACCCGACCGACTCCTACTCGCCGCGCTCCACCACCCCGGGGGCGGACGTGGGCGACGCACTGGCCTCCGCGCTCGGGGCCGACGGTGCCACGGTCACCACCTCCGACAGCGAGGTCGCCGTCGGGGAGAACGCAGCAGACACGGCAGATGCAGCAGACGCGCCACTGGGCACGGTCAACTCCGCCCCGCTGACCACGCGGGTGCGCGACATGCTGCTGCACAGCGACAACCTGCTGGCCGAGGCCGTCGCCCGCGAGGTCGCCGTCGCCGGTGGCGAGGAACCCACGTTCGAGGGCGCGGCCAAGGCCACGCTCGCCGCGCTGACCGAGGAGGGCCTCGACGTGGACGACGCGGTGCTGCGCGACAACTCCGGGATGAGTGAGGCGAACCGTCTCAACGCCCGCATCCTCGACGGTCTGATCACCGCCGCCGGCACGGACGACGACCTGCGCGTCCTGCTGGACGCCCTGCCGGTCGCCGCGGGCGACGGCACGCTGGTCGACCGCTACGGTACGGACTCCGGTGCCTCGCAGGCGGCCGGCTGGCTACGTGCGAAGACGGGCACGTTGGACGGGGTGAACACGCTGGCCGGCACCGTGACCACCGAGTCCGGCCGGGCGCTGAGCTTCGCCTTCCTGTCCAACGGTTCGGACATGGACGCAGGACGCGCCGCCCTGGACCGGTTGGCGGCGTCGCTGCGCGCGGCGGCGTGACGGTCCCCCCCCGGGCTGCAGCCGTGATCGACACACCCCACACCCTCGCCGTGCGGCGCAGTCTGCGCCGGTTCCTCGACGAGTACGCCGGACGTCTCGGCGGACGCACCGGCGCCGAGGTCGTCTGCGGCGTCTCCGGCGGCGGCGACTCGGTGGCGCTCGCCGCCGCCTGCGTCCACGCCGGCCTGCAGGTCACCACCGTCACCGTGGACCACGGCCTGCAGGACGCCTCGGCGCAGGTCGCCGAGGACGCCGCCCGGGCCTGCGCCGGGGTGGGGGCGAGGGCGGCCACGGTGCGGGTGCAGGTCACCGGTACCGGCGAGGCCGGCGCGCGGGTGGCCCGTTACCGGGCGCTGGGCGAGTACGCGGACGGGCGTCCCGTGTTCGTCGCGCACACCGCCGACGACGACGCCGAGGGTCTGCTGCTGTCGCTGGCCCGCGGGTCGGGCACCGGTAGTCTCGCCGGGCTGCGCGAGCTCGCCGAGGAGCACCCGGTGGTGGACGCCGGTGCGGCGTGGCTGGGACGTCCGGTGCTCGGGGTCTCGCGTGCCGACACCCTCGGCAGCTGTGCCGAGCTGGGCCTGCCGGTGTGGCACGACCCGCACAACGAGAGTCCGGAGATCCTGCGTTCGCGGGTGCGCAACGAGCTGCTGCCGTTGGCGCGCGAGATCCTCGGTGACCGGGTGGGCGAGGCGCTGGCCCGCTCGGCGCGGATGCTGCGGCAGGACGCCGACCTGCTCGACGCCCTGGCCGCCGAGGTGCTGCAGGACGTACCGGGGGACGCCGGGGACTCGGCGCTGCCGGTGGACGCGGTGGCGGGGCGCGCCGCGCCGCTACGCCGGCGCGTCCTGCGGCGGTGGCTCGGCGGGGCTGCAGGTCCGCTGACGTCGCGGCACCTGGACGCGCTGGACGCGCTGGTCGCCGACTGGCACGGGCAGGGGGGCGTGGCGGTACCGTACCCGACCTCTACAATGGGGGACACCCGTCGTCTGGTGGTGCGTCGCCGCCGGACGGACACCGGCAGCAAGCTAGTACTAGAGCAAGAGGACAGGACCCCGTGATGATCGCCAAGAACGCCGACGTGCCGGACAACTGCTACCACGACGACGTCGAGGGGGTGCTCGTCGACGAGACCACGCTGCACGCCCGGATCGCCGAGATGGCCAAGGCCGCCAGCGACCGCTACCGCGGTGAGGACGAGGACACGATCCTGCTGTGCGTGCTCAAGGGGGCGACCTACTTTATCGCTGACTTCGCCCGGGCGATGGACATCCCCACGCAGATGGAGTTCATGGCGCTGTCGACCTACGGACAGTCGGCGGAGTCCTCGGGCACGGTGGAGATCCGCATGGACCTCACCCGTGACATCGAGGGGCGCAACGTGATCATCCTCGAGGACATCATCGAGTCCGGAATCACCCTGCACTGGCTCGTCGACCACCTCAGGGGTCGCGGGCCGAAGAGCCTGGAGGTGGTGACGCTGCTGCGTAAGCCGGAGGCGGTGCAGCGCCACGTGGAGACCACCGACATCGGCTTCGACATCCCCAGCGACTTCGTGGTCGGCTACGGGCTGGACTACGCCGAGCGTTACCGTGACCTGCCGTGGGTCGGCACGTTGCGGCCCAGCGTGTACAGCTAGGTGTACGGCTAGGAACGGCACGCCGCGTCCTGCGATACGCTAGTGGGACTATGAACAAGAAGAGGGTTCTGAGGATCGCCGCCATCGTCGCCGCGGTTCTCGTCGTCATCTACGCCTTCGGTGTGCTCACCGACTCCACGCGTGGTTACGACGACGTCGACACGTCCGTGGCAATGAAGCAGTTCGACGACAACAACGTCGCCGAGGTGCAGATCAACGACCGTGAGCAGCAGTTGCAGATGACGCTGCGCAACGAGATCAGCGTGGACGGCAAGGACGGCATCGACCAGGTCACCGCGCAGTACCCTGCGCGTGCGGCGGACACGGTCTTCGACCGCGTCGAGGCGTCGGACGCCGACAGCTACTCCACCAACGTCACCCAGGACAGTCTGCTGGGCTCGATGCTGGTGATGCTGCTGCCGATCCTTCTGATCGGTGGTCTGCTGCTGTTCTTCCTCACCCGGATGCAGGGTGGTCCCGGCGGTGCCTTCAACATCGGCAAGTCGAAGGCCAAGGAACTCAACGTCGACAACCCGGACACCACCTTCGACAACGTCGCCGGTGCGGACGAGGCGGTCGAGGAGCTCGACGAGATCCGTGACTTCCTGCAGAACCCGGAGCGCTACGAGCACCTGGGCGCGAAGATCCCGCGTGGTGTGCTGCTCTACGGTCCTCCCGGCACGGGTAAGACGTTGCTGGCCCGGGCGGTCGCCGGTGAGGCCGGTGTGCCGTTCTACACGATCTCCGGCTCGGACTTCGTGGAGATGTTCGTCGGCGTGGGTGCCTCGCGTGTGCGCGACCTGTTCAAGACCGCCAAGGAGAACAGCCCCTGCATCATCTTCGTCGACGAGATCGACGCGGTCGGCCGCCAGCGTGGTGCCGGCATGGGTGGTGGCCACGACGAGCGTGAGCAGACCCTCAACCAGCTGCTGGTGGAGATGGACGGCTTCAGCGACCGGGAGAACGTGATCCTGATGGCCGCGACGAACCGTCCGGACATCCTGGACCCGGCGCTGCTGCGTCCGGGCCGCTTCGACCGTCAGATCCCGGTGAGCAACCCGGACATCGCCGGGCGCGAGCAGATCCTGCGCGTGCACTCCGAGGGCAAGCCCCTGGCACCGGACGTGGACCTGAGGTCGCTGGCCAAGCGCACGGTCGGCATGTCCGGCGCGGACCTGGCCAACGTGCTCAACGAGGCGGCGCTGCTGACCGCCCGGGTGGACGGCAACGTGATCACCGGCGACGCGCTGGAGGAGGCGACCGACCGGGTGATCGGCGGTCCGCGCCGCAGCACGAAGATCATCTCGGAGCACGAGAAGAAGGTCACCGCCTACCACGAGGGCGGCCACACGCTGGCGGCGTGGGGCATCAAGGACATCGAGCGGGTGTACAAGGTCACGATCCTCGCGCGCGGGCGTACCGGCGGTCACGCCATGGCCGTGCCGGAGGACGACAAGGGCATGTACAACCGTTCGGAGCTCTTCGCCCGGCTGGTGTTCGCCATGGGCGGGCGCTCGGCGGAGGAGCTGGTCTTCGGCTCGCCGACGACCGGCGCCTCGTCCGACATCGAGCAGGCCACGAAGATCGCCCGTTCGATGGTCACCGAGTACGGCATGAGCCCGGAGCTCGGGGCCGTGAAGTACGGCGAGGAGCAGGGCGACCCGTTCGTGGGCCGTGGCGGTCAGGGTTCGCTGGAGTACTCCCCGGCGGTGGCCGCCACCATCGACGACCAGGTGCGCATGCTCATCGAGAAGGCGCACGGGGTGGCCTACGGCATCCTGCGCGACAACCGCGACTACCTCGACCGCCTGGCGGAGAAGCTGCTGGAGAAGGAGACCTTGCGTCGTCCCGACCTGGAGGCCATCTTCGACGACATGGAGCCGGTGGAGGTCAGCGACGTCTTCCCGAACCAGGACGCCGGCCACCCGAAGGATTTCCGCGAGCCGGTGAAGACCCCCACCGAGCTGGCCCGCGAGCGTGGCGAGGAGCTGCCCGCCCGCAACGACTTCTTCTCCGAGGCGCGTAAGGCGCGCATCGAGCGTCGGCGTCGTCAGCAGGCCGGCGAACTCGAGGAGCAACGCGACGGGAGCGAGCAGGACGGCCCCGCCGCACCGTCACAGTCGTCGCAGTCGGCTCCGGGCCGCTGGAGCGGTGCCTCGCACCCGGACCACCTGTGGGGTGGTCAGGACCGCGTCGACCCCGAGGCGGCCCCGGACGCGGGCGGACGTCACCCCGGTGAGAGCAGCTACGGTGCGGGACCGTCCGGCCCCGCCTCCGGCCCGGCGGAGCAGGAGCTCCGTGGTTTCCAGTTGCCGGAGAGCGAGCGACCGGACAACCCGTGGACGAGTGACGATGCGCCGACGCGTAACCTGAGGGCCCAGAATGGCGGGACCCAGGATGACGGCGGTCGCCATCACCGCCGCGACGACACTGACGAGAAAGACTGAACCGACACCGTGACTGACACTGAACACGACCCGGAGAACGGCGCAGCGAACGGCGCAGCGAACGCACCGGTCTCGCTGAGTACCGGACGTCCCTTCGACCAGGCCCGTGCCGAGGCGGCCGTGCGTGAACTACTGCTCGCCGTGGGTGAGGACCCCGACCGCGAGGGGCTTCAGGAGACCCCGGCGAGGGTGGCGCGTGCCTACCGCGAGTCTTTCGGTGGGCTGTACGACGATCCGCGGGAGGTGCTCGCCAAGACCTTCAACGAGGACCACCGCGAGCTCGTCCTGGTCAAGGACATCCCGGTGTACTCCACCTGCGAGCACCACCTCGTGCCGTTCTACGGGCACGCCCACATCGGCTACATCCCCGGCGACTCCGGCACCGTCACCGGGCTGTCCAAGCTGGCGCGCCTGGCCGACGGCTTCGCCAAACGACCCCAGGTGCAGGAGCGTCTGACCAGCCAGATCGCCGACGCCGTGTCGGAGAAGCTGGAGGCGCACGCGGTGATCGTGGTCATCGAGGCCGAGCACCTGTGCATGGCGATGCGCGGTATCCGCAAGCCCGGTGCGACCACGGTGACCTCCGCGGTGCGCGGTGGTTTCCGTGAGGACGCCCGCTCCCGTGCCGAGGCCCTCAGCCTCATCCGCGGGCACTGAGCACGGCAGGCACCATGAGCGGAACGCCAGCATTCCCGACCGCGGTGATGGGGATCCTCAACGTCACCGACGACTCCTTCTCCGACGGCGGCATGTGGTCGACGACCGACCGCGCCCTGGCGCACGCCCGGGAGATGGTCGCCGCGGGCGCGCACATCATCGACGTCGGCGGGGAGTCCACCCGCCCCGGTGCCACCCGTGTGCCGGCGGACGTCGAGGCGTCCCGGGTGGTGCCGGTGATCCGTGAACTCCACGCCGAAGGCATCATGACCAGTGTGGACACCATGCGCTCCAGTACGGCGGCCGCCGCGATGGAGGCCGGGGCGGAGATCGTCAACGATGTCTCCGGCGGGCTCGCCGACGCCGAGATGTACGCCACCGTCGGTGACTTCGGGGCCGACTACTGCCTGATGCACTGGCGCGCGCAGCGTTTCGAGTCCGCGGAAGGACGCGCCGACCACGGCGGGGACGTCGTCGCCGACGTCTGCCGGGTGCTGGCGGAACTCTCCGAGAAGGCACAGGACGGGGGAATCGACCACGACCGCATCATCGTCGACCCCGGCCTGGGGTTCGCCAAGGACGCCGACGACAACTGGGCGCTGCTCTCGGGCATGCGTTCCTACCTGGAGTTGGGCCACCGGGTGCTCATCGGCGCGAGCCGCAAGAGGTTCCTCACCGCCCTGCGTCCCGGCGACGACGGTGCGCCGGGGACCCCGGAGTCCGCCGACGACGCCACCGCCGCGGTCAGCGCCCTGGCCGCGGCGTCCGGCGCCTGGGCCGTGCGCGTCCACGACGTGGCACCCAACCGCGCGGCCGTCGACGTCGCACACGCCGTGGCCACCGGCCACGGACCCGCACTACCTGGAGGATGGAGGGCCCGTCGTGGCTGACCGCATCGAACTGGCCGGCCTGGAGGTCTACGGCTACCACGGGGTCTACGACTTCGAGAAGGAGCAGGGCCAGAAGTTCATCGTCGACCTGGTGGTCTGGACGGACTTCACCGACGCCGTCGCCGACGACGACATCACCCGTACCATCTCCTACGTCGACCTCGCCGACATCGCCGTGGACATCGTCTCGGGGCCGAGCATGGACCTCATCGAGACCGTCTCGGCGACCATCGCCGACCGCATCAACGAGGTGGCCGGCGTGGTCGCCGTGGAGGTGACCGTCCACAAGCCGGACGCGCCGATCCACCACCCGTTCTCCGACGTGCGGGTCGTGGCGCGCCGGTCGCGCAAGAGCCCCGGGACGCGCACATGAGCGCCGATGGAGCCGTGCCTGTGGAGCCTGCGGTGCCGGCCGTCCTCGCCTTCGGCTCGAACCTGCCCGGCACGCTGTCCGCCCCGGAGGACCAGATCCGCCGTGCCGCGCACGCCCTGGCGGGGACAGACGGTGTCGACGGGGTCAGGCCGCTGGCCGCCAGCGCGATGTACGCCACCGCGCCGTGGGGGGTGACCGACCAGGAGGAGTTCCGCAACTGCGTGCTCGTCGTGGAGACCACCCTGTCCCCGCTGACACTGCTGCACCACTGCCAGGATCTTGAGCAGGCCGCGCGCCGCGTGCGCTCGCGGCACTGGGGGCCGCGCACCCTCGACATCGACATCATCGACTACGCCGGTGTGCGCAGTGAGGGGCAATGGGGCGAGGAGCTCGTGCTGCCGCACCCGTGGGCGCACCAGCGCGCCTTCGTCCTGGCGCCGTGGCTGGACGCCGACCCGCAGGCCGTGCTCGACGGACGGCCCATGCGTCAGCTGCTCGCCGACCTCGACGGTGGGGACGCTGACGCGCTCGCCGGAATCCGGGCGTTGCCCGACGTACGATGGGCCCCATGAACCAGACCAGTGTGGGGCTGCTCGCCACCTCGGCGGTCGCCGCCGGGGTCGTGTCCTTCGCCGCGGTGTGGGTGTTCTACGGCAGCTACCCGCCGATCCGGGTCAGCGGTTCGCTGGCGTTGTGGGTCTTCGCCGCCGTCGCCGGTGTGCTGGCCGTGATGGTGCGCCGCCGCATCGCCGACGGTGAGGTCGGGCAGGACCGGTCGCAGATGTCGCCGGTGTTCATCTCCCGCTGCGCGCTGTTCGGCACTGCCGCAGGCTGGATCGGTGCCCTGGCGGTCGGTTTCTACGGTGGGGTGGCGGTGTACGTGCTGCTGCGTCACGGCCAGCTGCTCGCCGCGCAGCAGGACGCCCCGGGGGTGGTGGTGTCGTTGCTGGCGGCGGTGGCGATGACGGTGGCCGGTGTGCTGCTGGAACGAAGTTGTCTGGTCCCTCCCGGCGATGCCGACGGTGAGGACGGGCGCGGCGATGTATTCTTGACGCCATGAGTTCCGCGTATTCGCCCGACGATTCGCACCGGCTACCCGATCCGTCGAGCCGGAGCGGTTCCTCCACGCCGGGAAATGGTCTGAAGCTGCTGATGTACCTGGTGTTCGTCCTCGCCCTCGCGGCGACGATCATCATGTTCTTCGTCGACTCGGAGAGATGGCTGAACATCGCCGTGATCACCTCCCTGTGGGCGGCGTTCTTCGGCGCGATCCTCGTGTCGCGCTACTCCGGCATCATCGGTGAGGAGCGCAGCCGGCGTCAGGAGCAGGAGCGCCGCCACAAGGCGGAGCTGGACCGCGAACGCTCGGAGTCACAGCGCCGCGAGGTGCAGTTGGAGAACGACTACCGCAACCGTCTCGGCAGCGAGCACGACAAGACCCTCGACGCCATCCGCAAGGAGCTCGAGGCGATGCGCGAACAGCTCTCCGACCTGTCCGGTGGGGCGTGGGACGGCGAGCAGGTGTCGCTGAAGGCCCGTGCCGAGCGCATCATCGAACTGGAGCGCAACGTCTCGCGTGCCGGGGAGACGGGCGGTCACCCCGGGGCGCACGAGCGCGCCGAGTCGGCTGCACCGGCCCAGTCGGCCCAGGCTGGGGCTCCCGCCCAGAAGAATGCCGAGAAGGGTGCCCAGAAGAATGCCCCGCAGGGCGGGCAGAACCGCTCCGGTGGACGCCGCGGCGGTTTCTCCACGGGCACCTTCGCCGCCGTGCGCTGGTCGGGTGCGGACAGCGAGGACACCACCCAGATCCCGATGGTCGTCGACACCCGCTCGATGGAGCCCACCGGTGGCACGTCGGAGACCGAGGCGGAGCAGGGGCAGAAGTCTTCTGAGGCGACCCCGGCAGCCGAGTCCCGCCCCCGCTGGTCGGAGCAGCAGGACACGCCGGCCCCGTCCGCCGAGTCCGCCGCTGAGCCCGCCGCCGAGCCGGCACAGCCCGCACAGCCGGAGCAGCGCGCCGAGGCGACGCCGGTGGCGGAAGAGCCGGCCGCTGCCCCGTCCCAGGGCCAGTCACAGGGCCGCCGCCGTCGTGCCGAGGAGGCCGAGGTCCACGGCCGTCGTCGTGCCGACGAGTCCGACCAGGGCGTCACCGTCGCCGAGCTGATGGCACAGATGAAGAAGAACGCCCGGTAGACTCGTCCCCCGTGAACGACACCGCACCCACCGACCGACAGGAACCACGCCTGTCGGTCGGAGTCATTTCCGCCGGGGCCGTGGGCACCGCCGTCGCCGAGGCCCTGCTGCGCGCAGGCCACCACGTGCACGGTGTGGTCGCCCGCTCCGCAGCGTCGCGTGAGAACGCCCGTGCACGACTGCCCGGGGTGGCCGTCCACGGCGACTCCGCCTCCGACATCGCCGAGGTCGCCCAGGCCGCACTGGTGGTGCTGGCCGTACCGGACCCGCAGCTGCCCGGGGTGATCGACCAGGTGGCCCGCACCGTGCGGGCCGGCCAGATCGTGGTGCACACCGCCGGTGCCCTGGGCTGCGAGGTACTCCAACCGGTCACCGACACCGGTGCACTGCCTCTGGCGTTGCACCCGGCGATGACCTTCCGTGGACGCCCCGAGGACACCGACAACCTCGCCGGCTGCGCCTGGGGTGTGACCACCGACTCCGAGACCGGCACGGCCGTCGCCGAGCTGCTCGTGGCCTCGATGTGCGGGATCGCCGTGCCGGTGGCCGAGGAGCAGCGCACCGTGTACCACGCGGCGATGGCGCACGGCGCGAACCATCTGGTCACCCAGGTCGTCGAGGCGATGCGCATGCTCGACCACGCGCTGAGCAACGACGCGACTGTGGCGGCGGAGGACCCGCGGGCGGCGTTGCTGCTGCGCCGGATCCTGCCCGCCGCGCTCACCGGGGCGTTGGAGAGCCGGACGGCCGCGCTGACCGGGCCGACGGCCCGGGACGACGCGGCCACCGTCCTGCGCCACGTCGCCGCGCTCGAGGAAGTCGGCGGGGGACACGGTGGGCTCGCGGCGTCCTACCGGCAGGACGCGCTCCGCACCGCGCGGGCGGTCGGGTCGTTGAACGTGGAACGCGCGCTCGACCAGCCCTGACTGGGGTGGGCGGTGCCGGGGCGACTAGGGTGTTCTAGCGTTCCGCGAATTTTCGTACCGTCACCCCGCAAGGAGAGTCACCGGTGAGTTTCACCCCGGGTCAGGCCACCGTCTACACCGACATCGACAGCATCGGTGAGCTCACCCGTGCCATGCGCAAGGCCGGACGCCCCGTCGTCCTGGTGCCCACGATGGGTGCGCTGCACGAAGGCCACCTCGCGCTCGTGCGCGCCGCCCAGGCGCTGCCGCGCGCACTGGTGGTGGTGTCCGTGTTCGTCAACCCGCTGCAGTTCGGTGAAGGCGAGGACCTCGACGCCTACCCGCGCACCCTCGACTCCGACGTGGAGAAGCTCACCGCCGCCGGCGTCGACGCCGTCTTCGCACCCAGCCCGCGGGAGATGTACCCCAACGGCCCTCGCACCACCGTCCTGCCGGGCGACACCGGCGCGACCCTGGAGGGTGCGCAGCGTCCCACGCACTTCGCCGGGGTGCTGACCGTGGTCTCGAAGCTCTTCCGCATCACCCACTGCAGCGACGCCTTCTTCGGGGAGAAGGACTACCAGCAGCTCGTGCTGATCCAGCAGATGGTCACCGACCTCAACCTCGGGGTGAAGGTCCACGGCGTACCCGTGGTGCGTGAGGCAGACGGACTGGCGAAGTCCTCGCGCAACGTCTACCTCTCCGGGGAGGAGCGCAACGCGGCGATGTCACTGTCCGCCGCCCTGCTCGCCGGAGCACACGTCGCCGAGGACGGGGCGGACGCCGTGCTCGACACCGCCCGCCAGGTGCTCGCCACCTCGCCGGGGATCGAGGTCGACTACCTCGAGCTGCGTGGTCTCGACCTCGGCGAGGCCCCCGAGAAGGGTGACGCCCGGCTGCTCGTCGCCGCCCGGGTCGGCGCCACCCGCCTGATCGACAACGTGGGCGTGCCGCTGGGCATCGGGTTCCGCAACATCGGTGACGAGCCGTGCGATGAGCAGGGCGAAGAAGCCGAAGCGGTTACGTCCGGCACGTCGAGCGAGTAGGGTACTGCACGTGATCCGCACCATGATGAAGTCCAAGATCCATCGGGCGACCGTCACCCAGGCCGACCTGCACTACGTGGGCTCGTGCACCATCGACGCCGACCTGATGGAGGCCGCCGACCTGCTCGAGGGCGAGCAGATCGACATCGTCGACGTCGACAACGGCGCCCGGCTGACCACCTACGCCATCACCGGCGAGCGTGGTTCCGGCATGATCTCGATCAACGGTGCCGCCGCCCACCTGGTCCACCCCGGTGACCTGGTCATCATCATCGCCTACGGCCAGTACAACGCCGAGGAGCTCAAGGACTACAACCCGCGGGTCGTCTTCGTCGACGACGCCAACGAGCAGGTCACCCTGAGCGCGGACCCGGCGGACGTGCCCGTCGGTTCCGGACTGCTGAACCCGCGCCACCCTGCGTAGGGGTCTAGCCGACCCCGCGGGGGTCGTCGGGGGCCGGTCGGGGGCCGGGGAGCAGAGGGACGGGGAAAATGTGACGGAGATCAATCACTGCACGGGCGTCCGGGGTGAACCCGCCGGTGGGGGAGCGGTAAACGTACCCTGACCTGCTGGTGGGGCGATCTTTTACGGGGTATTTCAGATGTACCTTTTAGGTCGAGGGGGCCTAGCGTTGGGGTCATGCACCTCACGAAGTTCACCGACCTGGGGCTCCGCTCGCTGATGATCCTCGGTGACACCGGGGCGGCCGGGGCGGTCGATCCGGCGCAACGACGCACCATCGGCGAGCTCGCGGTCCAGACGGCGGCACCGGCCTCGCACGTGAAGAAGGTCGTGGCCCGGCTGACCGGAGCCGGGATCCTCGGCTCGGTCCGTGGCCGCGCCGGTGGGGTGTACCTGGCCGAAGGTGCGCGGGCCGTCGACGTCGGTGCGCTGCTGCGTGAGCTCGAGGGTCGCCACGAAGTCGTGGACTGCGACGGGGACACCCCGTGCCCGCTCGCCGGCCGGGGCTGCTCACTGCGCCACCTGCTCGCCGAGGCCCAGGAGAGCTTCTACTCCACCTTCGACGGCATCACCCTGGGCACACTCATCGACCGCAACGCCGCGGGAGGGCCCCGCGGGGCGGTCGGTGTGGGCATGCCCCAGATCCCCGCACCACGGACGCGCCCGTAGTGGCGTCCACCCCGGACACCCGTACTCAGCTGTACAAACCTCTAAGGAAGCTCCCCGATGTCAACCACCGCAACCACCCCGTCCGCCCCGTCCACTGCCTCGCCGGCAGCTGAGCCTTTCCGCGCCGGGCGCCTCACCCCGGACCACGAGTCCACGGTGAGGGACACCCTGCCGCTCGTCGGGGCGCACATCAACGAGATCACCCCGAACTTCTACGCCCGCATGTTCGAGGAACACCCCGAACTCCTCCGGGACACCTTCAACCGTGGCAACCAGCGTGCCGGCGACCAGCAGAAGGCCCTGGCGGCCTCGGTCGCCACCTTCGCCTCGATGCTCGTCGACCCCTCCGCCCCGGACCCGGTGGCGATGCTGTCGCGCATCGCGCACAAGCACGTCTCCCTGGGGATCACCGCCGACCAGTACCAGATCGTGCACGACCACCTGTTCGCCGCGATCGTCGAGGTCCTCGGCGACGCGGTCACCCCGCCGGTCGCCGAGGCGTGGGACGAGGTCTACTGGCTGATGGCGCAGGTGCTCATCGACGCCGAGACCGGGATGTACCGTTCGGCCGGGGTCGCACCCGGCGACGTCTTCCGCGACGCGGAGCTCACCGGACGCCGCGCCCTGTCGGCGACGGTCACGGAGCTCACTTTCGCCGCCGCCGATGCCGCCACCGACTTCGCCGAGGCCCGCCCGGGGCAGTACGTCTCCGTCGGCGTGGTCATGGCCGACGGCGCCCGCCAGCTGCGCCAGTACTCCCTGGTGGCGTGGGACGACGACGGGTTCAGCATCGCCGTCCAACGCGACGGGGAGGTGTCCACCGCCCTGGTGGACGACCTCGCCGTCGGCGACCGGGTGGACGCCACCCTGCCGGCCGGTGACCTGGTGCTCCACCGCGACGTCCTCGCCGGTGCGGCACCGGTCGTCCTGGTCAGCTCGGGGATCGGTTCGACACCGATGACCGGTATGCTGTCGGTGCTGGCAGCTGCCGACACACGTCCCACGGTGACCGTCCTGCACGCCGACGGGGACGCCGCCTCGCATGCGCAGCGCGAGGCCACCGAGGGCTACGTCGAGGCCCTGCGGGCGGCGGGGGCGACGGTGCACGTGCGGACCGCCTACCGTGCCGACGGTGCCCGGATCGACCTGCCCACCCTGGCCGGGGAGGGCGTCCTGCCTGGCGGGGCGCACTGGTACCTGTGCGGCGGCAACAGCTTCCTGCAGGACGTCCGTGCGCAGCTCGAGGACATGGCGGATGACATGGCCGGGAGCCTGGCACCCGCGGGCGTCAACGTGGAACTGTTCAGCCCGAACGACTGGCTGCTGGGCGGGTAGTCTCGACGGTCATGAATGACCCTCATGCCCCGTTGAGCTGGCCCCTGCCGTCCGCGGACATCGTGGGAGAGCTCGCCGACGGCTCCACGCTGCGGCTGCGCGCCCCGGTGAACACCGACATCGCCGGTCTGGTCACCTCCAGCAGGCACGAGGACTCGCGGAGATTCACCTCCCTCTCGGAGAACTACTCCTCCCTCTCGGAGAACTACTCCTCCCGCGACGCCGAGATGTTCCTGCTCACCATGGCACGCTCACCGGCGGCGATGCTGTGGATCGTCGACGACCCGACCTCGCCGGGCGACTTCGGCGGCACGTTGGAGGTCCGCCTCGTCGACCGGCAGGACCGGTGCGTGGAACTCGGCTACACCACCGCCCCGCACCTGCGCGGCCGTGGCCTGATGAGCGCGGTGGTGGGCGCGGTCGTCGACTTCCTCTTCGACTACCGGGTGCACCGTGTGCAGATCAAGGCGAACCCGCAGAACGTGGCGTCCTGCGCGGTGGCGCTCAAGGCGGGGTTCCGGCACGAGGGCACGGCGCGCGACGCCGAGATGCTGCGCGGGGCCTTCAACGACCTCGACACCTTCGCCCGGTTGGCTACCGACGACTGAGGGCCCGGGCGGTCCGGGCGACCCGTGGGTCGGCGTCGTCGGTGAAGGCGGCGAGGACGTCCGGGGAGTCCGGTGTGATCTCGGCGAGCGCCTGGACCACGCGCAGGCGCGCATCCGGTGACGCGCCGGACACCGCCGCCACCAGGGTCGCGGGGATGTCGTCGTAGGACGTCGATCTGCGCGTGCGCATCACCGCGAGTGCCTCGGCGGCCTCCACGTCGTGGTCGCCGGTGAGCACCATCTCGACGAGCGTTCCCACCAGGGCGGGTGAGTCGGTGCGGCGGGCGAGGGCGAGCGCACAGGCACCGCGGACCGGGGGAGGATCGTCCAGCAGGTCGGTGAGGATGGTCGTGGCCCGGGCGTCGTTGATCTCGCGCAGCACCTCCACGACACGCAGCCGCACCGCCGGGTCGGCATGGGGGAGATGCCCCGACAGCTCCGCGGTGACGTCCCCTGCTACGTCCCCTGCCGCGTCCCCTGCCGTGCGCACGAGCGACCAGCGCAGCGCGCCGGCCACGTTCGGGTCGTCCTCCTCCAGGTAGAGCTCCACCAGCGCCCCCGCCGTGGGACGGTCGGACGCGGTGAGCGCGGCGGACTGGCGACGCGCCGGGTCGTCGGAGCGCAGTGCGGTGAGAAGGGAGGTGAGTCCGAGGACGTCGTCCCACGTGCCCGGGGTCGTGCCGGGGCGTCCGCGCACGGTGTCGAGGTGGTCCAGGAGCGCCTGCTCGGCGCGGATGCGGTCCCGGGTCTCGGCGCGCAGCCGGTCGAGGACCGCACCGACGTCGAGACCGGGGTCGTCCAGCGCGGTGCGGACCTCCGCGACGCCCATGCCCAGGGCACGCAGCGCCTCGGCCTTCATCAGCCGGTGCACGTCGCCGCGGTCGTAGTCGCGGTAGCCGCCGGACGTGCGGTTCGACGGGCTGACCAGGCCGTGCTCGTCGTAGTGGCGCAGCATCCGCACGCTCACACCCGACAGCCGGGACACCTCACCGATCAGCATCATTCGAGTCTATCCCGGGCCGGGCCCGCTGTGCCTCGTACTCGGCGGCGTCGAATCCGAGGTCCGGGTCGTCGAGCAGCAGCAGGGTGGCCGCGGCGTGGCGGGACCCGTGCGTGCGCAGGACGCCCCGGGCGTCCTCCCCGAGCTCCCGGTCCCCGCGTCCGAGCTGTCCGCTCAGCCGGACGGCCAGGCGTGGTGCCTCGGGCTGAGGGACGAGCCCGACCGCCGCACGCCACGCGGTGCGCGCGACCTCGTCGTCGGCGTCCTGCAGCAGGTCGTCGGTGATGTGGGGGTAGGACGCCACCGCCGCCACCTCACCGATCTTCGACAGCGTGTGCAGTGCCTGCGAGCGCGCCTGCGCGGTGGGCGAGTGCAGTTGAGTGAGCAGGACGGGCACGACGTCGGCGTGGGGATGCCTGGTCAAGGCCCAGGTGAGCATGTCGCGCACGAAGAAGTCCGGTTCCACGGCGCACTGCGCGACGAGGTCGGCGACGTCCCCGGGGCGGGGGTCGCTGCCGGCGGCGAGTGCGGCGCGCATGCGGGAGCTTGCGTCCTGCGCGGTGAAGGCGGTGCTCAGGCGGGTGTTGGTGGTCATGTGGCCAGCAGACACCCTCACAGGGTGAGAGGGTCAAGCACATACGGAAATCGGCCGCTTGATCTGCACATGTTGGGGTGGCGGACACGATCAGGACGATCACCACGTGGTCGCTGGCCCGCGTCGTACGGCAGCGGCCACCCGGTCTCGACGGGTCGGCGTTCTGAACGGGGCGCCGTCGACCCTGATGTCAGCTGAGTCATGCCCCAGGTCAAGAATCGTCGATTTCTTGACCTGGGGCATGACTGAGATGACGGTGGTGGGGACTAGTGCGGCACCGGTGTCCGGGTGTCCCCGCTGTTGTCGGTTTCCCCGGAGGCCCCGGTACCGTCTTCGCCGTCTTCGCCGTCTTCGGCGTCCTCAGTGTCTTCAGTCTCCTCGGCCTCTTCGATGACCTCCTCGGTCACCGCCTCGGCGAGCTCCCCGGAGTCCATGTCGGACTCCTCGAGTTCCTCGGAGAGCTGGGACTCCTCCTCGGACCCGAAGTCCTGACCGTCGTCCTCGCGGCGTTCGGTGAGGTCCTGGATCTTCTCGCGGTGCCCGCTCTCCTCGGACAGGCGGGTCCGTGCGTAGAGCCACCAGCCGACGAGCATGACGACCATCGCCATGCCGAGGTAGCCGAGCACCGGGTAGACGTAGGTCATCAGGGTGTCGAAGCCGACGAAGCTCACCGCGTAGCCGACCGCGCACAGGGACAGGAACACCGGTGTGTACCAGCCCGGACGCGAGGAGGTGACGCGCTTGCCCAGGGCGTAGAACATGCCGATGGCGGTGTTGAAGATCATCGCGAAGATGATGAACACCATCACGTACGCCATCGCCGGGTGCATCGAGTCGAACAGCGTGAGCATCGGGACGTCGTCGCCGGAGACGGTCTCGATGTTCGCCAGCAGGGTGAACACCGCCAGGATCAGCAGGACGGTGTAGATGACGCCGCCGAGCAGACCGCCGCGTCCCGCGGCACGCATGTTCGCGTGGTTGCCGCCGATCACCAGGGACATCGACACGCCCAGCAACAGGGCCAGGCCGTTGTAGTTCAGTGCCGACAGCCACCACGGGCTCACCGGCGACTCCTCCTGGACGGCGATGTCGCTGACGGCGCTGAAGTCGTCCGGCAGGTTGAACAGGGTGTAGACGAACCCGACGAGTACGGCGATGATCAGCAGCGGGGTCAGCGCGCCGATGATGTCGCTGACCTTGTCCACGTTGAGGAGCCCGGTGACCATCACCAGCACCGTCATGACCAGTGAGCCGATCCAGGAGGGGAGACCGAACTGCTGCTCCAGGTTGGACCCGGCACCGGCGAGCATCACGAAGCCGATGCAGAACAGGGTCAGGGTGACCACGATGTCCAGTGCCCAGGAGGCCGCCGGGTGGGTGATGCTGCGGAACACCGCCTTGTGCTCGTCGGCGAGGAAGTAGCTGCCGAGCTGCAGGATCACCGCGCCGGCCACGGTCATCACCAGGCCGGCCAGGACCGCACCCCACAGGCCGCTGAGGCCGAAGGAGGCGAAGTACTGGATGACCTCGAGTCCGGTGGCGAATCCGGCGCCGACCAGCAGGCCGAGGAATGCCATGGATATCTTGAGTTGTTCCTTCACGGTTCCGGAGCCTCCTGAAGTCGTCCTCGTGCCTCACACGGGGTGGGGCGGGGGTAGGCTGCCGGACTGTACCGGAAAAGCTGCGCTAATGTTGCGGGCCATATGTGGATCGGAACTCTTGAACTCGACGTTCTCCTCGGTGACGTGCACTCCCTCAAGCAGAAACGCTCCGTGGTGAGACCGGTGATCGCCGAGGTCCACCGGAAGTTCGGGATCTCCGTCGCCGAGGTCGACCACCGTGACCTGCACCGTCGTACGGGGATCGGGGCGTCGGCGGTCAGCGCGGACCGGGAGCACGTCGTGGAGGTGCTGGAGTCCGTGGAACGCCTCGTGGCGTCGCGTCCGGAGATCCAGGTGCTGTCGGCGCGGCTGCGCTACCTGTCCTCCGAGGACCTTCCCGGGGACGTCTGACTCTCCTGCGGTGGTTCCTGCTCCTTGCGCGGCCGGCCGCGACGGGGGAGTTCACCGGTGGACGACGGCAGGCGTCCCGCCCGTCGCAGCTGGTCGCGCAACATCACCTCGATCTGGGCGTTCACGCTGCGCAGGTCGTCGTGCGCCCAGCGGGCGATGGCGTCGTACACCGCCGGGTCGATGCGCAGGGGCACGTTCTTACGCGCCATGACTACGCGCCATGGAGGCCGCCGGTGTTGATCACCGGCTGGGTGGAGGAGTCGGAGCACAGCACCACGAGCAGGTTGGAGACCATCGAGGCGCGGCGCTCAGGGTCGAGGTCCACGATGTCGCGGTCCTCCAGCTGGTCCAGGGCGGTCTGGACCATCGACACCGCACCGTCCACGATCTGCTCGCGGGCGTCCACCACGGCCTGGGCCTGCTGGCGCTGCAGCATGGCACCGGCGATCTCCGGGGCGTAGGACAGCGCGGAGATCCTGGCCTCAACGATCTCCAGTCCGGCGACCGCCACGCGGGCGGCGACCTCGTCGGCGAGCTCCTGGGAGACCACGTCGGTGGAGCCGGCGAGGCTGGTGGCGGCGTCGCCGGGGGTGCCGTCGGCGTTGGTGCGTCCGGGCACGGAGTCGTAGGGGTGGGTGGTGGCGACGTGGCGCAGCGCGGACTCGGACTGGGAGTGGATGAACTCCTCGACGTCCTCCACGGAGAAGGTGGCCTTGGCGGTGTCGGAGACCTGCCAGACGACGATGGCTCCGATCTTCACCGGGTTGCCGTTGAGGTCGTTGACCTTGATCTCGTTGGTCTCGAAGTTGCGGACGCGCACGCTGACCTTGCGCGTGGTCGCCAGCGGCGGCACGAGGGTGAGGCCGGTGGTGCGGTTGGTGCCGAGGTAGCGTCCGAAGAACTGCACGACCTGCGTGTGACCGGGGTTGATGACACGCAGCATGGTCAGCACGACCACGGAGAGCAGGATGAGGACGACGGCGAGGCCGATGAGCGTGCCGCCGAGGCCGCCTCCCAGGCTCCCGGACTCCAGGCCGACGGCGGCCCAGACGATCAGGGCGATCGGTGCGAGGAACAGGACGATGCCGCCGAGCAGTGCGGCGACGGCCAGGCCCGTGGAGCCGGACCATGCGCGGTGTTCGCTGATGCTGACGTTGGTGCCCTCGTGGCCGACGGGGGTTCCGGCGACGGCGTCGGGTGCTGGGGAGTGTGCTGGGGCGGGGTTCTCGGGCGGCATGCTGTCCTCTCTTCTCCCGGTGTCTCCGGGACGGTCGCCAGTCTACGCTAAAGTGATATCACTTTGATGTCACCGGGAGGACGCTCGGTGCGCCTCCGGCCATGCAGTAGGCTTGGTCACCGTGACTGACGCGAAGAACTCCTCCCAGAACGCACCCCAGAACGCCGCCCCCGCCGTCGACGGCGGGGACAACGACCTTCCCGAGCAGGTCAAGGTTCGTCGCGACAAGCGCGACCGCCTCATCGCCGAGGGCGTCGACCCCTACCCGGTGGAGGTCGCACGCACGCACGCGCTGAAGGACGTCGTGGCGTCCTACGCGGTTCTGCCGAAGGACGGGGAGGACGCACCGGACGCGGCGCGCGCCGAGGGCGTCACCTACCTCGCCGCCGGCGAGGAGACCGACGTGGAGGTCGGCATCGCCGGACGCGTGATCTTCGTGCGCAACACCGGCAAGCTCGCCTTCGCGCGCATCCAGGACGGCGACGGTACGCAGCTGCAGGCCATGTTGTCGCTGGCCGAGGTGGGGGAGGACGCCCTGGCGTCCTGGAAGGCCACCGTGGACCTCGGCGACATCGTCTTCATCCACGGTCGTGTCGTGGCCTCGAAGCGCGGCGAGCTCTCCGTGATGGCGGACGGCTGGTCGATGGCGTCGAAGTCGCTGCGCCCGCTGCCGGTCGCGCACAAGGAGCTCAGCGAGGACACCCGCATCCGCCACCGCTACACCGACCTGATCATGCGTGAGCAGGCCCGGACGAACGCGGTGACGCGCATCAAGGTGATGCGCGCGCTGCGTCACGCACTCGAGCGCCGCGACTTCCTCGAGGTCGAGACCCCGATGCTGCAGACCCTGCACGGCGGTGCCGCGGCGCGTCCCTTCGAGACCCACTCCAACGCCCTCGACATCGACCTCTACCTGCGCATCGCCCCGGAGCTCTACCTCAAGCGCTGCGTGGTCGGCGGCATCGACAAGGTCTTCGAGGTCAACCGCAACTTCCGCAACGAGGGTGTGGACTCCTCGCACTCCCCGGAGTTCGCCATGCTGGAGACCTACCAGGCCTACGGCACCTACGACACCGGTGCCACGCTGATCCGTGAGGTCATCCAGGAGATCGCCGAGGAGGTCTTCGGCACCACCACCGTGACCCTGGTCGACGGCACCGAGTACGACCTCGGCGGGCAGTGGCGCACCATGGAGATGTACCCCTCGCTCAACGAGGCGCTCGCCGAGAAGTTCCCCGACCAGGACGTGGTCGACGAGGTCACCGTGGACAGTTCCGTGGAGGATCTCAAGGCCTTGGCCGCCGTAGTCGGGCTGCCCGTCCCGGCGAAGGGTGGTTGGGGCCACGGCAAGCTCGTCGAGGAGATCTGGGAGCACCTGTGCGAGGACCAGCTCTACGGGCCGGTCTTCGTCCGCGACTTCCCGGTCGAGACCTCCCCGTTGACCCGTCAGCACCGCACGAAGCGGGGCGTCACCGAGAAGTGGGACCTCTACGTGCGCGGCTTCGAGCTGGCCACCGGCTACTCCGAGCTGGTGGACCCGGTCGTGCAGCGTGAGCGCTTCGAGGACCAGGCTCGCCTGGCCGCCGGTGGTGACGACGAGGCCATGGTGCTCGACGAGGACTTCCTCGCCGCGATGGAGCAGGGCATGCCCCCGACCTCGGGAAACGGCATGGGCATCGACCGTCTGCTGATGGCGCTCACCGGGCTGGGGATCCGTGAGACGGTGCTGTTCCCGATGGTGAAGCCGGAGCGCGACAGCTAGGCGCAGTGCCGGCGGAAACGCCGGCCGGTGGCGTCCCGGAGGGCCTTGTCTGGCCTGTAGGGGACGCTACGGGGGTGGTCCCGGGGGTGCGGGGTGGGGTGCCTCACCTGCTGTGATGGGTCAGTCAAGGAAAGTATCTGTGGGGCAGGCGGTATTCGAGCCTTTTTGTGACGGGGATCATGATTCGTCGTTATGATGTAATCATTATCTGTCCGACCCAATCCATGACTGTGTGTTCTCCCGTCGACACCGGGTGATACCCGAGTACAGCGAAAGGTAGCTGCCTCACCATGAGTGACCGAAGCAAGCGGAACGACTCCACACCGGGCCTCAACACCATCAAGCGGGACGCCATCGGTACCGCCATGCGTGTGCTGACCCGTTTCACCGGCTCCGACCTGGCCACCAAGTACGGCCTGAGCGAGAAGGTCGACCGTGTGGCCTACGAGTCCACCAAGGGCGGCATGCGCACCCTCGGTGCCATCAACCGCCAGTTCAAGAAGTCCAAGGGCTCCGGCAAGCCGGTGCGCCTGGAGAGCCAGGGCAGCGAGGGTGACGGCACCACCGAGCCCAAGAAGCCGGCGAAGGTCCTCTTCGACCTGACCCCCTCCGAGGACCAGGAGATGCTGACCTCCGCCGTGCGCGAGTTCGCCGAGGAGCAGCTGCGCCCCGGTGCCCACGACGCCGACGAGGCCGCCGAGACCTCCAAGGAAGTCCTCGACACCGCCGCTGAGCTGGGGATCTCCCTGGTCAGCCTGCCGGAGGAGTTCGAGGGCCTGGCCTCCGAGTCCGCCTCCACCACCTCCGCCCTCGTCGCCGAGGCCCTCGCCTTCGGTGACATGGGCCAGGCCGTCGCCATCCTGGCGCCCGCCGGTGTGGCGACCACGATCACCAACTACGGTGACGACGCCCAGCAGAAGACCTACCTGCCGGAGTTCGCCGGCGAGTCCGTCCCGCAGGCCGCCGTGATCGTCAACGAGTCCCGCGCCCTGTTCGACCCCTTCGTGCTGCAGACCACCGCGAAGCGTGAGGGCGACGACATCGTCATCAACGGTGTGAAGACCATGGTGCCCAGCGCCGGTTCCGCCGAGCTCTTCGTCGTCGCCGTGGACCTGGACGGGGTCAACACCTTCGCCATCGTCGAGTCCTCCACCGAGGGCGTCGTCGTCGAGGCCGACCCGTCCATGGGTATCCGTGCCGCCGGCCTGGGCCGCGTCCTGCTCAAGGACGTCAAGGTCCCCGCCTCCAACCTCCTCGGTGGTGCCGAGCTCGACTCCGAGACCCGCACCGACAACTACGCCGAGATCATCCGCCGTGCCCGCCTGGGCTGGGCCGCCCTCGCCGCCGGCACCTCCGAGGCCGTGCTCGAGTACGTCAAGCCCTACGTCAAGGAGCGCCAGGCCTTCGGTGAGCCCATCGCGCACCGTCAGTCCGTCGCCTTCATGGTCGCCAACATCCGCATCGAGCGCGACGGCCTGCGCATGATCCTGCTGCGCGGCGTCTCCCGCATCGACCAGGGTCTGTCCTACAACCGTGAGGCCGGCCTCGCCCGTCGCTTCGCCGCGGACCGCGGTATGCAGATCGGTCTCGACGGCGTCCAGCTGCTCGGCGGCCACGGCTACACCAAGGAGCACCCGGTGGAGAAGTGGTACCGCGACCTGCGAGCCGTCGGCGTCGCCGAGGGCGTCGTGGTCCTGTAAGTCCCCGTCAGTAACAACATCGAAGGAGCACTGAAATGATCAACCTGGAACTCCCGAAGAAGCTGCGCGGGACCATCAACCAGGCCCACCAGGCCGCAGCGGAGATCTTCCGCCCCATCGCCCGCAAGTACGACCTCGCCGAGCACGAGCGTCCCATCGAGCTCGACACCATGGCATCCCTCGTCGAGGGCATGACCGACGGTGGCGGCAACCTCGCCGGTGCGTCCGGCGGCCGTGGCGACAAGAAGAAGGACGACGGTTCCGTCCGCAACGGCGGCAACATGTCCTCCCTGGTCAACGTCATCGAGACCTGCTGGGGCGATGTCGGACTGACCCTGTCGATCCCCTACCAGGGCCTCGGTAACTCCGCGATCGCCGCCGTCGCCACCGACGAGCAGCTCGAGCGCTTCGGCAAGGTCTGGGCCTCGATGGCCATCACCGAGCCGCAGTTCGGTTCGGACTCCGCCGCCGTCGCCACCACCGCGAAGCTGGACGGCGACGAGTACGTCCTCAACGGCGAGAAGATCTTCGTCACCGCCGGTGACCGTTGCACCCACGTCGTCGTGTGGGCCTCGGTGGACAAGTCCGCCGGCCGCGCCGCCATCAAGTCCTTCGTCGTCCCGCGCGACACCCCGGGCTTCGAGCTCGCCCGCCTGGAGCACAAGCTGGGTATCCGTGCCTCGGACACGGCCCACTTCATCCTGGACAACGTGCGCGTCCCGAAGGAGAACCTGCTGGGTACCCCCGAGGTCGACACGAAGAAGGGCTTCGGCGGGGTCATGGCGACCTTCGACAACACCCGCCCGCTGGTGGCCGGCATGGCCGTCGGTGTCGCCCGCGCCTCCCTGGAGAAGCTGCGCAAGATCCTGACGAAGGCCGGCCTGGAGATCGACTACGACGCGCCGAGCTGGAACCAGCCCGCCGCCGTCGCCGAGTACATCCGCCTGGAGTCCGACTGGGAGGCCGCCTACCTGATGACGCTGCGCGCCGCCTGGATGGCCGACAACAAGCAGCCGAACAACAAGGAAGCCTCCGAGTGCAAGGCGAAGGCCGGCCGCATGGCCACCGACCTGACCCTGCGCGCCGTGGAGCTCGCCGGCACCTACGGCTACTCCGAGCGTTCCCTGCTCGAGAAGTGGTCCCGCGACTCGAAGATCCTCGACATCTTCGAGGGCACCCAGCAGATCCAGCAGCTGGTCGTCGCCCGTCGTGAGCTGGAGCTGTCCTCCGCACAGCTGAAGTAGCAGTTCACAGCCCTAGAAGCGGCTCCCGGTCACATCGACCGGGGGCCGCTTTCGGCATGTCCGGGACCCTCGTGCACCCCGCAGGCATCCCGCACAGGGCGTTCTCTTCGGATCCACGGTGAGTCACAGCAACCCGGGAGGCTGGTCGGACCAACCCCTGGGGTTGCTGGACCGGTCGCGGGGTGGTGCGGGAGCGGGTGCAGGTACGGCAACGGCGCCGCACACAAAAGAGACGGCCCCGGGGGAGAGAAGCTCTCCTCCGGGGCAGTCGTCAGGGCCGTCGTCGGGACCGGGTCAGGCGTCGGAGCCCTTCGGCTCGCCGATCTCGCCGGTGGCGGCGTCGACCTCCGGCAGTTCCCGGGGGACAACCTTGCCCACGGCGTTGCGGGGGAGGCGGTCTAGGAACACGTAGTTGCGCGGGACGTTGTGGCGGGCCAGGTGCTCCTTGACCTCGGCCTTGGCCTTGTCCTTGAAGCCGTCCTCGTCGTGACCGGCCTTCAGCACCACGTAGGCGCAGAGCGACTGGCCGAACTCGTCGTCGGCGATGCCGTGGACGTGCACCTCCTCGACCTCGGGGAGGCCGTAGAGCACGTCCTCGGTCTCCTGCGGGTACACGTTCTCGCCACCGGAGACGATCATGTCGTCGCTGCGCCCGGCGATGTAGAGCAGCCCGTCCTGGTAGTAGCCGAGATCGCCGGTGGCGACGAGACCCTGGATGGTCTCCTTGTCCACGCCGGGCCGGGTGTAGCCCTCGAAGAGCATGTCGTTGCCCACGAAGATGCGGCCGATCTCGCCCTCGGGGAGCTCCTTGCCGTCGTCGCCGAAGATCTTGAGGACGGTGGCCAGCGGCGGCTTACCGGCGGTCGTCGGGTGCTCGGCGAGCTCCTCGGGCCGGGCGATGGACGCCCAGCTGACCTCGGTGGAACCGTAGAGGTTGTAGAGGACCTTGCCGAACTTCTCGGTCGTCTCCTCGATCACGGCCGGCGGCAGGGCCTCGCCGCAGGCGGTGATGACCTGCGTTCCGGGGTTGAACTTCTCCGGCACGGCGGTGAGCAGGCGGCGCAGCATGGTCGGCACGATGGCGATGGCGTACGGACGGTTCGCCTCGATCAGCTTCACGGCACCACGCGGCGAGAACTTACGCTGCAGGATCAGCGTGCTGCGCAGCGCCAGGCCCAGCTGGATCTGGGCGAAACCCCAGGTGTGGAACATCGGTGCGGCCACGTAGTAGCCGCGGTGGTGCTTCAGCGGGATGCGCGACATGATCGACGATGCAGGCAGATAGGTGCGCGGCTCGGGACGACGGGCACCCTTCGGGGTACCGGTCGTGCCCGACGTGAGGATGATGGTGCGTCCACGACGGGGCCGGGTGGGGATCTTCTGCTCGTGCGGCGTGCTGCGCAGGACCTCGGTCAGCGTGGGCCAGTCCGGGTTGCGGGTGGCGTGGTCCTCGGACGCGGTCGCCTCGGCGACGTTGCTGGCGTACTCGACGGCGTCGTCCTCGTCGTCCTCCGGCGCGAGGGCGGCGGTGGTGTGGTTCTCCTCCCAGTTCACGATCACGGGGCACTGGTCGAAGCCCTTGGGCAGCAGCGGGATGAACTCTTCGTCGATGAACAGGAGGTCGAGCTTCTGCTCCTTGACGACGGCGCGGGTCTGCTTGGCGGACGCGCCGGTGTTGAGCAGCACGATGTCGGTGCCCAGGCGGCCGTGGGCGCACAGCGCCATGATGAAGCCGCGGTGGTTGCGCGACAGCACGCCCACGCGGTCACGCTCACGCACACCGGTGCGGTAGAGGGCCTTGGCCAGCAGGTTCGTCTGCTCGTGGAGCTCGGAGTAGGTGATCGAGCCGGCGTCGTCGATGATGGCGGTGTGGTACGGGTCGCGGGCGGCACCGAGGGCGAGGATGCCGGCGGGCAGGAACTCCCACTGGTAGATGTACTTCAGTGCCTTGCCCATGGCCACCGGGGACATGGCACCGAGGACTCCTGCCTTGAACAACGGCACCGTCCCCTTGGCGAGGATGGGCAACTGGTCGAGGGTAACTGCGGGCTGGGATCCGCTCATGGTGCTCCTTCGGGGTGCTCGTGCGAACAGCGACGATGGGTTTTCCGTCTCATTATTATGGTTAAGAGTACATAACAATGGGCGGTGCGTCCGGCGTTTCGGGAAGTTCGTCGCAGCCGCCTTTGCATAGCGTGATTAACCACTGCGCCGCAGGTCAGGGGTGGGGAATCGGGGTCGGCCGGATGTGACGGGGCTTTTCCCGGCGCCGGTGCGGCCGTCACGCAGGGACGGCGGTGGGGCCGACGGGCGCCCGGAGCGTCCTGCGCGGGCCCTGTTCGCTGTCGGCGTACACATCGGGAAATGGCCGTCAAAACACCCTCTGACATGCAGATTAGTGGGGTCAGAGGGGAGGGTCGGGCCATGGAACAAGCTGAGACGGCCGGTCGTTGTACAGAGTGACTGAACGTGGGAACGCCGAATCACTAAGGTGGTGCCCACATCCGGACCTTGAAGTGAGGGAGAGCAAATGTTCGAGAGGTTCACCGACCGTGCGCGACGAGTCGTCGTCCTGGCGCAGGAAGAAGCCCGCGCGCTCAACCACAACTACATCGGCACCGAGCACATCCTGCTCGGGCTGATCCACGAGGGGGAGGGAGTCGCCGCCAAGGCACTGGAGTCCATGGGTATCTCCCTGGAGGCCGTGCGTACCGAGGTCGAGGACATCATCGGCACCGGCGGCCACCCGCCGAGCGGCTACATCCCCTTCACCCCGCGGGCCAAGAAGGTCCTGGAGCTCGCCCTGCGCGAGGCTCTGCAGCTGGGGCACAAGTACATCGGCACCGAGCACATCCTGCTCGGCCTCATCCGCGAGGGTGAGGGCGTGGCCGCACAGGTGCTGGTCAAGCTCGGCGCCGACCTGTCCCGCGTCCGTCAGCAGGTCATCCAGCTGCTTTCAGGCTACGAGGGCACCGAGCCGGAGGCGGCTCCGGACGAGCCCGCCACGGCGGGCGTCGGCCAGCCGTCGGACTCCGGCGCCGGCGGCAAGCCCGGCCAGAAGTCCAACTCCCTGGTCCTCGACCAGTTCGGCCGCAACCTGACCCAGGCTGCCAAGGACGGCAAGCTGGATCCGGTCGTGGGACGGGAGAAGGAGGTCGAGCGCATCATGCAGGTGCTCTCGCGCCGCACCAAGAACAACCCGGTCCTCATCGGCGAGCCCGGTGTGGGTAAGACCGCCGTGGTCGAGGGCCTTGCCCTGGACATCGTCAACGGCAAGGTGCCGGAGACCCTGAAGGACAAGCAGCTCTACTCGCTGGACCTGGGTTCCCTGGTCGCCGGCTCCCGCTACCGCGGTGACTTCGAGGAGCGCCTGAAGAAGGTGCTCAAGGAGATCAACCAGCGCGGCGACATCATCCTGTTCATCGACGAGATCCACACCCTGGTGGGTGCGGGTGCCGCCGAGGGCGCGATCGACGCGGCCAGCATCCTCAAGCCGAAGCTGGCCCGTGGTGAGCTGCAGACCATCGGTGCCACCACACTGGACGAGTACCGCAAGCACATCGAGAAGGACGCCGCCCTGGAGCGTCGTTTCCAGCCGGTGCAGGTGCCCGAGCCGAGCGCCGAGATGACCATCGAGATCCTCAAGGGTCTGCGCGACCGCTACGAGGCGCACCACCGTGTGTCCATCACCGACGGTGCCCTGGCTGCCGCGGCCCGGCTGTCGGACCGCTACATCAACGACCGTTTCCTGCCGGACAAGGCCGTCGACCTCATCGACGAGGCCGGCGCCCGCATGCGCATCAAGCGCATGACCGCGCCGAAGGCGATCCAGGACGTCGACGACAAGATCGCCGAGGTCCGTCGCGCCAAGGAAGCCGCGATCGACGACCAGGACTTCGAGAAGGCCGCGTCCCTGCGCGACGACGAGCGCAAGCTCACCGACGAGCGCGCCGAGAAGGAGAAGCAGTGGCGCGCCGGTGAACTCGACGACGTCGCGGAGGTCGGCGAGGAGCAGATCGCCGAGGTGCTGGGCACCTGGACGGGCATCCCCGTGGTGCGGCTCACCGAGGAGGAGTCCACCCGGCTGCTCCACATGGAGGACGAGCTGCACAAGCGCATCATCGGGCAGGACGACGCGGTCAAGGCCGTCTCCCGGGCGATCCGCCGTACCCGTGCGGGTCTGAAGGACCCGAAGCGTCCCAGCGGTTCGTTCATCTTCGCTGGCCCGTCCGGCGTGGGTAAGACCGAGCTGTCGAAGGCGCTGGCGGAGTTCCTCTTCGGCGACGACGACTCGCTGATCCAGATCGACATGGGCGAGTTCCACGACAAGTTCACCGCCTCGCGCCTGTTCGGTGCACCTCCCGGATACGTCGGCTACGACGAGGGCGGCCAGCTGACCGAGAAGGTCCGCCGCAAGCCGTTCTCCGTGGTCCTGTTCGACGAGATCGAGAAGGCGCACTCGGAGATCTACAACACCCTGCTGCAGGTCCTCGAGGACGGTCGTCTCACCGACGGCCAGGGTCGCATGGTCGACTTCAAGAACACCGTGCTGATCTTCACCTCGAACCTGGGCACCAGGGACATCTCCAAGGCCGTGGGCATGGGCTTCACCGGCTCCGGTGAGACCGACGAGGACGCCCAGTACGACCGGATGAAGTCGAAGGTCAACGACGAGCTGAAGAAGCACTTCCGCCCGGAGTTCCTCAACCGTATCGACGACATCGTGGTCTTCCACCAGCTCACCCGCGAGCAGATCGTGCAGATGGTCGACCTGCTCACCGGCCGGGTGCGCAACGCCCTGTCGGAGAAGGACATGGGTCTGGAGATCTCCGAGGAGGCCAAGAGCCTGCTGGCCGTGCGTGGTTTCGACCCGGTGCTCGGTGCCCGTCCGCTGCGCAGGACGATCCAGCGCGAGATCGAGGACCACCTGTCGGAGAAGATCCTCTTCGGCGAGATCGGTGCCGGCGAGATCGTGACCGTGGACGTGGAGAACTGGGACGGCACCGGCAAGGGCGAGGGCGCGAAGTTCGTCTTCGGTTCCCGTCCGAAGCCGCTGCCCGAGATCGCCGCGGAACCGGCCGAGGAGGCGCAGGACGACGTCATCGACGCCGCGTCCGACGAGGACTCGCTGCCCGAGACGCAGGACGTCTCCGCCGGCGAACACCGCGAGTAACAGCAGACAGAACCGGCGCCGGGGTGCGGCGTCCGTCTACCGGGGTAACCGGTAGCGGGCGTCGGCCCCGGCGCCGGTCTGTGTCACGAGACCGTCGACGACGAGGGACGCCAGGGCGCGGGCACGCTGACCGGCGTCCTCGCTCGTGGCGTCGAAGTCGCCGGCGGGCACCTCCTCGGCGCCCTCGGCGCGCAGGATCGCCATGATGCGTCCGCGGACCTGCCGGTCGGTGCCCTCGAACTTCTGGACGCGTTTCTTCGCCGCGGCGGTGTCGGCGCTGCTGGGGGCGGGGCGTCCCAACGCGATCCAGCGGCAGCGGGCCGCGACGGGGCAGCGGTCGCACTGCGGGGAGCGGGCGGTGCACACCGTCGCCCCGAGTTCCATGAGCGAGGAGCACATGCCCAGCGCCTCCTGGTGCAGCTCCGGGGAGTGGTGGGGGTTGCCGTAGCCGCGTCGGCGCAGCCCCGGATCCTCGTCGACCCAGGGCATCAGGTCGGCGACGTCGGCGAGGTCACCGGCCTTCGCCGGGCCCTGCAGGAACTCCCCGCGCGCCAGGCGCCGGTGCACCCGCCGCACGTTCGTGTCGACGACGGGGACGGCGCGTCCGAAGGCGAAGGCGGCGACGGCGCGGGCGGTGTACTCGCCGATGCCCGGCAGGGCCAGCAGTTCGGCGACGGTGCCCGGCACCTCCCCGTCGTGGTCGTCGACGATGGCCCGGGCGCATTCGCGCAGGCGCAGTGCCCGTCGCGGGTAGCCCAGGTTCGCCCAGGCGCGCAGGATCTCGTCGGTCGGGGCCTCGGCCAGGTCCGCCGGGGTGGGCCAGCGCTCCAGCCACGCCTCCCACAGCGGGGCCACGCGGGCGACCGGGGTTTGCTGCGACATGATCTCGCTGAGCAGGACGGCCCACGGTGTGGTCCCGGGGTGTCGCCACGGCAGGTCGCGGGCGTTCTCGTGGAACCATCCGTTCAGCACGGATCCGAGGCTGGACTGCTCGGCCTCTGCGGCCTGCGCCGTTCCTGCCTTCTTCGTCGTGTCGTGCGTCTGTGCCGTGCCCACGGGATCCAACTGTGCCGCACCGGCGGGGCATCCGGCAAAAGGCGGTGGCACAATGGTTCGCATGACAAATGATGACTCGGCTCCGGCCCACCACACCAGCGACCCCTCCGGCCCCCTGACCCCGCAGGAGGCCGTCGAGATGCTGATGGCCGGAAACCGTCGCTTCATGGACGAATCCTCCGCGCACCCGAACCAGGACCGCGGCCGGCGTGAACTGCTCACCGGCGGTCAGCGTCCCAACGCGGTGGTGCTGGCCTGCTCGGACTCGCGCGTGCCGGTGGAGATCGTGTTCGACCAGGGGCTCGGCGACATCTTCGTGATCCGTACCGCCGGCGAGATCACCGACCTGTCGGTGCTGGCGTCGCTGGAGTTCGCGGTCGTCTCGCTCGGTGTGCCGTTGGTCGTGGTGCTCGGCCACGAGAGCTGTGGTGCGGTCGCCGCCGCCCAGACCGCACTGGCGACCGGCAGCATGCCCCCCGGTTTCCAGCGGGTCCTGGTGGAGAAGGTCACCCCCTCGCTGCTGGCGGCACGTTCGCAGGGTGCGGACACCGGCGAGGACTTCGAGAAGCACCACGTGGTCGAGATCGCGAACCACATCGTGGACCGCTCCCCGGGGATCCTGCAGCGTCTGCGCGAGGGAAACTGCGGCGTGGTCGGCATGCGCTACCGCCTGTCGGACGGCCTGGCGGAGCCCGTCGCCACCTACGGCCTCGAGGTCGAGGGTGTGGACCCCACCGAGGTTCCCTGAGTCGTTCCGGCAGGGGATGTATTCCAGGGGACGTACTTCACGGGATGTACTTCACCGAGGCTAGCGGGGTGTCATGACACCGTGGCATCGTCGCCGCTGGTTACACTGGGCCTGTGACCCAGCACAACGACCCCCGACCTCTGCCCCCGGAAATCTACCAGCGCCGTCGCGTCGGCGCGGTCGTGGTGCTTGTGCTGGTCGTGGCGTTGCTGTGGTGGGTGGTCAGTTCGCTGACCGGCGGTGACGAGGGGCAGGACCAGGTCGCCCAGACCTCGCAGTCCTCGCAGAGCTCCGCGGCGTCGGAGGCCACGTCGGAGCCCTCGGAGTCTGAGCCCGCGAGCTCCTCCGAGTCGGCGGAACCGTCCTCCTCGGCGTCCGCTGACCCGTCGGCGTCCGCCGAGCCGACGGAGAGTTCGGCCGCGGGCGTCCCCGACGAGGTGGCCAACAAGGACACCTGTGAACTCGACGACCTGCAGCTCACGGTGCGCCCCGGTGCACCGACGTTCCGGGACGGTCAGCAGCCGAACTTCTTCCTGGAGGTCAACAACCCCACCAAGGGCGACTGCGACATCGACCTGGGGGACAACGAGCTGAGGTTCGAGGTCTTCACCATGGACTCCGGTTACACGCGGGTGTGGGGCGACACCGACTGCAACGCGCCCACCTCGACCGGCCGGCTGCGCCTGGACCCGGGTCAGTCCCGCACCTACGAGATGACCGTCTGGTCGCGCACCAGCTCCTCACCGGACTCCTGCGAGAACCGCGAGGCCGTCGGCAACGGTGCCTACATGCTCTACGGCCACATCGGGGAGAAGACCTCGGAGTCGGAGACCTTCAACCTCGCATGACCCCGATCTTCGCCACGGCCTCCTGGACGGTGCCGACGGCGATGATCTTCAGCCCCTTCGGTGGCGTGGCACGGTCCGACCCGCGGGTGGAGTCCGGGACGACGGCGGTGGTGAACCCCAGCCGCCGGGCCTCGGCCAGGCGCTGACGCAGGTCGGGGACGCGCCGCACCTCGCCGCCGAGCCCGACCTCACCCACGGCGACGAGCCCGGTGGGCAGTGCCGTTCCGGAAGCGGTGGAGGCCATCGCCAGGGCGAGGGCGAGGTCGGCACCTGGTTCGTTGATCTTCATCCCGCCGACGGTGGCGGCGTAGACCTCGTGACCCATCAGGTCCACCCCGGCCCGTTTGGCGAGTACGGCCAGCACCACGGCCACGCGGCTGGCGTCGATACCGGTGACGACCCTGCGCGGGGTGTGCATCTGGGTCTCCAGGGCGAGGGTCTGGATCTCGCCGAGCATGGGGCGGCGGCCGTCCATCAGCACGGTCACCGCCGTCCCGGCGACAGGGTCGTCCCGGTGGTGCAGGAACAGTCCGGACGGGTCGGCGACCTCGCGGATGCCCTCGGCGGTCTGCTCGAAGCAGCCGACCTCGTCGGTGGCGCCGAAACGGTTCTTCTGGCCGCGCAGGAAGCGCAGGGAACTGTGGCGGTCGCCCTCGAAATTCAGCACCGCGTCCACAAGGTGCTCCACGGTGCGGGGCCCGGCGACGTTGCCGTCCTTGGTGACGTGGCCGACCAGCAGGACGGGGACACCGGTGGACTTCGCCAGGGTGGTCAGCGTGGCGGCGACCGCGCGGGTCTGGGCCACGCCGCCGGCGACACCCTCCACGCCCGAGGCGTTGAGGGTCTGCAGGGAGTCGACGATGACCAGTTCCGGCTGCACGGCGTCGATCTGGCCCAGTGCGGTCTCCAGGTCGTGCTCGGCGGCGAGGAACAGCGAGTCCGAGAGCGCGCCGGTGCGTTCGGCGCGGTGGCGTACCTGCCCCACGGACTCCTCGGCGGTGATGTAGAGGACGCTGCGGTCCTGGCGCGCCCAGCGGTTGGCGACCTCCAGCAGCAGCGTGGACTTGCCCACCCCGGGTTCGCCGGCGAGCAGGACCGCGCTGCCGGGGACCACGCCACCACCGAGCACCCGGTCGAGTTCGCCGATGCCGCTGGGACGGTGGTTGGCGATCGTCGGGTCGATGTCGGTGACCGCCTTCGCAGGGGAGGTCGGGGTCAGCCCCGTGGCGCGTGCCCCGCCGGTGCCACCGGCACCGCCGCCGGCGGGGAACACGGCGTCCATCGTCCCCCACTCCTGGCAGGAGGGGCACCGGCCCACCCACTTCGACACCTGGTGGCCGCAGGACGTGCAGGCGTAGGTGCTGCGGGACTTTTTCGGTGCGGTCTTCGTGGCCATGCTCCACACACTAGTACCGGGCACGGACATGAAAAACGCGCCTTCCCCCGTGGCAGGGGAAGACGCGTTCGGCTTGCGGCGAACTAGCCGGAAACTAGCCGATGTCGGCGCCCTCGTGGTCGCCGTCGATGGTGTCGGTGCCCTCGCGGGTCACGCCGTCCTGGTGGCGGTTGGTGTGGCCGGCCTCGGCGTACCAGGCGGTGATGGGGGCGTTGATCTCGAGGTCGCCGTTGCTGAACTCGAAGGTCACGACGCGGGCGGCGCCGGTGTAGAAGTTCTCGCCCTCGACCGTGGTCTCCAGGTACTCGACGCAGCCGGCGTCGGCGTCCTCCGGGTTCATGTCCGAGATCGCGGCCTCGGAGTCGGCCACCACGGAGCAGTCGGGGGAGACGGTGACGTTGCCGCCGATGTCCAGGGTGGCGTCCTGCACGGAGACGCGCTCCAGGGTGATGTCGTTGCCCTCGACGCCCTGGTTGGCGAGGTTGAACTTCAGTGCGACGGAGTTGTCCTCCTGGGTGATCAGGGTGACGTCCCGCACGGCGGCGTCCCCGAGGTCACCGTCCGTGCCGTTGACGGCGGCCACCTGGTTCGCGGTCTGGGAGATCTGGCCCGCGCCACAGGCGGTCAGGGCCAGGGCCGCGCAACCGGCGGTGACGGCGAGCAGCCGACGCGCGGCGGGCTTCCGGTTCTTCACTGTTGTTCTCCTCCATCTGAGGCCCGTTTCGGGGGGCCGTCAACTGCAGATGATATGTCCCGGCACGTGTCACGGTGACGGGTCTCGTCGAGTCCACATTAACCTGTGTGGGGGCTGGACACATAGTCGGAGGATTCACCTAGGGGTGGCGTGCAGGGTGGGGTGCAGGGCGGGGTGCCCGTGACGGGCGGGGTTGAGCAGCAGGGTGCTAAACTGGCTCGTCATGGAGTTCAACATCGGGGACGTCGTCGTTTACCCCCACCACGGTGCCGCAGTGATCGAGGGAATTGAGCAGCGCGTTTTCAAGGGGGAGCCGGTCGACTACCTCGTGCTCCGGGTGAACCAGGGGGACCTGCTCGTCCGGGTGCCCGCGGCGAACGCCGAGACCGTCGGTGTGCGCGACGTGGTGGGCGAGGAGGGGCTGCTGAAGGTCTTCTCCGTCCTGCGTGAGACGGACGTCGAGGAGGCGGGCAACTGGTCCCGCCGCTACAAGGCCAACCAGGAGCGTCTGGCCTCCGGCGACGTGAACCGGGTGGCCGAGGTCGTGCGCGACCTGTGGCGTCGCGACCAGGACCGTGGCCTGTCCGCCGGCGAGAAGCGCATGCTGGCCAAGGCCCGCCTGGTGCTCGTCGGAGAGCTCGCCCTCGCCGAGGGCGTCGACGACAAGAAGGCGGACGACACGGTGCGCCGGATGGAGGAGACCATCGTGCGCCACCGTGAGGAGTCCGCGGCCCGCCGTGCCGCAGGCGTCGGGGAGGACGAGGCACCGCAGTCCGTCGACCTCGACGATGAGCTCGGCGAAGACGAGGACTGACGCCGGTGGCGGGAGCAGCGGGAGCCCCCGGGGGACGCAGCGGTGACGGTGTCGACGGTGTCGGCAGCGTCGAGCGGGTCTTCGCCGTGGTTGCTGCCGCCGGCAGCGGCAACCGGTTGGGGGAGGTGCTGCCCAAGGCGTTCGTCGAGGTCGACGGGCGCACGATCCTGGAGCGTTGCCTGGACGGGCTGGCCGCCTCACAGGCCGTGGGCCACACCGTGGTGACGGTGTCCAGCGACATGCTCGAACACACCCGCGACCTGGTGGCCGCCCAGTCCGGGCTGTGGGGACCGATGGATGTCTCCGTGGTCCTCGGGGGAGCCGACCGCGCCGACTCCGTGCGCGCCGGACTCGAGTCCGTCCACGCCCTGGTAGGCGATGCGGGTCAGGATGCAGGGCTCGACGGCGGCTCCGCCTGTGCCGAGCTCGGTGAGGTTCCTACAGGGTTCCTCGTCGCCGTTCACGATGCCGCCCGGTGCCTGACCCCGCCGGACATGATCCGCGCCACCGTCGCCGTCGCCGCCGAGGGCGTGGAGGACGGCACCTGGGCCGGCGTGGTCCCCGTCCTGCCCGTGACCGACACGGTCAAGGTGGTGGAGACCGTCTCCGGTGGGGCCGTGGACGGTGCGGAGGTCATCCGCTCCACCCCGGAGCGCCGCGTGCTGCGCGCCGCACAGACCCCCCAGGTCTTCGCCCTCGACCGGCTGATCGCGGCCAACCGCATGCAGCAGGCGCGGGAGGAGCTGGACTCGGCGCACCCGACGGGCAACCCGCCGTCCGACCTCGCGCCGGCGGCGGTGACCGACGACTCCTCGCTGATGGAGATGGCCGGTGAGACCGTCGCCGCCGTGGCCGGGGATGAGCGCGCCTTCAAGATCACCCTGCCGGAGGACCTGGAACGCGCCCACCGCGCTGTGGGCAACGGGGGAGTGGCGTGATCGTCCCGCGTGTCGGTGTGGCCACCGACGCCCACCAGGTGGAGGCCGGCAAGCCGTGCTGGATGGCGGGCCTGCTGTTCGAGGGGGCCGACGGGTGCGAGGGGCACTCCGACGGCGACGTGGTCGCCCACGCCGTCGTCGACGCCCTGCTGTCGGCGTCCGGCCTCGGCGACCTCGGCTCCTTCGTGGGTGTGGGACGCCAGGAGTACGCCGGGGTCACCGGTGCCCGTCTTCTCACCGAGTGCCGGGAGTTGCTGGCGTCCCACGGGTTCACGATCGGCAACGCCGCGGTGCAGATGATCGGCAACCGCCCGAAGATGGGTCCGCGCCGGCTCGAGGCGCAGCGGGTGCTCTCCGACCTCCTCGGTGCGCCGGTGAGCGTGTCCGCCACCACCACCGACCACCTGGGGTTCACCGGTCGTGGCGAGGGCGTCGCGGCCGTGGCGACCGCCGTGGTGTGGCAGGACGCGGCGGCCGTGGGGGTCTGAACGGTCTTCTGACCGGGGGAAGTGCCGACCGCGGGGGCCGGCGCGCATCCGCTGACGGTAGGCGGGGATACCGCCGATGGGGTACGCGAGTGACTGCGTAGGAGGGATTCGGCACCGGCCTGCGTCGACGAGACTTGGGAGCACGTTGTTGAACGGCAGACGCCCCGGATGACCCCGGGGAGCAGGACCGCCGTGAACACCGCGACACCGCAACTGTTCCCAGTCCCCGGGAAGCACCCCGGGAAAGGAGACCATCATGGCCACCCGAGTTCCCGAACCCACCTCCACCCCCGACGGCCCCGCCTACGAGGGCCGCCTGCTCGACCGCCCCGACGAGGAGGTCGTCGACCAGGGCGTCGGATTCGACCTGCGCACCCTGATGAGCCGTCGGGTGTTCATCGGGGCCGGCGTCGCCGGCGCCGGTGCCGTCGCACTGGCCGCCTGCTCGGACGGCTCCGGTTCGTCCTCCAGCGGGGTCACCGCCACCGCGGGCAGTGTCGACACCGCCGACCTGCCGGACGCAGAGATCCCCGACGAGACCGCCGGGCCCTACCCGGCCGACGGGTCCAACGGACCGGACGTCCTGCAGGAGTCCGGCATCGTGCGCAGCGACATCCGCTCCAGCATCGGTGCCGACGACCCCGTGGACGGCGTCCCGTTGGAGTTCACCTTCACCATCACCGACATGGACAACGACGACGCACCGTTCGCCGACGTCGCCGTCTACGCCTGGCACTGCGACGCCCAGGGGCAGTACTCGATGTACTCCGAGGGCGTCGAGGACGAGACGTGGCTGCGCGGCGTGCAGGTCGCCGACGCCGACGGCACGGTCACCTTCACCTCCGTGATGCCCGGCTGCTACACCGGCCGCTGGACCCACATCCACTTCGAGGTCTACCCGGACGTCGACTCCATCGACGACTCCGCCAACGCGATCGCCACCTCCCAGATGGCCTTCCCGGAGGACGTCCTCACCGACGTCTACGAGCTGGACACCTACGACGGCTCGTCGAGCAACCTCTCGCAGATCACCCTGGACTCCGACAACGTCTTCGGGGAGGACAGCGCCGCCCTGCAGATGGCGACGATCTCCGGCGACGTGGACTCCGGCTACATCTCCTCGCTCACCGTGCGCGTGGACACCACCACCGAACCGACCGGCGGCGACGCACCCGGCGGTGGTGGCGGCGAGGGTGGCCCCGGCGGCGAGGGCGGCGAGCCGCCCAGCGGCGGCATGCCGGACGGCGAGATGCCGGACGGTGCCCCCGACGCCGCGTCCGACGCGACCGCGTCCTGACGCCCCAGAACACACCCCAGAACACGCCGCTAGAACCCACCTAAGGAGTACGTCATGCTACAGAACCTCACCGGAATGCACGCCCTGGTCATCCTGGCCGTCGTCCTGCTGCTCTTCGGGGCAGCGAAGCTCCCCGCCCTGGCCAAGAGCCTCGGCCAGTCCGTCCGGATCCTGAAGACCGAGGCGTCTGACCCTGCGCCCGCGGCGGCAACCGCTACCGCGCCCGCGGTACCTGCCGCAGCAGCCACCGAGGACGTCGCCGCAGCGCCCACCGCGCAGGCACCCACGATCCACACCGTGAACACCGTCGACGACCTGGACGGCGTGAACGGCCTGAACGGTGCAGAGAGGAAGCTCACGTCATGACGTCCGCGACCGCAGGACCGGCCGGCATGCCGCTGTCCGGCCACCTGCTCGAAGGACGCAGGAGGCTCACCCGCGTCGCGGCGGCCCTCGTGGTCGCGGCCGTCATCGCCTACCTGCTCTCCGACCAGGTGCTGGAGGTGCTGCGCGCGCCGGTGGTCGACATCGCGCAGACCCGCGCCGCAGCCATCAACTACGACAGCATCACCGGCGCCTTCGACCTGAAACTCCGCATCGCCCTGTTCGGCGGTATCGCCCTGTCGAGTCCGGTCTGGCTCTACCAGATCCTGGCCTACGTGGCCCCCGCGCTGACCCGCCGGGAGAAGCGCTACGCCTTCGGTTTCCTCGGCGCGGTGATCCCCCTGTTCGTCGCCGGGTGCGCCGCCGGTGTGGCGGTGTTCCCCCGCATCGTCGAACTGCTCGCCAGCTTCGCCTCCGCCGACGACAGCACCCTGCTGCAGGCGTCCTACTACTTCGACTTCGTTCTCAAACTCGTCCTGGCCGCCGGTGTGGCGTTCACGTTCCCCGCCTTCATCGTGGTCCTCAACTTCATGGGCGTGCTGTCGGCCCGCACCATCGCCCGCAGCTGGCGGGGGATCACCATCAGCATCGTGGTCTTCAGCGCCCTGGTCACCCCGGCGGCCGACCTGCTGTCGATGTTCCTGATCGCCGTCCCGATGGCGGTGCTGTTCGGGATCTCGCTGGCCATCGCCTGGATCCACGACCGACGGCACCGTACCGACGCTCCCGACTGGGCGGATCTCGCAGAGCAGGACGACCAGCAGGCAAGCACCCGGACAAGCACCCTGGAAGGAGTGTCCTGACATGTTCGGTCTCACCATCGAGAAGATCATCGTGATCGGCGTCGTGGCCGCGATCATCATCGGCCCGCAGCGGCTGCCGCTCTACGCGGAGAAACTCGCCACCTTCATCAGGAACTTCCGCAGCTTCACCGACTCGACGAGACGCCGCGCGGAGGAGGAGCTGGGCGTCCCCGTCGCCGCGATGGACCCCAAGACGTGGAACACCCAGTTCCGAGCCTACGATCCGCGCAGGATCGTGCGCGACGCCCTGAACGGTGACGGCACCGCGGGTCCTGCCACAGCACCGGACGCCGCCCCGGACGCAGTAGCGTCCTCCCCGGAGACGGGCCGCGAACCCGAACCGGAACCGGCGCAGCAACAGGAGCCGGTGCAGGAGTACCGGGAGCGCTGGGTCGTGGTCGGCGGATCCTCCGGACACCCGATCCGCCGCCGGATCGTCGAACCGGTCCCGCCCGTCACCGACGTGCAGGACGATGCGCAGGACGTGCAGGACGATGCGCAGGACGCTCCGGCCGCAGCGGCGGCCCCTGCGCCGGCCGCACCCTGAGCGTCGCGGATCGCCCCGATACTGCACAATGGCCTCATGACCCAGGCAGAACCCCACCCCCCGACCCCCACCGAGCGTCCGGCATGGATCCCGGTGTGGGTCGGGGATCTGGCGGTCATCGCACTGATCCTCGCCTCCGTCGCCGTACCCGGCCCGGGCCCCGGACCCGCCGGGCCGGGCGGGGGGATGCCCGACCACCGCCTCGACCTCGTCGTCACCGGGGCCGCGGTGCTGGCGGCGGCATTGATGCCGCTGCGTCGACGGTGGCCGCTGCCGGTGCTCGCCGTCTGCCTGGCGGTGTACGTGGGAACCGTCCTGCTCGGGGTGCCCGCACTGGGCCCCGGCATCGCCGCGATCGTCGCCGCCTTCGCCGCGGCCACCAGCGTCCCGCGTCCGGTGGCTCTGGGCTGCGGGGCGACGGGCGCGATCCTGGTGGCCGTGCTGAGCCTGTTCACCAACGACCGGCTGACCCTGGACCCGCAGGTCTTCCAGATCGCCGCGGGCATCGCCATCGCCACCGCGCTGGGGGACAGTGCGCGCTCCCGGCGTGAGTACGCCCGGGCGGCCACCGAGCGCGCCGAGCGGGCCGAGCAGACCCGCGAGGCCGAGGCACGGCGCAGGGTGGCCGAGGAGCGGCTGCGCATCGCCCAGGACCTGCACGACACGGTAGCGCACCGGATCTCGGTGATCAGCCTGAACGCCGGGGTGGCGTCCAGCTCGCTGGACACCCGGCCCGACAAGGCGCGCGAGTCACTCGGCACGATCCGTGAGGCCGCGCGTGAGGTGCTCGGCGACATCGGTGTGCTCCTGCGCTACCTGCGCGCCGGGGACGCCGGCGGTGCCGGTGCCGGGGCAGGGGACACCGGCGGCGGGTCCGTCCAGCTCCCGCAGCCGGGTGTGGCGGACCTGGACGACCTGGTCGCCTCCATCGCCGGGGCGGGGCTCACGGTGCACCGCTCCACCGACGGCGACCTGGCCGGACTCGACGACACCACCGGACGGGTGGTCTACCGCGTGGTGCAGGAGGGCCTGACCAACGCGCACAAGCACGGTTCGGGCAACACCGCCGAGCTTGCGACCAGCATCGCGAGCGTCCAGGACCGTCGCGTGGTGTCGGTGCGGGTCAGCAACCCGGTCTCCGAGGACGGACGCAACCAGCCGGACGCCCCGCACGGGTTCCTGGGCCTCACCGGGCTGCGCGAGCGTGTGGCCGCCGTGGGCGGGGCGGTCACCGCCGTAGAATCGGACGGGACATTCACGCTCACCGCCGAACTACCACTTCCCCGGGAGGAACATCCGTGACCACCGTGCTCGTCGTCGACGACCAGGTCCTGATCCGTCAGGCCGTCGTCGACATCCTGTCCAGCGCACCGGACACCGAGGTGGTCGGTGCCGCGTCCGACGGTCTGGAGGCGGTGTCCATGACCGCCGAACTGCACCCGGACGTGGTGCTGATGGACATCCGCATGCCCCGCCTCGACGGCATCGAGGCCACCGGGCGGATCTGCTCGGAGCCGGGCAACGCCGACAGCCGCGTGCTGATCCTCACGACCTTCGAGGAGGACGAGTACGTGGTCGCCGCCCTGCGCGCGGGGGCCAGCGGCTTCATCGGCAAGGGTGCCGAACCCGACGAGATCATCCGCGCGGTGCACTCGGTGGCGGACGGGGACGCGTTGTTGTCGCCCACGGCGACACGCAGCCTGATCGCCCGCTACGTCCAGTCCCCGGAACCGCGTCCCGCGGTCTCCGAGGAGGCCGCCGGACGCCTGGGGCTGCTGACCGAGCGCGAGCGTGAGGTGCTGCAGCTGGTGGGCAGGGGGTTGTCGAACCAGCAGATCGCCGAGGAGTTCTTCATCTCCCCGCACACGGCGAAGACCCACGTGAACCGGATCATGACCAAGATCCACGCCCACGACCGGGCCCAGCTGGTGATCCTCGCCTACGAGGGTGGGCTGCTGGTCCCCGGGGAGTAGTTCGCGGCTTAGTTCGCGGATTAGCTCGCGAAGGTCACCGGGACCGCGGCGACGTCCTCGAAGGGCGGCTGCGAGGAGTGGTCGGTGATCAGCTTCAGCGAGCAGGAGTCCGTGGTGCAGTCCACGGAGCCGTCCTCGTTGGTGGCCTGGACCGTGAGGTCGAACTCGGCGTTGCCTTCGGCGTCGTAGGTGGCGGTGCCGCCCTCCTCGCCCTCGGGGACCACCCGTGCCCACTCCTCCATGGAGCCCGCGTAGGTGCCCGGGTCGGCGCTGGCACCGTCGGTGGTGCCGACGGCCACGTAGTAGCTGTTGGCGGTGTCGAGACCCTCCAGGGTGACGGTGACCGTGTCGCCGTCGGAGAGATCGTCGGCCTTGTCCACGGTCAGCGGGCCGTCCGAGGCGCCTGAATCCTCCGCCTCATCTGCGCTGTCTGTGGCGCTGGCGTCGGAGCTGCTCGAGCTGTCAGAGCTGTCGGAGTCGTCGGAGCAGGCCGTGACGCCGAGGGCGAGGGAGGCTGCGGCGGCCAGGGCGGCCGCACCCCGCAGCGAACGGGTGGTGCGAAGGGACATGGGGGCTCTCCGAAACGTGTTGGGCGGCGTAAGTGTACTGAGCCGACCCTATCAAAGCGTCCGGACGCAGGGGGCCCGTCCGGGGACCCCCGGGCGCCAGATCACATCCGGATGGTGGACTCCACCGCGCCGAGCCCGTCGACCTCGATGCGCACCACGTCCCCGTCGGCCAGGAACCGTCCGGAACCTGCACCCACGCCCTCGGGTGTGCCCGTGACGATCACGTCGCCGGGCTCCAACGTGGCGAAGTTGGAGATGTAGCGCACCAGGTCCACCGGGGGGAACACCAGGTCGGCGGTGGAGTGTTCCTGGCGCAGGTCACCGTTGACCCAGGTGCGCAGCACCGCGCCCTCGGCCACCGGGTCGTAGTCGTCGGCGACGGTCAGCCACGGGCCGAAGGCGGAGGAGCGGTCCAGGTTCTTGCCCTGCAGCCACTGCTGGGTGCGGTACTGCCAGTCGCGCTGGGAGAAGTCGTTCATCACCGCGTAGCCGCCGATCGCGGCGCGGGCCTCCGCCGCGGTCGCCCCGCCCTGGGCACCGGGCAGCCGCGAGCCGATGACCACGGCGAGCTCACCCTCGTAGTCGGCCTTTTCCGTCATGCCTTCCGGCACGGTCACCTCGGCATACGGTGCGGTCAGCGCCGAGGGGTACTTCACGAACAGGGTCGGGTGGTCGGGGATGGGGTGGCCCATCTCCTCGATGTGCTCGCGGTAGTTCAGGCCCACGCAGAAGATCTTCGACGGAGAGGGGACCACCGGCAGCAGGTCGGCGAAGGGCACGGTGACCTCGTCGCCGTCGCGGCGCAGTCCGGCCTCCACCGCGCCGCGGATGCCGGAGGAACTGCCCGTGGCGCTGCCGGTGAGCAGTGCGCCGAGCCCGCGGCGGTCCACGATGCGTCCGGTCACCCCACCCCCGTTCGGTGCGTCGTCGACCCCGTCGACCTGGATGGTGCATCGCGAACCGTCGATCCGGACCGTCGCAAGTTTCATGGGGCCTCTCCCGTCTAGACTGTCTGTTGTGACTCTGCGATTCTTCGACACCGCGACCCGTGAACTCCACGACTTCGTTCCGCTGCAGGAGGGGCATGCCTCGGTGTACCTGTGTGGTGCGACCGTGCAGTCCGTCCCGCACATCGGTCATGTGCGCTCCGGCGTGGCATTCGACGTCCTGCGCAACTGGCTCGAGGCCAAGGGGCTGGACGTTGCGTTCGTGCGCAATGTTACAGACATCGACGACAAGATCCTCAGCAAGTCCGCCGAGAACGGTCGGCCCTGGTGGGAGTGGGCCGCCACCCACGAGCGCGAGTTCACCCGCGCCTACGACCTGCTCGGCGTGGCCGCCCCGTCCGTCGAACCCCGCGCGACCGGGCATGTCCCGGAGATGATCGCCTACATCCAGCGCATCATCGACGCCGGGATGGCCTACGCCAGTGAGGACGGCTCGGTGTACTGCCGCACCGCGCAGGTGCCCGGGTACGGCTTCCTGTCCCACCAGAAGCTCGACGAGCTCGACCAGGGGGAGGACGCCGCACCGGGCAAGGAGGACCCGCGCGATTTCGCCATGTGGAAGGCCGCGAAACCCGGCGAGCCCGGGTGGGACACCCCGTGGGGCTTCGGGCGCCCCGGCTGGCACATCGAGTGCTCGGCGATGTCGCGCAAGTACCTCGGCGCGCGGTTCGACATCCACGCCGGCGGCATGGACCTGCAGTTCCCGCACCACGAGAACGAGGCCGCCCAGGCGCATGCCGCGGGCGACGAGTTCGCCAACCTGTGGATGCACAACGGGTGGGTGACGATGTCGGGCGAGAAGATGTCGAAGTCGCTGGGCAACGTGCTCTCGGTGCCGAACATCCTCACCCTGGTGCGTCCGATCGAGCTGCGCTACTACCTCGGCTCGGCGCACTACCGCTCCATGCTGGAGTACTCCGAGTCCGCGTTGCAGGAGGCCGCCGCCGGTTTCCGACGTATCGAGAAGTTCCTGACCCGCGCGGTCGAGGTCCTCGGCACGGTGGAGACCGGCACCTGGCTGCCGGCGTTCGAGGAGGCGTTGGACGACGACCTGGCCGTCCCGCAGGCGCTCGCCGTCGTCCACGACGCGGTACGGGCGGGCAACAAGGCCCTGGAGTCCGGCGACCGTGCACAGCTCGCCGAGATTGCCGGCGCCGTGCGCGCGATGGTCGGTGTGCTGGGTGTGGACCCGCTGTCGGCGACGTGGTCCGGGCCCACCGCCCAGGGCCGTGGCCAGGGGATCGGCGCCGGTTCGTCGGACGCGGCGACGGTGGCGTTGGACGTCCTGGTGAAGGCGGAGCTGGAACGGCGTGCCTCGGCGAAGGCGGAGAAGGACTACGCGACCGCCGACGAGGTGCGCGACCGGCTGAAGGCCGCCGGCGTGGCCGTCACCGACACCGCCGACGGGGCGACCTGGTCGCTGGGGTAGTAAGCAGGGCACGGGCCCGCGCGGCGTCCGCTCCGTTGTCTCGCGTCAGTTCCCAATCCGATTCGGTTCTCCCAGGACACTCGCGGTGACCGAATCGGCTTGGGTTCGTACATTCGCTCCGGGGAAGAGGCGCGCCTACCGCTCCATCAGCCGTGTGCCCTTGAGTTCCGGCAGCGCGAGCGCGGCCACGGCCGCCACCGCGAAGGCCACCCCGAACAGGGCGAACAGTACCGGCATCCCACCGAAGACCAGCAGCGGCGGCACGATCAGCGGGGCGAGGATCGAGGCGAGCCGTCCGAAGCCGGTCGCCGCACCAGTGCCTCTCGCTCTCATGGTGGTGGGGTAGAGCTCCGGCCCGATGGCGTACAGCGCACCCCACGCACCCAGGTTGAAGAACGACAGCAGACAACCCGCGGCGATGATCTGCCACTCCACCCCGGCGAAACCGTAGAGCCCCGCGGCCACGGCCGAGCCGGCGAGGAACGCGGCCAGTGTCGTCCTGCGCCCCCAACGTTCGATGAGGAAGGCCGACACCGCGTACCCCGGCAGCTGCGCCAGCGTGATGACCAGGGTGAAGGTGAAGGACTTCACCAGCGTGTAGCCCTGGTCCACCAGGATCGACGGGATCCAGGTGAACGCGCCGTAGTAGCTCAGGTTGATGCAGAACCAGATCGTCCACAGCGCGGTGGTGCGTGAGCGCAGCGCCGGCGACCAGATGCCGGACGCTGCGGCGTCGGAGGCGTCGGAGGCGTCGGAGGCGTCGGACGCCCCGGCGCCAGCCGCGCCGCCTGCGGCGTCCGGTGCGTCCTGCGCCTGTTCGCCCTGCGTACGCAGGCTGAACTTGGCCGGCTCGGACTCCTCGAAGCCGACGACGATCCGCTCGGCCTCCTCGTGGCGGCCCTTCGACTCCAGGAAGCGCACGGACTCCGGCAGCGACATGCGCACGTACAGGGCGTAGAACGCCGGCACCATGCCGAGCGCCAGCGCCCACCGCCACCCGTTGTCGCTCAACGCGATGATGAACGCGCCGATCACCGCGGCGGCCAGCCAGCCCACGGCCCAGAACGCCTCCAGCACCACGACCATGCGTCCCCGGACCCTGCGCGGCGCGAACTCGGAGACCAGGGTGGACGCCACCGGCAGCTCCGCGCCCAGCCCCAGGCCCACCACCACGCGTAACGCGATGAGCACCGCCAGGCCACCGGCCAGGGCGGACGCCCCGGTCGCCAGCCCGTAGACCAGCAGGGTGGCGGCGAAGACGTTGCGTCGGCCGAAGCGGTCGGCGAGCAGCCCACCGAAGGTCGCGCCTAAGGCCATGCCGATGAAGCCGGCGGACGCCAGCCACGAGGTCTCCGTGTGGCTCAGCCCCCAGTGCGTGGTCAGGGCGGCCATGATGAAGCCGATCAGGCCCACGTCCATCGCGTCCAACGCCCACCCGATGCCGGACCCGCCCAGCAGTTTCACGTGCCTGCGGGTCACCGGCAGGGCGTCGAGACGTTCGGTACGGGACAGGCTCGTGCCCACGGGATCCGGAGGGGTCATAACCAGCAGAGGATACCGTGCGGACACGGCGTTGTGAACAGGGGGAACGCGCGGGGTAGTCTGGTCGCCATGGCAGGAAACGACAAGCGCCGCGGCGCGGTACGGAAGACGGCGCGCAAGGGCTCCGACAAGGGCTCGGGCGGCACCAGGCGACGGGGACTCGCCGGCAAGGGGCCCACCCCCAAGGCCGAGGACCGCGTCTACCACGCGAAGTACAAGGCGAAGAAGACCAAGGAACGGCACGACTCCGGGCGTCAGCGCCCCAGGGACGCCGACGACCAGCCGGAGCTCGTCGTCGGACGTAACCCGGTGATCGAGTGCCTGCGGGCGGACGCACCGGCGACCGCCCTGTACGTCGCCGTGGGCACCGGCAACGACGACCGCCTCTCCGAGGCGGTGCACACCTGTGCCGAGCGTGGCATCGCCGTGCTCGAGGTCAGCCGCGACGAACTGGACCGCATGACCGGAAACGGCATGCACCAGGGCATCGGGCTGCAGGTGCCGCCGTACAAGTACGCCGAGGTCGAGGACCTCATCGAGGCCGCGCAGACCTCCGGGCGTCCCGGCATGATCGTGGTGCTCGACAACATCACCGACCCGCGCAACCTGGGTGCGGTCATCCGCTCGGTCGCCGCCTTCGGTGGCCACGGTGTGGTCATCCCGGAGCGCCGGTCGGCGTCGGTGACCGCGGTGGCGTGGCGCACGTCCGCCGGTACCGCCGCACGTCTGCCCGTGGCCCGGGCGACGAACCTGGTGCGCTCGCTGAAGCAGCTCCAGCAGTCCGGCTACCAGGTCGTGGGCCTGGACGCCGGCGGCAAGCACACGCTCGACACCTACGACGGGACGACCCCGGTCGTGGTCGTGGTCGGTTCCGAGGGCAAGGGACTGTCGCGTCTGGTGGGGGAGACCTGCGACGACATCCTCTCGATCCCGATGGCCGGACGGGTGGAGTCGCTCAACGCCTCCGTCGCCGCCGGTGTGGTGCTCAGCGAGTTCGCCCGCCAGCGCCGGGTCGGGTAGCTCGGTTCATTCCGGTTAGCTCCGGGGCGTGAGGGGTCAAGGTGTTCCCACCTTGACCCCTCAGGTCGTCCAGGAGCCCCGAAAGCGACCTGAGGGCTCAGGGTGCCGCATGGTGGGGGTCGGCGACCTCCCCGGTGGAGCCCGGTACGGCACCCACGGCGGATCCCTTGCGCGCGGTCTCGTCGCGGACGGCCCGCCGGCCCCGGGCCCACCCGATGGTCCGGCACGCCAGGTAGATCACGAAGCTGATCGTGGTCACGAAGGGGCTCACCGGCAGCCCCGGCGCCAGCGACAGCACCAGCCCGCCGGCCGAGGCCGTGGTGGCGAAGATCGCGGACAGCACGACCGCCAGCAGGGGGTTCGAGGTCACCCGCACCGCCGCGGCACCCGGGGTGATCAGCAGAGCGAGCAGCAGCAGCGCGCCCACGATCTGCACGCCCTGGGAGGCGACGATGCCGATGAGCACGGCGAAGGCGGCGGCCAGCAGCTTCACCGGCACACCGGAGGCCGCGGCCATCACCGGGTCCACCGTGGCGAACAGCAGGGGACGCCACAGCACCGCGACGGCCGCGGCCACCAGCACCGACATCAACGCCAGGATACCCAGTGAGGCGCCGGAGACCCCCACGATCTGCCCGGTGAGCAGGGCGTAGGCCTCGGAGGTGCGCCCGGGGTACAGGTAGATGAACAGCACGGACAGGCCCATGCCGAAGGCGAGGACCACACCGACGGTGGCGTCCTGCTCCTTCAGCCCCAGCAACGCCAGGACCACGGCGGCCAGCACGGCACCGAGGACCGCGCCGGTGGTCACGCTCACGCCGAACAGCAGGGCCGCGGCGGCTCCCATCAGAGCGAGCTCGCCGGTGGCGTGGGCGGCGAAGCTCATGCGGCGCATCACGATCAGCGGTGCCAGTGCACCGGACACCAGTCCGAGCAGCAGCGAGGCGAGCAGGGCGTTCTGGACGAAGTCGACCTGCAGCAGGTCCCAGGTACTCACACGACCACCATCCGTCCGTTGACCTCGGCGACGTCGACGTGCGTGCCGTAGAGGCGGGAGAGCACCGGGCCGGTCATGACCTCGTCCACGGCACCCGTGACGTGTCCGTCGGGCCCGAGGTAGAGGATGCGGTCGGTCACGCCGAGCACCGGGTTGATGCTGTGGGTGACGAAGACGACGGCGGTGCCGTGTTCCCGTCGTCGCCGGTCGAGCAGGTCGACGGCGGAGCGTTGGGCCGAGAGGTCGAGGCTGAGCAGCGGTTCGTCGCACAGCAGCAGTTGCGGGTCGGTGGCCATGGCCTGGGCCTGGCGGACGAGCTGCTGCTGCCCGCCGGACAGCGTGCCCACCCGACGGTCCGCCAGGCCGGACGCACCGACCTCGGCGAGGGCGGCGTCGATGGTGGCGCGGTGGGGGCGTCGGCGCGACATCACCCCGTGCTCGATCGAGAGCCCGACGAGGTCGCGGACCCGGATCGGCAGGTCGGCGTCGAACATGCGCTGCTGCGGGATGAACCCGACCCGCTCCGGGGCGTTGACGCTGCCGGAGGTCAGGGCGCGGGTGCCGAGCACCGCGTTGAGCAGGGTGGACTTGCCCACCCCGTTGGGGCCGAGCACGGTGAGGAACTCCCCGGGCTCGACGGTCAGGTCCAGGTCGTGCCACAACGGGTCGACGCTGGCACCGGTGAAGGTCAGGGCGGACATCTAGCTGAGCGCATCCTCGAGGTCGGTGATGACGGCGTCGACGTAGTCGGCGTAGTCCTGCTGGCTGCCCCCGCTGGTGCCGGGGGTCTCGGTGACGTTGACGACCGGGACGTCGTTGTCCTCGGCGGCGTCGGTGAGCTGGCGGGACGCCTGGCTCTCCGACTGTGTGTTGGTGATCAGTGCGTCCGCCTCGCCGTCGGCGACGAGGTCACGTGTCGCGGCCAGGTCGGCGACGGAGGGCTCGCCCTCGTTCAGGACGGTCCGGGCGAAGCTCTCGGGGGTGACGTCGTGGATCTCGGACCCCTTGAGCAGCAGTCCGGCGACCGGTTCGGTGAGCACCACGTGGGCGTGCGGCAGCTCGGCGATGCGGGTGGTGAACTCGTCGGTCATCTCGCGCACGCCGGTGGCCTCGGCGGGGAAGCTCTCGTCGAGGTCATTCAGGTGGGCGGCCAGGTCGTCGGCGAAGTCGGCGACGAGGTCCATGTCGAACCAGACGTGCGGGTTGTCCTCGCCCTCGAGGATGCCGCTGCCATGGTCGTGACCGTCGTCGGACGCGTCGGACGCATCGGCGTCCGCGTCGTCGGACGCCGTAGCGTCCTGCGTGTGCTCGTCGTGGTCGTGGTCCTCGCCGAGGGGGGCGGCGGTGATGACCTCGGAGTCGTCGCCGGCGTTGTCGGTGAGCCAGTTGTCGTAGCCGGCGCCGTTGCCGACCACGATGTCGGCGTCGCGGATGGTGGCGATGTCGCGGGCGGTGGCCTCGTACTCGTGCGGGTCGTCGTCGGTGCCCGAGAGGATCGTGTCCACGGTGATGTCGGACGTGTCCCCGTCGGCAGGGTCGGCGGCAGCGTCGTCGACGACCTGCTGGGCGATGTCGCCCCACGTCGAGGTGGACGCGACGATGCGGATCCCGCCGTTGTCGGCGGACGCGCTGTCCGCACCCGAGCAGGCGGTGAGCCCCAGGGTGAGCGACGTGGCTGCGGCCAGTGTCAGGGCGGTGACGGTGCGGGGGGTGGGGCGGCGTCTGGGCATGGGGCCGACTCTAATCCTTGTTGGGAACGATTGCCAATTAGGGTAACCAGGGTCACAGCGGGGCAGGTCGGATACCATGGTCGACGTGAATCGCTCCAGCAACCAGGCCCGTCAGGGACGACGGGGGACACTCGCCTCCATCGCCGCGGAACTGGGTGTCTCCCGGACCACGGTGTCCAACGCCTACAACCGTCCCGAACAGCTCTCGGTCGACCTCCGCGAACGCATCATGCGCACCGCCGAGCGCATGGGCTACTCCGGGCCGGACCCCACGGCGCGCTCGCTGCGTACGCGCCGGGCCGGGGCGATCGGCGTGCTGCTCACCGACGACATGACCTACGCCTTCGAGGACCAGGCCTCCCTGGAGTTCATGTCCGGGGTGTCCGAGGCGTGTGTGGGCATGGACACCTCCATGCTGCTGATCCCCGCCGGGGCGGAGACCGCGGAGGAGGACCGGCCCGCCGCCCTGGTGAACCAGGCCGTGGTGGACGGCTTCATCGTCTACTCCGTCGCCGCGGACGACCCCTTCCTCGCCTCGGTGACCAACCGCAACGTGCCGACGGTGATCTGCGACCAGCCGGCCGACGACCACGGGGTGAACTTCGTGGGCATCGACGACCGGGAGTCGATCCGTCCGGCCGCCCGGGCGCTGGTGGACGCCGGGCACCGTCGCATCGGCGTGTTGTGCATCCGTCTGGACCGCCGGCCCAACAACGGCCCGGTCAGTGCCGGACGCCTGGCGGACGCGCAGATGCACGTGCAGAAGGGCCGTGTGCTCGGCGCACTGGCCGTGCTCGAGGAGGCCGGGGTGGACCGGTCGGACGTGCCGGTGATCGAACGCCACCTCAACAACCCCGACACCGCCCGCAGCGCCGCCGCGGAACTCCTGGAGAACCACCCGGACCTCACCGCGGTGATCTGCACGACCGACAGTCAGGCGCTCGGCGTGCTCGACTACGCCGAGGACAACGGCATCGACGTGCCCGGCGATCTCTCCGTGGTGGGTTTCGACGGCATCGCCCGCGCCCGTGACCGCGGCCTGGCCACCGTGGAGCAGCCCAACCGCGAGAAGGGTTTCACCAGCGGAAACGTCCTGGCCGCCCTGATCGGACGCAACTCCGAACCGACCCGCCGGCAGCCGACGATGGCCTGGGCGGAGCCCGAGCAGCGCATCATCCTGCCGACACGCTTCCTTCCGGGCAGGACTATCGGTCCTCCCGCAGCTCGCTGACCGCGGCCACCGATGCGGCGTCCACCACACCGCCGTCACGGTCTCCCTGGCGCAGCAGGCGCGCCTCGGCCAGCCGGGCGAGCACGTCGGCCACCGCGACGGGGTCGGCCAGGCGCCGGTGTGCCGCGGTGTCCCCGTCGCCGACACGGATACCGAGGTCAGGACGCGCCGGCACGCCGTCCCCGTCCGTCGCCAGCCCCTGCTGGTCGAGGACGCTCAGGGCGGTCTCGTCGGTGACGTCGTCGCCGGCGAACACCACGGCGTCGGGTTCGGTGCGGTCGATGAACGCCGAGAGGTAGCTGCCCTTCGTCACCGGGGAGACCGAGACCTCCACGATGCTCTTGCCCGGGGTCACGGTCACCCCCTCGAGTTTCTGGGCGGCCAGGCGGAACTCCTCGTAGGCGGTCAGCCCCGTGCGTTCGTCGGAGGCGCCACGGATGTGCAGACCCACGGCGAAGGGCTTGTGCTCGACCCACATCCCGGCGTCGCGGTCGGCGTACTCCTGGGCCATCGCCGACAGTGTGTCGAGCAGCTCGCGCTGGTCGTCGTCGAGACCGGAGCTGGTGGCGTCGGCGGGTTCGGCACCGTGACTGCCCACCAGAAGGATGTCCCCGGGACCGGGGTGCGCGATGGCGGTGGCCTCGGCGACGGGTTCGAGGACCTCGAGGTTGCGTCCGGACAGCAGCATCACGGTGGTGCCGGCGCACCCGGCGAGCCGGTCGATGGTGGCACGGGCGCCGGGGACCATGCGCACCGCCAGCGGGTCGGTGGAGAAGCCGGAGAGGGTGCCGTCGAAGTCCAGGGCGACGAGCAGGTGCGGTACTTCGGCGAGGTACTGGATGTCGTCGGTGGAGACGGCGGGGAGGGTGGTGGCGTCGGTCATGGCCCCCAGCGTAGCGGCACCGGAATCACGGTGTGGCGAGGAACTCCACGAAGCGTCCCGTCTGCCACGCCGACGGGGAGTCGTCCGCGCGGGTCAGCCGCAGCTCGTCCTCGCCGGGGGTCTCCCAGCGCAGCGTGGGCACCTCGTCGGTGTCGCCTGCCTCGTCGTCGGTGTCGGCGGTCTCGGAGGGCTCGGCAGACTCGGAGGGCTCCGTGGTTTCAGCGTCGGTGGACTCGGTGGACTCGGTGGACTCGGTGGCCCCGTCGCCTTCGCCGAGAACGGCGACGAGCCGTTCGGCGAGTTCACGGTCGTTCGGCAGGCACTGGGTGCCCTCGGATTCGCCGCTGATGTCGCGGGCGCTGAGCCCGGGGAACCGGACGCGGTCGTTGTCGAGCCATTCCACGTCGCCGCTGATCGCCATGCAGCCCGCTCCGCCGGTCACGGTGCTGCCGCCGAGGGCCAGCCAGGTGCGCGCCTGGTCGGTCTGCGACAGGCTGGACGACACGGCCGTACCGGAGTCGGCGAGGCCGGCGTCCTCGATGCGTCCGACCTGCCAGCGCACGTCGGCGAGTTCGCCGGGGATGTCGGAGCCGCACGCGGTGAGCAGGAGCCCACCGGCGAGAACGACCCCGCCGAAGGCGGTGCGTCGGCGGGTGCGTGCGGTCGGGTGCAGGACGCTGCGGGGGTGCTGCCGGGTCACTCGCCGTCCGCCCCTGCGTCGGCGGCGGTGTCGGCGGCGTCGGTGTCGAGCACCTCCGGATCCAGCACCGCGAGGAAGCGGCGCGCCCACCCGTGCACGTCGTGGGTGCGCACCTCCTCCCACATCTCCGCCATCCGGGCCTGCTTGTCCTCGTCGGGGGAGTCGATGGCCTTCATGATCGCCGCCGCAGTCGACTCCACGTCGTAGGGGTTGCACAGGTAGGCGTTCGGCAGCTGGGTGGCGGCACCGGTGAACTCACTGAGCACCAGGGCGCCGGAGCCGTCGGAGTGGCTGGCGACGTACTCCTTGGCGACCAGGTTCATGCCGTCCTTCAGGGCGGTCACCAGCATCACGTCCGCCGCGGCGTACAACGACACCAGCTGGGCGAAGGGCATGCTCGCGTGGGAGTAGTGCACCACCGTGTGGCCCAGGCTGCCGTAGGCGCCGTTGATCCGGGAGACCGTGCGTTCCACGTCCTCACGGGTGCGGGCGTAGGAGTCGAGGCGTTCGCGCGACGGGGTGGCGACCTGGATCAGGCAGACCTCGTCCGGGTTCAGCAGGCCCTGGCTGAGCAGCTGTTCCAGTGCCTTGAGTCGCTGGTGGATGCCCTTGGTGTAGTCCAGGCGGTCCACGCCGGCGAGCAGGATCTTCGGTGAGCCGACGCGGCGGCGCAGCGCCGTGGCCGCCGAGACCGTCTCCGGGGCGGTGGCCTTGGCCTGCACCCCCTCGGTGTCGATCGAGATGGGGAAGACCCCCACCTTCACCTCACGTCCGTCGGCGGTGCGCACGGTGCCGGCCACGGCGTCCCTGCGCGGCAGCCGGGCCCCGCGGATGTAGGAGACGCCGGACTCGTCGGTGCCCGCGGCACCGTCGTCGGTGAACGTGCCCTCGCCGTCGGCTCCGCAGGCGTCGCCCTCGCCGACCTTGCTGAACGTCACGTCGCCGCCGAGCGCGCGCAGCGTGTACAGGAAGTTCCAGGCCGAGTCCGGGGTGTGCAGGCCGATGAGGTCGGCGCCCAGGGTGCCCATCAGCACGTCCCAACGCCACGGGAGCTGACGGAACAGCTCCGGGGAGGGGAAGGGGATGTGCAGGAAGAAACCGATCTTCAGGTCCGGGCGCATCTCACGCAGCATGCCGGGCACGAGGTGGAGCTGGTAGTCCTGCACCCACACCGTGGCACCGGGGGCGGCGGCGTCCGCGGCGGCCCGGGCGAAACGCTCGTTGACCGTGCGGTAGGCGCGCCACCAGGAGCGGTGGAACTCCGGGTGCACGATCAGGTCGTGGTACAGCGGCCAGAGGGTGTCGTTGGAGAACCCCTCGTAGTAGGTCTGGAACTCCTCGGTGGAGATGTTGACCGGGGACAGGGTGATCCCGCCGTCCATCTCCGGGAGGTCGGCGGCGACGATCTCCTCGTCGGGGGAGTCCGCGGTGGCGCCGGGCCAACCGACCCAGCTGCCCTGACTGGACTCCAGCACCGGACGCAGGGCGGTCACCAGACCGCCGGGGCTGGGGGACCAGGTGACGTTGCCGTCGCGGTCCACGGAGCGGTCGACGGGCAGCCGGTTGGCGACCACGACCATGTCGCTCCCCGTGTCGATCCCAGTGTCGGTGGTGCTGTCATCTCCGGCAGTCACGGCGTGGTCTCCCCTTGGGTCGCGGGTCGGTCTTCTCGGATGTCTGTGACCTACAGACTACTCGCCGGAATCCTTCTTCGCGGTGGTGGAGGTGGCCGCCTTCTTCGCCGTGGTCTTCTTGGCGGTGGTCTTGGTCGCCTTCTTCGCGGGAGCCTTCTTGGCCGTCTTCTTCGCCGTGGTCTTCTTGGCGGCCTTGGGGTTCTTGGCCTCCTCCTCGGCGGCGGCGTCCGCGGCCACCTTGCGGTGGATGAGGCCCTCCGGTTCCACGCCGAGCATGCACATCAGCGTGGCGGCGTCGAGGAAGTCGTCGGCGTAGGTGGCGACGATGCGCTGCGCGGCCTTGGCGGTCTCCTCCTCCACGGTGTGCAGGGACTCTGCGCTGGTGGTGTGGTTGTCGCTGACCTTCGGCGGCACTTATTGCTCCCTTGCATGACGATGTTCGGCCTGAGACCCGTAAGCCTTCAGTCTAACTCCCCTGACCGTCCGGCGCACTTTCCCGGTCCTTCTTCCGCTGATGCGAGCGGGTGGGGTCCGGCAGCCAGGGGGTGCCGCGGCGCCGCTGGCGCAGGACGCCCCAGTGCACCGGCGGGGTCGCCGAACCGCCGGGGCGTCGTCCCCGGGAACGGCGTGCCGGGGGACGCCGCAGGTCGTTGTAGCGGTACAGGATGCGGGGACGACGCAGCCGACGCGCCACCCACTCGCCGAGGACCACGCCGGCGGCCAACGCGGTGGCGGTGGCCAGGGCGATACCCAGGTTCGAGATGCCGACCACGAACTGGTCGGTGAGCATGGAGTACATGCCGCGGTACAGGGCCAGGCCGGGCAGCAGCGGGGTGATGCCCACGATGGCGGTGATCTGCGGGGGGATGAGGTAGCGGCGGGACAGCAGACCACCGGCCAGGCCGACGAAGGTGGCGGTGATGCCCGCGGCGGTGACGTCGCCGGTGCTGAGCTGCACCTGCAGGAACCGGTAGAGCGAGTAGGACACCAACGCGGTGAGCGTGGCCACGATCAGGGCACGTCGTTCACAGAAGGACGCGATGGCGAAGAACAGCGCGGCCCCGACGCCGCCGAGGATCTGCACCGCGGCACCGCCGAAGGTGCCCTGCGTGCTGGAGGTGTCGATCGGCGGCAGGGTGACCCCCAGCCGGCTCGTCAGCATCAGGCCCATGGCGATGCCGGAGATGATGCCGCCGGTCATCAGCACCGTCTCGAAGAACCGTGCCGAGGACGTCACCGGCGCTCCGGTGACCCCGTCCTGCAGGGCCTGGACCAGGGTCAACCCGGCGAGCATGGCGACGATGCACGAGGCGATCACCAACGACGGCGACAGGTAGTGGTTCAACGCCCGGGCGAAGCTGAAGGTGAGCGCGGCCGGGATCGTGGCGATGATGCCGCCGGTGAGGTTCTGGAAGAACAACGGAAGCGACTTCGACGCCAGCCACACGTTCGTGGCCATGATGATGATCGAGGTGATCGTGGCGATCAGGGCAACGAGCGGCTCACCGCCGAGCATCAGGGCCACCGCGCCGGCGAAGCCGCCCCAGGCCAGGGTGGCCCAGCGGATGCGGTAGGGCGGGGGACTGGTCTCGATGTCGGTGAGGATCTTGCGGGTCAGTTCGAGCTCGGTGGCGCCGTTGACGATCGAGCGGATCAGCCGGTCGACCTCGGTGAGTCGGGAGAAGTCGCTGTTGAGCGCGTGCACCACCCGGAAGCAGCTCATCGGCGTGGTGTTGTCCGTGGACGGCGAGTAGATCGTGATGGTGTTCAGGGTGATGTCCACGTGGCAGCCGTACAGGCCGTAGGCCGAGGTGACGGCCTTGACCTGGGCCTTGGCATCGGTGTTGCCGGTGCCTGCGGACAGCAGCAGGTCGCCGATGCGTGCGGCGGTGTCCATCACCAGGTGGACCTGGGCGGAGTCGGTGAGGTTGACCGGGGCCAGCGGGGAGGGCGGCGGTGCGGTGCGGATCGTGTCGATCGTGGACCGGTTCCCGCTGAACAGCATCGCCGAGACCTTGTTCCTCACCGCGGTGAGGCCCTTGCTGCCGGCGCTGCTGCCCGAGTCGTTCCCGGTCGGGTTCTCACCGTTCACTCGGCACCCCTCTTCCTCACTGTCTGCCGTGGTCGACGTCTCCTACCGGGCACACTCTACGGTAGAGGATCCGGATTCGATCGGGTGGCTGCGCTGCTGATAGAGTCGTCGGCTGAAACCCGGTGGAGACGCCGAGGACGGGGCCAGGCGCCGTCGGTTTCCGCTGGAGTGGCGCAATTGGTAGCGCAACGGTCTTGTAAACCGTAGGTTGCGAGTTCAAGTCTCGTCTCCAGCTCAATGAACAGGGGAAACGCCGCGTGTGAGTGGCTGTGCTCGGCGTGAAGTGCCAGAGAACTGCTAGAGAACGCGGCTGGGAGGAACAGACGCGTATACAGGGATAGTAGTTTTATATATGAAAGTAAAATTACGCTTATATAGTATAAACTGTTCTCACCAGGTAACTCTCTTTATTCTTCCTGGTAGATGGCTTGCCTCACAAAAGGCTGCGTGTTTACGTTTGCGGGCCTCCAAAACCCGCCCACAAACCGCCCCGGCGCAGGTCGGAGGGTGTTTTTACCGCCCACAAACCGCCCCGGGGTCGCCCATAAACCGCCCCGGCGCAGTTCAGAGGGTGTTTTTACCCGCCCCGGAGGCCTGGGGGGGGGCGCGTAGAGGGTGAGCAGCGATGTATGAGCTGCGTAGAAGCCAAGCAAAACCGCTTCTGGTGGTCATGACAGCCGCGTGGATGCAGGGCAGCGGTGGATGTAGGCCGCGTGGATGCCGGGCTGTGGGCAGCGCTGTAGCTCGCTGTGGCCCCAGCAGTGCTCCCGGCTCCCACAAGCCCGCAGCGGCCCGCACAGCTGCGCTGTGGCCACAGCAGTGCTCCCGGCTCCCACAAGCCCGCAGCGGCCCCGTAGCCATCCCCGTCAGGCCGCGCATCAGGCAGCCCGTAGCCCGCCCGTATGGCGGCGCACACTGCCACCCCGTAGCGCCTGCTATACGCCGCGCTGTAATCTGTCCCGTAAGGCCGCGCATAGTGCCCTTCGTGGCGCAGCCTGTCATTGATCGCGTGTATGTACGTAGTGGCAATCTGACAGGGAGGTCATCGGTCAGGTTGACCGCCGTGCGCGTGGGGAGCTCAGTACTCATGAGCGCGG
>NZ_JBQSWS010000022.1:0-55782 GCF_052377355.1 Corynebacterium sp. AOP40-4SA-5
CTCAGCTATGCACTCCGTATCGCGAAGAGCCGGTTATCCATTGGATCCAACGGCCTGGTCTCGAACCAGAGGCCGGTGTGTCCCGCAGGCTGAATCATCCGGCCGTCGTCCGTCACCTCGGGTTCCGCGATCATGCCATCAAGCGCAGCTTCCCCCTCCCCCGCGCCGTCCCCGGAATGCTCGGCCGCGGCGACGTCCACCCCATCCCCGGCCTCACCGTCAGCAGGCGAGCACGCCGTCACCATCATCACCATCACCAGGACGACGACCACGCACGGCAGCCACAACAGCCGATGCGAACCGTCGTCTCCCACGCTCTCCCGATGGACCATAGGCCCCACCCCGCCTCTTCGACTCAATTATCGCCGTCCCACCAGGGACGACATCCAGACAGCCGCTGTTCCCCACGACCCCCACCCGAACCCCCGACGGGCCGGACCACCACAGGGTAACCCACATTCACGAGCGTGTCCAGGGGTAAAACTATCCTTCTGTAGACCGGCTCAGGACGTCCGTTTCCGGTCCACCGGCGTCCCCAGCACGGACAGTGCCGTCGCCAGGCCGGCGTAGTTCGTCACCAGCATCACCAACGCCACCAGCTCCCGGTCGGAGAGGTACGTCGCCAACGCCGACCACGTCGGCTCGTCCACCTCCCCGTGCGCCACGATCTGGTCCACGGCGTCCAGGATCACGCCCCAACGCCTCGTCTGACCATGCGACTCCCCTTCCATCGCCTGAATCTGCTCATTCTTCAGCCCCGCCGACGCCGCCAGCTTCCTGTGGTGCGCCGCCTCATACTCGGATCTCTGCAGATGTGCGACGCGCAGGATCACCAGCTCGGTCTCCCTGCGCGACAGATAACCGAACGGCATCATCATCGCCGAGTACACCAGCCACGGCTTGAACAGCCGACGGGCCCTACCGATCGTGGAGAACACCCCCATGGTCTCCGTCCCCTGCACCTTCGCGCCGATTCGCGCGATCAGGTGGTTGAGCACCCCCAGCTCGCGGACGCCGGGGACCTTCTCACCGGGGCGGGTGATCCGCGCCGAACCCTCGGGTGATGCCTGTGTGGACAGTGACTCCGGGCCAGATACGTTCATACCCCAACACGCTACCCGGCCCGAAGCCGCCACGGGGCCGGCCCGGCAAAAATCCGCCCACAAGACCGCGACGGCACCACCGGTCTACTTGACCGTCTGGTCCTTCTCGTCCTCACGCAGGGTCAGCACGTCCACACCGGTCTCGGTGACGACCATCGTGTGCTCGAACTGCGCGGACCACTTGCCGTCCCGGTTCTGCACCGTCCAGCCGTCGTCCCAGATGTCGTAGGGCAGCTCGCCCAGGTTCAGCATCGGCTCGATCGTCAGCGTCATGCCCGGCTCCAGCACCGTGTTGTACGCCGGCTCGTCGTGGTGCAGCACCACCAGACCGTTGTGGAACGTGGGCCCCACCCCGTGGCCGGTGAAGTCACGGACCACCGAGTAGCCGAAACGCTTGGCGTAGGCCTCGATGACCCGGCCGATCACGTTGATCTCCCGGCCCGGCTTCACGGCCTTGATGCCGCGCCACATGGCGGCGTACGTGCGCTCCACCAGCAGGCGGTGCTCCTCGGAGACATCGCCGGCCAGGTAGGTGGCGTTCGTGTCACCGTGCACACCGTTCTTGTAGGCGGTGACGTCGATGTTCACGATGTCCCCGTCCTGCACCACCGTGGAGTCCGGGATGCCGTGGCACACGATCTCGTTCAGGCTCACGCAGGCGGCCTTGGTGAAACCACGGTAGCCCAGGCAGGACGGGTAGGCGCCGTGGTCGCACATGTACTCGTGGGCGACCCGGTCGATCTCGTCGGTGGTCACGCCCGGAGCCACCACGGCACCGGCCGCGGCCAGGGCGCCGGCGGCGATCCAGGAGGACTCGCGCATCGCCTCGACGACCTCGGGTGTCTGCACCCAGGGCTCACCGACGTTCTCCTGCACCTCGTCCCGCCACGCGTACTCCGGACGTTCGATGGAGTCCGGAACCTTCCGGATCGGGGTGGGGTTACCGGGTGTCAGAAGCGCTCTACTCATGACGCCCCAGCCTACTCCCCGTCCAGGTTGTCGAAGAACTGCTGGGTCACCGCCACGGAGTGCTCCGACCCGCCGCCCAGCACGATCATCGTGGCGAACGCCAGGTCGCCGCGGTATCCCATGAACCAGGCGTGCGAGCCCTCGTTGATCTCCGCCTCACCGGTCTTGCCGTACACCTCGCCGGCACCGGAGATCGCCGAACCCGAACCGCTGGTCACCACCGCGCGCATCATGTCGCGCAGGTTGCCCAGCATGCCGGGGTCCAGGGGCTCGCCCTCCACCGCGTCATTGCCGTCGGTGTCCAGGGTGTGCACCCCGTCGGTGTTGATGAGGTTCGGCACCGGGGTACGTCCGTTCGCCGCGGTGGCTGCCACCAGCGCCATGCCGAAGGGGCTGGCCAGGTCCAGGCCCTGCCCGTAGCCGGCCTCCGTGCGGTCCAGCATCACCTCGCCCTCGGGCACCTGGCCGGTCATCGTGGTCAGCCCCGGGATGTCGTAGTCACGGCCCAGGCCGAACTTCGCTGCCTCCTCCTTCAACTCCCCCGGCTCCAGGTCCGTGGAGATCCGGGCGAACGTGGTGTTGCAGGACTGGGCGAAGGCGTTGCGCATCGAGGTGTTGCCCAACGAGAAGGAGTTGTAGTTCGTCACGATACGACCGCCGATGTCCTGCGTCGCCGGGCACGCCACCGAGGAGTCGGCGTTCAGCCCCTCCTTCTCCACCCCGGCCGAGGCGGTGATCACCTTGAACGTCGATCCCGGCGGGTACTGGCCGGACAGCGCCACGTCGCCCTGCTTGTCCGCCTCCTCGGTCTGCGCCACCGCCAGCACCTCACCGGTGGACGGGCGCATCACCACCATCATCGCCTCGTCGTTGGGACGGGTGTCCACCGCCTGCTGCGCGGCCTCCTGCACCGCGCGCGACAGGCTGACCTTCACCGCCGGCGCGGGGGCGGGTTCGGCGCGTTCCAGGGTGCGCACCACCGAGGCGTTCTGGTTGACCGCCACGACCTCCCAGCCGGCCTCGCCCTCGAGCTCGGGTTCCACCAGGTCGGTGACCCGGGACATGATGTCGGGGGCGAAACCCGGGTCAGGACGCACCATCGCCGGTTCCTCGTTGAGCCGGACCCCGTCGATCGCCTCCAGCTCCTCGCGTAGCTGGTCGCCGAACTGGCCGGGGATCATCGTCACCGAGTAGGTGCCCGAGGCGTCCGATGCGGCGGACGACACGGCCGCCTCGTCGATCGTCGGGATGGCTTCCTCACCGGCGTGCGCAGCGGTGAGCACACGTCCGATGCGTCCCACCGCGCCCTGCACCCCACCGGACGTACGTGCCTCGTCGAGGTCCAGCACCACCCGCCAGGTGGTGCCCGGGGTGGCGAGCACCGCACCGTCGGAGCCGACGATGTCGGCGACCTGCGCGTCCATCCGACGCAGCTCCAGGTGCTGGTCGGCGCCCAGGTCCGGGTGCAGCACCGAGGAACGCCACCGCACCGTCCACTCCCCGCCGGTACGCGTGGCGGTGAGGGTGGCGTCGTAGCTGAACTCGCGTTCGCCGGGCAGGTCCCAGGTCATGGTGTAGTCCGCGGTGGCGACGTTGTCGTCGGTGCGCACGCCCTCCACGTCGACCTGCAGGCCGTCGGCCTGCAGGGAGTCCCAGGACTGCTCCAGGGCGTCGGACGCCACGGCGTCGTCGTCGGTGAGCCGGGCGGCGGCCTCGACGTCGCGTGACGAGACCGCGTCGAGGAAGTCACCGACCACGTCGTCGGCGACGTCCGGACGCGGGGTGCAGGCGGAGACCGTGACCAGTACGACGCTGAGCACCAGGCTCAGTACGCCGGCTACGGACGACACACCGGCGCGTGTGGTGGTGGTGCGTCTCGGGGGCCGAGCGCCGGGCGCCCCCAGAATCTGGGTCATGCCGGTCACGCTAGCAGCGCAGCGCGCTGGTTCCCCGGACAAACACGAACCGCTTTCACCCGGCCCCCTGCCAGGTGTGGCCCCGCGGTCTAGGTGGTGACCTTGACCTGGGGGGAGCCGGTGACGCCGGCGGCGGCGAGCTCCTCGGGGTCCATCTCGTCGGCGATCTTCATCGCCTCCTCGATGAGCACCTCGACGATCTCGTCCTCCGGCACGGTGCGGATGACCTCACCCTTGACGAAGATCTGGCCCTTGCCGTTGCCCGAGGCCACGCCCAGGTCGGCGTCGCGTGCCTCACCCGGACCGTTGACCACGCAGCCCATCACGGCCACGCGCAGCGGAATCTCCATGCCGTCCAGCCCGGCGGTGACCCGCTCGGCGAGGCTGTACACGTCCACCTGCGCACGCCCGCAGGACGGGCAGGACACGATCTCCAGCTTGCGCGGACGCAGGTTCAGCGACTGCAGGATCTGGTCGCCGACCTTGATCTCCTCCACCGGGTCCGCCGACAGGGAGGTACGGATCGTGTCGCCGATCCCCTCCGCCAGCAGGGCGCCGAAGGCCACCGCGGACTTGATGGTGCCCTGGAAGGCCGGACCGGCCTCGGTGACACCGAGGTGCAGCGGGTAGTCGCTCTGCGCGGCGAGCTGACGGTAGGCCTCGACCATGATCACCGGGTCGTTGTGCTTCACCGAGATCTTCAGGTCGCCGAAACCGTGCTCCTCGAACAGGCTCGCCTCCCACAGCGCGGACTCCACGAGGGCCTCCGGGGTGGCCTTGCCGTACTTCTCCATGATCCGCTTGTCCAGCGAACCGGCGTTCACGCCGATACGGATCGGGATACCCGCCTCACCGGCGGCCTTGGCGACCTCCTTGACCCGGCCGTCGAACTCCTTGATGTTGCCCGGGTTCACGCGCACCGCGGCACAGCCGGCGTCGATGGCGGCGAAGATGTACTTGGGCTGGAAGTGGATGTCGGCGATCACCGGGATCGGCGACTTCTTCGCGATCGCCGGCAGCGCCTCGGCGTCGACGGTCTTCGGGCACGCGACCCGGACCATGTCGCAGCCGGTGGCGGTGAGCTGGGCGATCTGCTGGAGGGTGGCGTTGACGTCGTGCGTCTTCGTCGTCGTCATCGACTGGACGCTGACAGGGTAGTCACTTCCGACGCCGACGTTGCCGACCATGAGCTGGCGGGTCTTGCGACGGGGAGCCAGCACCGGCGGCGGAGCGTCGGGCAAACCGAGGGAAATTCCGGTCATCGTGTTGTCTAGTCCTTACTTTCCGTGTGGATCTACGGGCACAGTCTACGCCCGGGCGTCCTGACGGGCTAAAACAGTTGGAGTGGGTTGACGACGTCGGCGACGATCACGGTCAGACCGAACACCAGCAGGATCGCCGTGGCCACGTAGGTCACCGGCATCACCTTGACGTAGTCGACCGGGCCGCCGGGCTCGAGGCCGCGCATCCTGCGCAACCGGTCACGCAGCTTCTCGTAGATGACGATGACCGCATGGCCACCGTCCAGGGGCGGCAACGGCACGAGGTTGAACACCGCGAGGAAGAAGTTGAGGTTCGCCAGCAACAGCAGGAAGCTCATCCACTGGCTCTGCTCCACCATCTGCCCACCGATGTGGGAGGCGCCGACCACGCTGACCGGGCTGTCCATCTGACGCTCGGCGCCGAAGATGGACTGCACGACCGGCCAGTAGCGCTGCGGCAGGTCGACCAGCGCCTTCACGGTCTCCTTGCCCAGGTAGTAGGTGTAGTCGGCGGTACCGCCGACCGCGGTGACCGGGTTGTAGTCCACCATCTCCGCGCGCCCGTCGAACTGCACGCCGATCGCGCCGACGGTCTGACCCTCGCGCTCCACGAGCTGCACCTGCAGGTCCAGGTCCACGTCCCGCCCGTCGCGCTGGACCGTCGCCGGCACGGTGACGGTGTCGCCGACGGCCGAGCCGTCCTGCCCCGCGGTGCGTCCGACCTCCTGGACGCCCGAGATGACCTCGGGGATGCTCCCGACATCCTCGCCGTCGACACTCACGAAGGTGTCGCCGACGGCGACGCCGGACGCCGCGGCGGAACCCTCACCGGAACAGGTAACGTCCTGTGTGGCGTCGGTTTCCGGCGAGCACACCAGCTCGACGGCCTTCGGTGCAGGCGCCTCGGTGGACGGCAGTCCGAAGCTCACCGCCACGCTGAAGATGATCAGCGTGCCGAGCACGATGTTCACGATGATGCCCGCCATCATCACGAAGACCCGCTTCCACGCGGGCCTGTTGATCATCAGGTACGGCTCTTCCTCCTCCGTCCACGGGTCGTTGACGGTCATGCCGGCGATGTCGCAGAAACCGCCCAGCGGGACGGCCTTGAGGCCGTACTCCGTGTGGCCGCGCGTGGTCGACCACACCGTCGGCCCGAAGCCGATGAAGTAGCGGCGCACGCGCATGCCGCACACCCGGGCGGCGACCATGTGGCCGGCCTCGTGCAGGGCGATCGTCACCCCGATCCCCAGGGCGAAGAGGATCACGCCAAGAGCGAAACTCACCGGCCCATCCTCTCGTGGGCCCGCGCACGGGCCTCGCGCTCGGCGGCGAGGACGTCGTCGATGTCACGCGGACGCTGCACCAGCGACGCGCAGTCCCCCATCACCTCGGCGATGGTGTCGACGATGCGCGGGAACGCCAGGGTGCCGGCGAGGAACTCCACCGCGGCCTCCTCGTTCGCCGCGTTGTATACCGCGGGCATGCACCCGCCGGCCGTCACGGCCTCGCGTGCGAGCCGGACGGCGGGGAACACCTCGTCGTCCAGGGGCTCGAAGTCCCACGTGGACGCCGTGGCGAAGTCCAGCGACGTCTGGGCGCCGGGGACGCGCCCCGGCCAGCCCAGCGCCAGGCTGATCGGCAGCTTCATCGACGGCGGGGACGCCTGGGCGATCGTCGCGCCGTCGCGGAAGGTGACCATGGAGTGCACGATGGACTGCGGGTGCACCGTCACCGCGATCTGTTCCGCCGGGACGCCGAACAGTAGGGACGCCTCGATGAGCTCCAGCCCCTTGTTCACCATCGACGAGGAGTTCAGCGTGTTCATCTGCCCCATCGACCAGGTCGGGTGGTTCGCCGCCTGCAGCGGCGTGACGTCCTGCAGCGCCTCGCGCGTCCACCCGCGGAACGGCCCGCCGGACGCCGTGAGCACCAGCTCCGCGACGTCCTCGTGACGTCCCGACCACAGGCACTGCGCCATCGCCGAGTGCTCCGAGTCCACCGGGACCAGCTGGCCCTCGGACGCGGCGTCCAGCACCAGCCCGCCGCCGGCGACGAGCGACTCCTTGTTCGCCAACGCCAGACGCGCCTCGCCGGTCAACGTCGCCAGGGTGGCGTCCAGTCCCAACGACCCGACCAGGGCGTTGAGGACGACGTCCTCACTGCCCAGGCCCAGGTCCCCGGTGGTGCGCTCCACGAGCTGACGGGCCGAGTCCGCCCCGCGGACCACGTGGCCGTCCAGCTCCCGCTCGATCTCGTCGGCACTGCGGTCGCTGGCGACCGCCACCTGCCCGGCGCCCAGGCCGAAGGAGCGCACCTGCTGAAGCAGCAGCTCCGGTTTCGTCCCGTGCGCGGAGATGCCCACCAGCTCGAAACGCTCCGGGTTGTCCGCGATGATCTCGAGCGCCTGCGTACCGATTGAACCGGTACTACCCAGCACCACTACTCGTCTCTTCACCCGGCCCATTGTTCCACGGGCCCGCGGCGCCACGGTAGCCGGGACGCCACCTCCCCGCGCTCCCCCAGCAGACCTCCAGGCTGCCCCCAGCCGCCGGTCAGGTGAGGGGCCTGCCTGCAGGGTCTGTGTGCGGGGTGAGCGGCGGGGTCACTGGCGGGGGAACCCGCGGCGGGGCGGAAGTTCACCGCGCGCGGCGGATGTGCAAGAATGGAGGCGACAATTCGGCAGGTGACCACTGCCGTCCTAGTTCAGGAGGATATCGACGTGGCCGATCACGCAAATCATGGCACGAAGGTGGCAGTGTACAACGGCGTCTCCACCGAGGATGAGCCGTCCGCAGCCTGGGGCTGGCACCAGTTCCCCCGGAAGACGACGATCGTCGTCGGCTACCTCGGTGGCCTGTCCATGTTCGGCATGCTGTTCGGTAACCACCCCGGCCACGTCGAGAACATCTGGCTCGTCTGCATCGGCGTGCTGCTGATCGTGGGCACCACGCTCTACGCACGCCACTCCTCGCCGAACTGGAAGCCGAAGCCCGCGCGCGCCACGGTGACCTCGCACAACAAGCCGGCCGGCCACCAGGAGCCCGACTGGGCCGCCGACCAGCGCAACCTCACCGGCGTCTACGCCAACATGACGACCGCCGAGCTGCGTTCCTGGAACCTGCCGGGTGTCGGCTCCGACGGTGTCGAGAGCATCGAGACCCCGAAGCACGCGCTGCACCACTAGGGTCCGCACAGGGTCCGCACGGAGAAAGCCCCCTCCCCTCCCAGTCACCTGGGTCGGGGCGGGGGCTTTTCTTTGTCCCCACCTGCCCTGGGGCAGGCGGACAACAGCAAGGAGCCTAGCGCTCCTCGGCGGCGAGCTGGCCGCAGGCTGCGGCGATCTCCTGGCCGCGGGTGTCGCGCACCGTGCAGGCCACGCCCTGGGCCGCGACCCGGCGGACGAACTCGTCCTGCACGGGCTTCGGCGAGGCGTCCCACTTCGAACCCGGGGTGGGGTTCAGCGGGATCAGGTTGACGTGCACCTGGTTGCCCAGCGCGCCGCGCAGCTTCTTGCCGAGCAGGTCGGCACGCCACGGGTGGTCGTTGATGTCGCGGATCAGCGCGTACTCGATGGACACGCGACGGCCGGACTTGTCGGCGTAGTAACGCGCGGCATCGAGGACCTCGTCCACCGACCACCGGTTGTTGACGGGCACGAGGGTGTCGCGCAGTTCATCGTCCGGGCAGTGCAGGCTCACGGCCAGGCGCATGTGCATGCCCTCGTCGGCGAGCTTGCGGATCGCCGGGGCCAGGCCCACGGTCGACACCGTCACGTTGCGCGCGGAGATGCCGAAGCCCTCCGGTGCCGGCGCGGTGATCCGACGGATCGCCTTGACCACGCGCTTGTAGTTGGCGAGCGGCTCGCCCATGCCCATGAAGACGATGTTGGACAGACGACCCTCGCCGCCCTCGACCTCACCGTCGCGCATGGACTTCGCCGCGGCGCGGACCTGCTCGACGATCTCGGCGGTCGACAGGTTGCGGTCCAGCCCGCCCTGGCCGGTGGCGCAGAACGGGCAGGCCATGCCGCAACCGGCCTGCGAGGAGATGCACAGCGTCGCGCGGTCGGGGTAGCGCATCAGGACGGACTCGAGCATGGTCGCGTCGTGCAACTTCCAGAGCGTCTTGCGCGTCTGGCCCTCGTCACAGGAGATGTTGCGGACCGACTCCATCAACGTGGGGAACAGGGCGTCCTTCACGGTGGTGCGCAGACCTTCGGGCAGGTCGGTCATCTGGGAGGGCTCGCCCTCGAGACGTCCGTAGTACTGCTTGGCGATCTGGTTGGCACGGAAGCCGGGAAGTCCGGCGTCGGTGACCGCGGCCTTGACCTCGTCGTCGGTGAGGTCGGCCAGGTGGGTGGGTGGCATGCCCCTGGTGGGGGCACGGAACTGCAGTTGAACCGGTGTAGTCATGGTGTCGGCAATTATTGCACGTCGTGGGAGGTGGGGGCACATCGTGCAATACCACTACACTTGGCGGCATGGCTAAGAGACCAGAGAATGAACGCTCAGACGACCTGACCGTCCCGACCACCGACACCGCCGAGCTGCCCGACGCCGGCGGCTTCGCCGACACGTCCGACGCCGCATCCACCGAGGTGGAGACGTCGGAGGCCCCCGCCCCGGAGGGCACCGCCGCCGACTCGTCGGCGAAGCCCTCCGTCGCCGGCTCGATCGCCGGGTCCACGTGGGTGGGCCTGAGCGTCGGCGCGGTGATCCTGATCCTGCTGCTGATCTTCATCCTGCAGAACCAGGACTCCGTGCAGCTGAAGATGTTCGTCTGGGAGTGGAACTTCCCCATCGGTGTGGGGATGCTCATCGCCGCCATCGCCGGCGCCCTGGTGATGTCGTGCGTGGGCGCGGTGCGCATCCTGCAGCTGCGCCGTCAGATCAACCACCCCGACAACGGCGGCAAGAAGAAGCGCAAATAGCGTGACCTGCGGGCTGGCCGACCGGGGTCAGCCCGCGACGGCGGTCATCACGATCCACGTGAGCATCGCCGCCGGCAGCATGCCGTCCAATCGGTCCATGATGCCGCCGTGGCCGGGGATCATCGCCGACATGTCCTTGATCTTCAGGTCGCGCTTGAACTGCGACTCGACCAGGTCGCCGACGGTGGCGCACACCGCCAGCCCGGCGCCCAGCGATATGCCGAGCACGTAGTGCATCGGCTCACGCAGGTCGAGCAGGAACAGCACCGACAGCATGCCGATGACGGCGGCGAACACCACCGAGCCGATGAAACCCTCCCAGGACTTCTTCGGGCTGATCGCCGGCACCATGGGGTGGCTGCCGAAGAACACGCCGGAGGCGTAACCGCCGACGTCCGAGGCGATGACGCACAGCATGAAGGTGAGCACCAGGCTCCACCACGGCACGTCACGGTAGGTCAGCTGCGAGAGCATGCCGGCGAAGGCACCGCACATCGGGATCCACACCAGCACGAACAGTGAGATGCCGATGTCGCGCAACCAGTTCGTCGGAGGCGACGTCCTGCCGTTGTGGAACAGGCGGGCGACCACGGCCGCGACGGCCGTCAACGCGAACGCGGAGACCAGCCCCGTGGTCCCGTAGGGCCACGACAACCAGATCATCGCCTGCCCGCCGATGAGCAGCACCGGCAGGTTCAGCGAGTACCCGTTCTCCTTGAGGCGCGAGTGCACTTCGTAGGTCGCCAGCCCCATCGCCGCGGCGACCAGGGGGTACCACACGTAAGGGATCGCGAGGCCGGCGACGACCAGCAGGCCGAGGACCAGCGCGCTGGTGATGGCGACCGGGAGGTTGCGTCCGGCGGAGTTCTTCGGCTGCGGCAGGCGGTAGCCGTCGCGTCCAGTGCTCTTACCTGCGCTATCTGCGCTATCTGCGCTGCCTGCGTTCGCAGGGTTCCCGGTGTTCACGGCGTCGCCTGTCCCTGATGGTTGTCCAGCAGTCACTAGACCTCCATCAACTCCTTCTCCTTGGACTCAACGACCGCATCGACCTGGCCGGTGTACTGGTGCGTGACCTTGTCCAGCTCCTTCTCCGCGGCCTTGACCTCGTCCTCGCCGGCGTCGCCGTCCTTCTGGATCTTCGCCAACGCGTCCATGCCCTTACGGCGGATGTTACGGATCGCGATCTTGGCGTCCTCCCCCTTGGACTTGGCGACCTTCACCAGCTGCTGACGACGCTCCTCGGTCAGCTGCGGGACGGTGACACGCAGGACGTGCCCGTCGTTGGTGGGGTTGACGCCCAGGTCCGAGTTGCGGATCGCGTTCTCGATCTCCTGCATGGCCGACTGCTCGTACGGCTTGATGATCAGCATGCGCGGTTCCGGCACGCTGATGGTGGCCATCTGGGTGATCGGGGTGCGAACACCGTAGTACTCGCCGAACACGCCGTTGAACATCGCGGGGTTCGCGCGGCCGGTCCGGATGGTCATCAGGTCCTCGCGGACGTGCTCCACCGAGCGGCTCATGTAGTCCTCGGACTCGAGCAGGGTGTCGTCAATCATTGCTGTCCTCTTGTCGCAGATAAATCAGTTGCGGGCAGGTCTTGCCGTTCCAGTGACGAATCTACCAGTCACCGGCACGGAGTTTCCCGGAAGTTCACCGACGGGGGCGTCCTGCGCCTCCCCGCCGGTGGCGGGTTTTCGGGTACGGCCGTGAAGGTACGACCGTTCAGGTACGGCCCGTTCAGGACGCCGGGGTGGCGACCAGGGTGCCGATCTGCTCCCCCGCCACGGCGCGTGCGATGTTGCCGTCCGTCAGGAGGTTGAACACGAGCATCGGCATGTTGTTGTCCATGCAGAGGCTGAAGGCGGTGGCGTCGGCGACCTTGAGGCCACGCTCGATGACCTCACGGTGGGTGATCTCGTCGAAGAGCTCGGCCTCCGGGTTGGTGCGCGGGTCGTCGCTGTAGACGCCGTCGACGCCCTTGGCCATCAGCAGCACCTCGCAGCCGATCTCCAGGGCACGCTGTGCGGCGGTGGTGTCGGTGGAGAAGTAGGGCATGCCCATGCCCGCACCGAAGATGACCACGCGGCCCTTCTCCAGGTGCCGGTCGGCGCGCAGCGGGAGGTAGGGCTCGGAGACCTGCGCCATGTTGATGGCGGTCTGCACACGCGAGTCGATGCCCTGCTGCTCCAGGAAGTCCTGCAGCGCCAGGCAGTTCATCACGGTGCCGAGCATGCCCATGTAGTCCGAGCGGGCGCGGTCCAGGCCGCGCTGCTGCAGCTCGGCGCCTCGGAAGAAGTTCCCGCCGCCGATGACCACGGCGACCTCGGCGCCCGTGGCGGCGACCTCGGCGATCTGGCGTGCCACGTTCTCCACGACGTCGGGGTCGATGCCGACCTTGCCGCCGCCGAACATCTCACCGCCGAGCTTCAGCATGACCCTCTTGTAACCGGACGGGGTGTTCGTGTCGCTTGCGGGGTTCGCTGTGCTTGCAGTGCTCTCGGCCACCGTGGGATCTCCTTGGGGGTGTTGGTGCGTGTGTGTCCGATTGATCATCCTAGCGTGCCGGCCGGTCCCCCACAGCACCGACAGCACCGAACCCGCCGTCCCCGGGCAGAGCCGGGGGCGGCGGGTTCAGGTGGTGCTGCAGTCCTGCGGCAGCTCGCGCTGCGCAAGCGGGTGACCGGGGGTACTAGCCCTGGCCGACCTCGAAGCGCACGAAACCGGTCAGCGTGACGCCGGCCTCGTCCATGACCTGCTTGACGGTCTTCTTGGACTCGGTGACGGACGGCTGGTCCAGCAGGCAGGCATCCTTGAAGTAGCCCTTGAGGCGACCCTCGATGATGTTCGGCAGGGCCTTCTCCGGCTTGCCTTCCTCGCGTGCGGTCGCCTCGGCGATCTCGCGCTCCTTGGCGACGGTCTCCTCCGGGACGTCGTCGCTGGAGAGGTAGGTGGCCTTCAGCGCGGCGACCTGCATGGCGGCGGCCTTGGCCGCACCCTCGTCGTCACCGGTGTAGGCGACGAGCACGCCGACTGCCGGGGGCAGGTCGGACGAACGGTGGTGCAGGTAGACTGCGACCTTGTCGCCCTCGATGGTGACGGCGCGACGCAGCTCGAGCTTCTCGCCGATCTTGGCGGAGAGCTCCTTGATCACGGTGTCGGCGGACTTGCCGTCGACGTCGACCTCGGCCAGGGTCTCCGGGCTGTTCGCCTTGGCTGCGGCAGCGGCCTCGGCGATGCGGTTGGAGATCTCGATGAACTCGCAGTTCTTCGCGACGAAGTCGGTCTCGGAGTTGATCTCGACCATGGTGTTGCCGGACACTGCGATCAGGCCCTCGGCCGCGGTGCGCTCGGCGCGCTTGCCCACGTCCTTGGCGCCCTTGATGCGCAGGATCTCGACTGCCTTGTCGAAGTTGCCTTCGGACTCCTCGAGGGCCTTCTTGCAGGCCATCATGCCGGAGCCGGTGAGCTCGCGGAGCTTCTTGACTTCAGCAGCGGTGTAGTTCGCCATGTGAGGCGATCCTCCTTCAGATGGTGGAAGTGAAAAGTACAGACGTAGAGAGAATTTCTCCGGTGAGAACTACTCTGCAGACTCGGCTGCGGGGGTCTCCGCGGCAGCGGCCTCGGGAGCCTCTGCGGCCTCCGGAGCCTCGGACTGTTCGGTCTTCTCGGTCTTCTCAGCCTTCTCGGCGGGGGCCTTCTCGGCGTCGCCTGCGGACTCCTTGGCGGCGGCGGCCTGGCGCTCGGCGCGGGCCGTGCGTCCTGCCTCGACGGCGGAGGAGATCACGGAGGTCAGCACCGTGGTGGCGCGGATGGCGTCGTCGTTGCCCGGGATCGGGAAGTTGACGTCGTCCGGGTCACAGTTGGTGTCGAGGATGGCGACGACCGGGATGTTGAGCTTCTTCGCCTCGGAGACGGCGATGTGCTCCTTGTTGGTGTCCACGATCCACAGTGCGGAGGGGATCTTGGACATGTCGGAGATGCCGCCCAGGACGCGCTCGAGCTTGTTCCGCTCGCGGGTCAGCATCAGCACCTCCTTCTTGGTGCGGCCCTTGTAGCCGTCCTCGGCAGCCTCCATTGCCTGGAGCTCCTTGAGACGGTGCAGACGCTTGGCGACGGTCTGGAAGTTCGTGAGCATGCCGCCGAGCCAACGGTGGTTGACGTAGGGCATGCCGACGCGCTCGGCCTCGGAGGCGATGGCCTCCTGGGCCTGCTTCTTGGTGCCGACGTAGAGGACGTTGCCGCCGTGGGCAACGGTCTCCTTGACGAACTCGTAGGCCTCGTCGATGAAGGTCAGAGTCTGCTGCAGGTCGATGATGTAGATGCCGTTACGGTCGGTGAAGATGAAACGCTTCATCTTCGGGTTCCAACGACGGGTCTGGTGACCGAAGTGGACGCCGGCGTCCAGCAGTTCGCGCATGGTGACAACAGCCATGATATTTCAGGGGAGTTCGCTGGTCAGGGACTTTTCCCTGACTGCCGCTCCCCTTCCTCGCTTTCAAAAGTTCAGGTTGACGGTTCTTGTACGGCCGACTTGCCGACGGGGTTTCTCCGTCGATTCACCGGTCGTCCTGGCAGGCATCCCCGGGTTGTCCCCGCCCAGATAACCCCGCTTGAGTCAGCGGGGACCGTTGGCGGACGGGCCACAATGTTCGGATCACGCGATACCTACGCGATGTCAGCACACCCACCCGACCAGGTGCTGATCGGACCGCTCCCGCCGCTCCCACCACAGATCGCGTGTGACTGTGGCCGTCGCGGGGACCGCATTCGGCAACCGGTGGAAGACCACCAGCTGAGCGCCGCACCAGACTGGCGGGCATACTGCAGTTGATGAATCTACCCTGAACCTGAGCTTCCCACAACTCCACGTGCCCGCCCTGTGCACCGGCTCCGCCGCCGGTCACCCGCGGTACCGGAGTTGTCCACATTTCCGGTTCGACCCGGCTTTTCACACCTCTCCCACCGGTAACATCAGCGCCCATGACGGGGACATCACGGCGGGGGCCGTACCGGACGATCGCAGCCACTCTCATCGCGGCGGTGCTGGCCACGGGCGTGAGTGCCGCCCAGCCACCGGGGCAGGGACAGGCACAGGTGCAGGGGCTGCAGTACGTGCAGGACGCTGCGGGCGCTGCGGGCGTTGCAGGCACGGGCGATGCCGACCGCGTGGGGACGCACCGGCGTCCGGTGCCCGGGGCCGTGCTGCGTGGCGCCGACATCCCGGAGCAGAACTGGTTGCCGGGTCACCGCGGGGTGGACCTGGCGGCCGCCCCGGGGGACGTGGTGTCGGCGAGTAGCGCGGGGACCGTGCACTTCGCCGGCGTCGTCGCCGGGACCCCGCTGGTCTCCGTGGACCACGGGGACGGACTGCGCACCACCTACGAGCCGGTCATCGCCTCGGTCTCCACCGGCGACACCGTGCACGCCGGCCAACGCATCGGGGTGCTGGCGGACGCCGCGTCCCTGCCCTCCACCGCCCGACGCGGGGAGGGACTGTCCTGGGGCGCGCGGGTGGAGGCGCCTGACGGAGGTTCCGCCGTGCGCTACATCGACCCGATGAGCCTGCTGGGTGTGGTCCACGTCCGGCTGTGGTCCTGACCCCGGCCCGGCCGACTCAGTCGTTGTAGCCGGAGCGTGGATGTGCCTGCCGGTACACCTGACGCAGCCGCTCGGTGCCGACGTGGGTGTAGATCTGCGTGGTCTGCATCGAGGCGTGTCCGAGAAACTCCTGGACGACCCTCAGGTCCGCGCCTCCCTCGAGCACTGCGGTGGCGCTGGAGTGGCGCAGTCCGTGCGGGGTGACCCCGGGCGTGCCGGCGGCCTCGGCCGCGGCGTGGACGACCTCGCGCACACGACGCTGGTCGATGCGTCCACCACGGCTGCCGAGGAACAGCGCCGAGGTCGCCGGACGCTTCGGCCCACGTCGGGCGGCGAGGTCCCCGCGCACCTCCAGCCAGGCGTCCAACGCCGTGCGTGCCGCGGTGCCGAAGGGCACCACACGGGTCTTAGCTCCCTTGCCGGTGACACGCAGATCACGGTCGCCGAGGTCGGCGAGGTCGGCCCCGCAGAGCTCGGCGACGCGGATGCCGCTGGCGTAGAGAAGTTCGAGCATCGCCCAGTCACGCACCCTCAGGGCGTGGGCGTGCGCGTCGGGGGCGTCCTGCGTGCCGTCTTGAATCTGTCCCTGTGCCAGTCGCTGGGCCCGTTCGAGCAGTGTGCCGGCCTGGTCGTTGGACAGCACCCGCGGCAGATGGCGTTGCGGCGGCGGGGCCTGCAGGGCCGAGACCGGGTTCCCGGGCAGCCGGCCGGTGTGGCTGAGCCACCCGCCGAAACCACGCATGGCGGAGACCAGCCGGGCCACCGTCGCCCGCGAAGCCCCGGCCTCCAAAGCCCAGTCCAGGACGTCGCGGCCACGTTCCAGGGTGAACTCCTCGACGCTCCCGAGCCCCTCGCACGCCGAGTAGAGGTCCCGGCCGTAGGCACGCACCGTGTTCGGCGAACGCCCCTTCACCAGCTCCAGGTACTCCAGGTACCCCCCGATGGCCTCCTCCACGGGGCCCGGGGTCCCGCCGACACCGTGGATGTGACCGTCACTGCTCATGGTTCACGATCCTAGCCCGGCGCGCTCCCATGGTGAGTCTCGTCCACCTTGTTCTCCTGCACCGCGTTCTTCTTCACAGGGCTCTCGTCGACCGTCTTGATCCACCGGTTGCCTGAACGCACCACGAGGCTCATCCTCTCCAGCTCGGTGATGGTGCGCACCACCGCCGCCATCGGCATCGACGTCTCGGCGCTGATGTGCTCGGTGTCGCCGAGGCCGTCGGAGGCGACCCCGCAGGAGTCGTACACCCGCAGCTGCTCCGCACTGAGCCGCTGGACCGGGCTGGCCCCGAACTCGAGGGCGAGCTGCAGTTCGGTGTCCACGCTGCCCACCGGTTCCACCACCTCGCGCACGTCCGCCGCCCGGGTGATCAGGATGCCCGCGCCGTCGCGGATGCGCTTGTGGCAGCCGATGTAGTCGGCGGAGTCCACCGGGCCGGGCAGCACCATCACCGGCCGGTACATGCTGTCCGCCCAGTTCGCCGTGTTCACCGCCCCGGAACGGTAGCCGGCGGCCAACAGGACGGTGCCCTGCGACATCGCGGCGACCAGCCGGTTGCGGGTGAGGAAGCGGTGGCGGGCGGCACGCTGGTGCGGCGGGTACTCAGAGACCACGAGGCCTCGTCGGGTCGCCGCGTGGAACAGTCCCTCGTTCGTGCGTGGGTACACCTCGCCGGGGCCGGTCGCGGTGACGACCACGGTCCGTCCTGCGGCACTGAGCGCCCCGGAGTGCGCGGCGGTGTCGATCCCCAACGCCCCACCGGAGACCACCGTGTACCCGGCGTTGGCCAGTTCACTGGCCATGGCGTGGGTGGTGCGGTTGCCGTAGGCCGTCGACGACCGCGTCCCCACCATCGCCACGCTGCGCTCCACCGCCTCGTCCAGCCGGGCGGTGCCGGTGGCCCACAGCGCGAAGGGCTGGGTCGCCTGCCCACGGATACCGTCGACGACGGTGTCTGGGCCGATGTTCATGAATGAGCTGGCGAAACGTTCCGCGGGCCACTCTGGTGAGTCCGGGGTGATCAGCCGCCAGCCCTGCTCACGGGCGAAGGACAGGTCGAGCGACTCGTCCACGTCCGCCCTGCGCCGGGTGCTCTGCAGCAGCGCCTCCGGCAACGCCGAGTCACGACGCCGGATCATGCCGGCCGCCCGCTCCACGTCCGCCGGCGCACCGGTGTCGACGCTGGCCGCCGCGCCGTCGTCGACGCCGTCCGGCCACAACAGTTCCAGCAGTTCCATCTGGGAGGCCTCCACCACCCGCCGCAGGTACATCCACGCCCGCATCCGTACGCTGCCGTGGTCCTCGGCCGTACTCCCCGTACGTCCTGCTCCGCTCATGCCAGTCCCCCTCGTTCCCGTCATGTCCCTCATGCCCGTCGTTTCCGTCATCTCAGTCCCACCGCTCATCCCTTGCTCCAGTTCCCGCCCCCGCTGCCGCCGTCCCCGGCGATGTCCACGCAACCGGTGAACAGCTCGAGCGCGTCCATGACCTCGCCCATCCCGGGCCGGCCACCACCGGCCAGGTCCGTCATCGTCCAGGCCACCCGCAACGTACGGTCCACCCCACGCTGGGAGACCACGCCGGTACGCAGCTTCTCCTGCAGCATCACCATGCCCGCGTCGTCCGCGGAGTGGTGACGCCGCAACGCCGGACCCGGTGCGGCGGCATTCGACCGCCACGTCCGCCAACGGTGCACCGCCCGGTCGCGCGCCTCGACCACCCGCTCGCGCACCTGCGCGCTGGACTCCGGGAGCTGAGTGCCCGCTGTTCCCGCGCCTGAGCCGATCAGCGACTCCCCCTGCCCGGCGCGGGTCCGCACCGCCAGGTCCACCCGGTCCAGCAACGGCCCCGACAGACGTTGCAGGTAGCGGTCACGCACACCACCGCGGCACCGGCAGTCCACCGGCTCGGCCGCCCCGCACGGGCACGGGTTCGACGCCAGCACCAGCTGGAAACGCGACGGGAAACGCACCGTACCGTGGTGACGCACGATGTCGATGTGCCCGGTCTCCATCGGGGTGCGCAGCAACTCCAGCGTCCCGGCGGACACCTCCGGCGCCTCGTCGATGAACAGCACCCCGTTGTGTGCGATGCTCACCGCCCCGGGACGGATCCGCCCGGCACCACCACCGGCCAACGCCGCACGCGTCACCGAATGGTGCGGGGCCACGAAAGGACGCTGCCCGAGCCACACCTGCTCGAGGCGCTGACGGGCCCCGGCGACCGAATGCACCGCGGCGGTCTCCAGCTGCTCGGACTGAGCCAGCGGAGGCAGGATGCCGGGCAGCCGCTCGGCCAGCATCGACTTTCCCGTCCCCGGCGGCCCGGCGAGCCACAGGTGGTGGCCGCCCGCCGCGGCGATCTCCAATCCCCGTCGGGCCTCGTCCTGCCCGCACACGTCGGCCAGGTCGGCCCCGCCCGCCGCCTCCGAACCCTGACCGGCACCGGGAACCACCGGTCCGCCGGCGTTGTCCGAGAGGCAGGACGCCAGGTCGTGGGCGGGCCCGCCGCGTATCCACGGCAGCAGCTCACCCAGGTGGGCCAGACCGACCACGTCCAGGCCGGTGGCCTGGGCAGCGCGGGCGGCCTCGGCGGCGTTGCCGACCGGTACCGCCGCGCGGCGGAAACCCGCCCCCTCGGCGGCGACGAGCATCGGCAGCACCCCGTCCACCGGACGGACCGAACCGTCCAGCCCCAGCTCACCCACCACCACCGTGGAGCGCAGCTCCTGTGACGGCACCGCGCCCTGGGCATCCAGGATCGCCAACACCATCAGCAGGTCGAAACCCGCCCCACGTTTAGGCACCGAGGCCGGGGACAGGCTCATCACCACCCGGCTCTTCGGCCAGTCCAGGCCACTGTTGATCATCGCCGAACGCACCCGGTCACGCGCCTGGACCACCGCAGTGTCGCCCAGGCCCACGATGCTCATCCCCGGCAGCCCGGGGCTGATGTCACACTCCACGGTCACCGGGGTTCCGGTGACACCGTTGAGGGCGATGCCCTGCGCCTGGCCCACGCGCACCGGTGAGCGGTCGCTGAACGTGATCACCATCCCACGCCCTCGTAGTGGGTGATCTCGCCGGCGGTGATGTCCAGCACGTCGAAGCGCACATGCCGGGCACGGTGCTCGGGATGACGACGCAGCCACTCCGCCCCGGCGTGGCGCATCGCGGTGAGCTTGGCCGGGGTCACCGCCTCGGCACCGGTGCCGTAGCGTCCGTCCAGACGCCACTTGACCTCGACGAAGACGATCTCCGAGCCGTCACCCGAATCCGGGCCCGCGAGGATGATGTCCACCTCCCCACGGGCGGTGAAGAAGTTGCGTCCCAGCAGCCGGTAGCCGCGCTCCAGGAAGTAGGCGGCGGCAACGTCCTCCCCCGCCGCACCGACCTCGCGCAGGTTGCGTCCCGCCCGGCCGCTGCGACCTGCGGGCCCGCCCTGCTGCTTGCCTTGTCTCTGTGGCTTCGTCTCGTCCGACATACCCCAGCACTCTGGCAGGCCGCACAGACCGCGCCGGGCCCGCACGGGGCATCGTCGCAGGAACCTGTGGACAACCCGACCCCTGTGGAGGACACGTCCTCCCCGCCCCAGACTGCCAGCAGAACTAGTCGGGCATGCGCAGGTCAGGCTTGTCGAGCTCCTCGATGTTCACGTCCTTGTACGTGATCACCCGCACGTAGCGCACGAAACGGGCGGGGCGGTACATGTCCCACACCCAGGCGTCCGACATCCGTACCTCGTAGTAGACCTCACCGTTGGCGTTGCGCGGCAACAACTCCACGGCGTTGGCCAGGTAGAAACGTCGTTCGGTCTCCACCACGTAGCTGAACTGGCTGACCACGTCCCGGTACTCGCGGTACATGGACAGCTCCACGTTGGCCTCGTAGTCCTCAAGCTCCTCGGCGCTCACGGTTGCTGGTCATCTCCCTTGTCGATCGGCGGTCCTGCCTGCCACCGCCGATGTGCGGCGGCCACATTCGAATAAGTGTAACGGTGCTCGGGGGTCCCGCCGAGCAGACTCACCGAGGCCATGTGAGACGCGGTGCCGTAACCCTTGTGGCCGGCCAGCCCGTAGCCGGGGAACTCGGCGTCCATCTCGACCATCAGCCGGTCGCGCGAGACCTTCGCCAGCACACTCGCCGCCGAGATGCACCGGGCGATCAGGTCCCCCTTGACCACCGGCAGGTGCGGCCGCGGGAAGCCGTTGACCTTCATCGCGTCGGTGAGGATGTAGCCGGGGCGCACCTCCAGACACGCCACCGCCCGACGCATCCCACCCAGGTTCGCGTGCTGGATGCCCCAGGTGTCCACGTAGGACGCCGGGACATGCACAACCGCCCAGTCCTCGGCGACCTCGCGCACGATGTCGAAGTAGAGGTCGCGTTTCTTCGCCGTCAGCTTCTTGGAGTCGGTCAGCCCCTCCAGTTCCGGGAGGGGCCCCGGCGGCAGGACGCAGGCGGCGACGGTGACCGGCCCGCAGCACGCGCCGCGTCCTGCCTCGTCCACGCCGGCGACCGGCCCCAGGCCGGCCTTGTGCACGGCCCACTCCAACGTCCGGCCGTCCGGCATGGTTCGTACCGCGGACACGGTTACTGCTGGATGTCCGGCGCGTCGACGCCGCCGATGCGGTCCAGGGGCCAGATCTTCGCCGTGACCTTGCCGACGACGTCGTCGACCGGCACGGTGCCCTGGAGTTCGTCGCCGATGTGGAATCGGGAGTCACCGGAGTTCGTCCGGTTGTCGCCCATCACCCACAGGTTGCCCTCGGGCACGGTCACCGGGCCGAAGTAGGCACCCTGGCAGGCGTCCGACCCGGTCATCGGGTCAACCTTGTAGGTCATCGGCGAGCGGGTGTAGGAGTCGTCGACCTTCTTGCCGTCGACCATCACGCCGGGGTCGCCGGCCTGGCACTGCACCGTCTGGCCACCGGTGGCGATGACACGCTTGACCAGGGCGTTCTCGTCCGGGGCGAGGATGCCGATGTACGACAGCGCGGTCTGCACGCCACTGACCACGCTGTTGTCGGAGCGCTGGGAGACGTACTGGTCGTTCCAGGACTCCGGCCCGTTGAACACCACCACGTCGCCCGGCGTCGGCTCACCGCCGAAACTGTAGGACAACTTGTTGACGAATATGCGGTCGCCCACGCAGTCCTCACAACCGTGCAGCGTGGGCTCCATCGACTCCGAGGGGATCAGGTACGGACGCCCCACGAAGGAGTTGAACAGCGCCAGCAGCACCAGGGCGACGACGAGGATGATCGGGAACTCCACCCACCAGGGATAGGTCCGCTTCTTCTTCCGCTCGGACTCCTCACGGCGTGCCGCGACCTTCTCGCGCTCCGTGAGGGGACGCTCCTGCTCGTCCTGCTCGTCCCGTTCGTCCGGACGGTTCCCCCAGGTGTCGTCGGACTCCGGGGGCCGTGCGGCGTCCGGGGTCTCGAGTCCGTCGGCGTCGTCAGGGGTGTTCGGATCAGTCACGGCAACAGACGTTACCAGTTACAGTGCCCAACCCCTCCCCACCGATCGGGCCGGCCTCCGGGTCGAGCGCTACGCGCCGCCTCCCCCTCCCCAACTACCCCCGGGCGTATCGGGTTCGGCGGAGCCGCACCGCGCCGAGAATCGCCCCACGAACGTCGGCGACGAGGTCAGCCCCACCACATCCCCCGCACGGGATGCTGAAGTATCCCGAACTGTAGGCACTTTACTTAACTGTGTTTACCCATCGTTCCAAGATAAGTAGAGACATCACATATTCTTAATATCGGACCGGGGTCATCCCCGACCGTGACCGACGGCCGGATCGCGAGACCGGCGCATTGACGACCTCGCCCACACACGGGTGAGTCACCTTCTCGAGAGGACCAAGCATTATGACCGACCAGAACCAGTACGCCCAGCACCCCCAACAGCAGCCCTTCCAGCAGCCGACCCCCGAGAAGAAACCCTTCTACAAGCGGGCGTGGTTCATCATCCTGGTGATCATCGTGGTGGTCATCGTGCTGGCCAATGCGCTCAGCGGAGGCGACGACGACGCCTCCAGCGACTCCAACGACTCGTCCACGAGCCAGGACGCCCAGGGCAACGGCGAGGGTAACGACGAGGGCACCGACGACAGCGGGGACGCTGACGGGGAGGCCGGCCCCGCCCAGGTCGGCGACACCGTCAGCACCGACAAGGCGGACATCACCGCCAGCAACCTGCGCGCGACCACCGATGCACTGGGCAGCCAGTACCTGTGCGTCGACGTCAACTTCCAGGTCACCGGCGATGACTCGGTGAGCCTGAACGGGGCGATGGACTGGAAGCTGACCGACCCCAACGGTGTGACCCAGAGCCAGACCTTCTCCACCGAGGCGGACTACGACTCGGTCGAGGTCGGCCCCGGCGGCAGCTACGCCGGCGTCGTCTGCTTCGACGGGACCGGCGAGCCCGGCGACTACCGCCTGAACTTCGAGGAGGCCATGTCCTTCATGAACTCCGCCGAGGCGGAGTGGACCACCACCCTCTAGACGAGATACCGGGGCCCTGAGCTACAGCGAGCCCCGCTCGACCACCGTGCCGGTGACCACCTGCACCGGGTCGGCCGGCATCTCGCCCGACTCGATCATCTCCAGGAGCATCGACACCGCGATGCGTCCCATCTCACGCTGCGGCGCATCGAAGGTGGTGATCCCGGCACCGAGCAGCCGGTACCACTCCGGGTCGTCGAAGGCAGCGACGGCGACGTCGCCGGGGATGCTGAGCCCGCGCTCCCCCAGCACCTGGGCGACGCCGGCCATCAGCCGGGGGGACGCCACGATCATCGCGTCCGGCGGCGGGTTGCCGTCCGCCCGGTCGAGGAGGTCCTGCATCATGAGACGTCCCGACTCGGCGGTGTAGGCACCGGAGAAGTAGCGCACGCGCGCGTCCGTGCCGTCCACCGCCTGCAGTACCCCGGCGGCGCGTGCCCGTGTCGTCGACATCGCCGGGTCGCCGAACAGCACCGCGATGTCGCGGTAGCCGCGGGCCACGACGAGCTCGGCGAGGCGCCGGAAACCGTCCTCGTCGTCACAGAGCACGCACGGCACCCCCTCGCCCAGCCCGGACCGGTTGAACTGCACCAACGGCAGGTCCGTCGTGGCGGACGCACCGACCACGGGAACCTGGATGATGCCCGCGACCTGCTGCTGTTCCAGGGACGTCACCAGGGCGTCCTGCCCGGCGGCGGTGGCGTCGGCGACGGTGATCATCTGGTAGCCGGCGTCCGCAAGGGCGTCGTGGATGGTGTCCAGTGCCTCGGTGTAGTACTCGTTGCCCAGGTCAGGAAGAACGAGGCCGACGAAGGTGGTGCGCTGGCGGCGCAACGCGCGCCCCAGCATGTTGGGCACGTAGCCCAGCTCTTCTGCGGCGGCCTGCACCCGCTGGCGGGTCTCCGGGGCGACCGACCCCTCATCCGACAGGCTGCGCGAGGCGGTGCCGTAACCCACGCCGGCGCGCTCGGCGACGGCCTTCAGGGACGGACGTGGTGTCTGCGACGTCATGACAGATCACCAGATCCCGACGAGGTTCATCCAGGCGCCACCGACCACGATCCAGATGGCCAGGGAGACCACACCGGCGATCAGGCCGACACGCCACCACTGGGCGACCGTGTTGTACTTCGTGCCGAAGAACGTCGGGGAGGCTCCGCCCGCGTAGTGCGTCAGCGACTGGAACAGGTTCGAGCAGTAGCCCAGGATCAGCGCGGCCAGCAGCGGCGGGGCGCCGAGGGACAGCGCCGCCCCCAGGAAGGCGATGTACATCGCGGAGATGTGCGCCGTCGCCGAGGCGAAGAAGTAGTGGGCGAAGAAGTAGATCACGATGAGCAGGACCAGGGCCGGCAGCCAGCCCATCGAGCCGAGGGAACCGGCGATGAGGTCGGAGATCCAGTCGATGAAGCCGTAGGCCGACAGGGTCGTCGCCATCATGTAGAGCACGGCGAACCAGGTCATCGTGTCCCACGCGGCCTTCTCGCGGATGATGTCCTCCCAGGTCAGAACCTGGAAGATCATGAGGATGATCACGCCGAGGAAGGCAGTGGTCGTAGCGGAGATGCCGAGCACCAGGTCGCCGACCGTCCACAGCAGCAGCAGGACGAGGAACGTACCGGCCAGCACCTTCTCGCCGTAGGACATCGGGCCGAGGGCGTCGAGCTCGTTGCGCGCCATCTCCTTGACCTTCGGGGTCTTCTTCAGCTCCGGCGGGTAGACCACGTAGATCACCAGCGGGATCACGATCAGGGCCGTGATGCCCGGGACGATCGCGCCAAGCGCCCAGGTCGCCCAGGAGATCTCCACGCCCTGCTGTGCCGCGAGCGAGGCGATCAGGGGGTTACCGGCCATGGCCGTGAGGAACATGGCGCAGGTGATCGAGTTCGCGTTCGAGGAGACCAGGGACAGGAAGGAACCTGCACGCCGGGCCGTGGGGCCGGGCTCGGAGTCGTAGGTCTTGGCCACCGAGGTCATGATCGGGGCCATGATTCCGCCGCCACGGGCCGTGGCAGACGGGATGGCCGGGGACATCACCAGGTCGGCGAGGCTGAGGCCGTAGCCGACACCGAGCATGCGCCCGCCGAACTTCGAGACGAAGAACAGGGCGATACGACGTCCGAACCCGGTCTTGATGAACCCGCGCGACAGCAGGAACGCCATGACGATCAGCCAGATCGTGGCGTTGCTGAAGCCCACCAGGGCGAAGGGCGCGGACGGGTCGTCGCTGTTCGGCGCCAGGGGCACCAATCCGAGCAGGACGGCGGCGACCATGCCGATGAGGGTGACGGCACCCATCGGCATCGGCGCCATGATGATGCAGACGATCGTGGCGACGAAGAGGCCGAACATGCGCCAGGCCTCGTCGGTGAGCTCAGCCGGGTGGGGGCTGAACCAGAAGATGGCCGTGATCAGGATCGGGATCCCGAAGCCGATGAGGATCGACTTCCAGTGGGACGCCGGCGGGGCGTCGACCCGTGGGTGTTCCTGTGTTGCTGCTGCTGTCGTGGTTGACATGTCGCAGAAATCCTTTGTGCGATGCGGTTCGGATGGTCCCGCTGTCCTCGTTGTCCACCGGTGTGTGGATTCGATTCCAACGCGTTAATGGAATCGTATCCATCCGGTCCGTGCGCGGGCAAGACATGGGCGTGTGATTTTTAGACGTTGCTCTTCGTATAGTGACCTGCATTACCCCGGGGGTGAGCGCGGAGGGGAACTCAGTCCAATACTCGCTCAATCTTCTTTTTATCTGTGTACTATCTTCTCAAGTCTCCACGCTCAGGGAGGGACTCTCCACCACCCCACGCATCCACTCACGAAGAAGAGAGTCAACCATGGCCATCGACCAGGCGATCAGCGCACTCGCGACAAAGGTCCGCGAGCTCAAGCCCATCATCGAGACCGAAGAGGCGACGAAGACCGCGTTCATCATCCCCTTCATCAGCAATGTCCTCGGATACGACGTCACCGACCCCCGCGAGGTCATCCCGGAGTACACCGCCGACATCGGCAAGAAGAAGGGCGAGAAGGTCGACTTCGCGATCAAGTCAGGCGACGACTTCCGGTTCCTCATCGAATGCAAGAAGATCGGTGAGCCACTCGACCTCAGCCATGCCACACAGCTCGTCCGGTACTTCAACGTCACCGACACCGAGTTCGCCATCCTCACCAACGGTGAGGTCTACCAGTTCTACGCCCAGCTCGACGCGGTGAACCGCATGGACGAGAAACCGTTCATGACCCTCGACCTCTCGTCGGTCGACGCGAGAATCTTCCCCCACCTCGAGATGTGCACCAAGACCCAGTTCGACTCTGAGACGATCGCCGCAAGCGCCGAGGAACTCAAGTACGTCTCCGAACTGCGCAAGACCATCGCCGCAGAACTCAGGGAACCGTCGACGGACTGGGTGAAGATTCTCGCCGCCCGAGTCACCTCGCGCCGCATGACCGCAGCGAACCTGGATCTCTTCACCCGTCTCGCGGCGACGGCCGCGGGCCAGTACCTTCGCGATGAAACCAACCGACGGCTACGATCCGCCCAGGACTTCGAGGATCCCCGTTCAGCGGTCGCCGTGCCCGTGGAAGGACCGGAAGACCAGCCGGAACCTGAACCCGTCTCGGAGGACGGCATCGTCACCACCGAAGAAGAACGCCACGCCCACAGCATCATCCGCGCCATCTGCTGCTCCGATGTCTCGGCCACCGACATCACCATGCGCGACGCCAAGTCCTACTGCGCGATCCTCTTCCAGGACAACAACCTGTAAGCCCATCGCCCGCCTCCTCTTTGACAGGAAGGTCCCCCGGATCGTCCTGTTCGACGAGAACAAGGCAGAGACCCCGCACGACCTGAACTCCATCGACGGAATCTACGAGCATGCAGATCACCTCCGTGCCCGGGTCCGATCGCTGATCGCCAGCTGACCGGAAGGAGACGACAGAGTGCCTGACCAACCCTGGAACCCCACGAATCGCCCGTCTCTGCCGCAGAAGGCCGTTCTGCAGAACAAGTCGGCGGCCACCGCCCCTCCCAGCTACAGGGCGCCCTTCGACGCCTTCCAGTTGTGGGGCGTTGTCTCCGCCATCATATTCGTGGTCGCTGGCCTCATCGCGGTGATTGCGGTCGCCGATGCGCGAACGTCCCAAGACCTGGCCATCGGAATCGTCGCAGCCATCTTCGCTACCGGCGGTTTTACCGGAATCATCCTGTCCCGCATCGGCACCCAGCTACGACGATGCGGAGCACGCTGATGCGGACGCGGACCAGGCAGAGCCTTCTCGGGGTACTGATGCTCGGGCCCCTCGCCCTTGCTGGCTGTGGGGACGGGAATCAGGCGTCTCCCGCCGACTCAACGTCAGCCACCGCCTCGGCCGCCTTCACCTCTGCCACGTCCACCTCGTCCTCATCGACGAGTGCCACCAGCACCTCGCAGGACACCAGCACGCCGGCGACCCCAGAAGTCCCCGCCCTCGTAGAACCACAGGCGGAGACACCCGTCGCCGAGGCAGAGGAGTTCACGCAACCTCAGGGGATCTGGGCTCCTCCCGGGCAAGGCACCCGCTGCCCCGGGACCGACGCCTACGTATGGGACTTCGCCGACTGCAATCCCTCCAACGGCGTCATCGACCCTGAGGAGTTCTACCGGCTCATGGAGGAGAGTGAGGATCCGGACCCGTCCACCATCCCGGCATGGCAGGGTGGCACCTGTTCATACGCGGAGTGCGGTTACCCGCCGGGCGAACCGGCACCCGGCACCATGCAGGCGGAGGTGGCGGAAGGTTGCCGCTCCGGTCAACTCGTCGGCACGGGATGCGAGCAGTACCTCTGAGCCCGAGGCTCTTGAGTACCAACGAGGGGCGAAGATCGAGCGTGGGATGTTTGAATCGGCCGGTTCAAACATCCCACGCTCGATTTTCGCCCCTCTCCCCGCGGGCTTCACCCACGGCGGGGTACCAAGTTGGACCTGGGGGTGTTGAGTGGGCCAACTCAACGCTTCCAGGTCCAACTTGGTACCCGCCTCCCCTCGTCCCGCCCGGGCCGGCCCCCGACCCACCGCCGAGCACCGGGCCATGACATGGGAAAAGCCCCGCCCCGCACTCCCCCGCAGACGGGGAGGTGCAGGCCGGGGCCAGTCACAGGCCGGTCAGGGCCTAGAAGCTCAGCGCTTCTCCTTGATCTTGGCGGCCTTGCCGCGCAGGTCACGGAGGTAGTACAGCTTCGCACGACGAACCTTACCGCGGGTCAGGATGTCGAGGTGATCGATGTTCGGGGAGTGGACCGGGAAGGTACGCTCCACGCCGACGCCGAAGGAAACCTTGCGGACCGTGAAGGTCTCGCGGATGCCGGAGTTCTGGCGACGGATGACCACGCCACGGAACACCTGGACACGGCTCTTGGCGCCCTCGATGACCTTGACGTGGACGTCGACGGTGTCGCCGGGACGGAAGTCGGGGATGTCGCTACGCAGCTGTGCGGCGTCGACCTTGTCGAGATAGTGCATGTTGTTTCCTTGCTTTGTCTTCGATCGGACAGAGGACCCACGACCTGCCCCGGGAGGCGGTACGCGTTCGTGCCCACACCATTGAATTTTGACGCGCGAGCACCCCGCATCACGGGGCGGATTCACGCAACCCGGCCATTATGCCAGCGTCAGGCCCTAGCGGCCAAACCCGGCCCGCTTGAGTGCGTCGGCCATGGAGCCCGAGGCGTTGGACGACTTCTGGTTGCCGCCTCCCTTGCCGCCACGGCCACCGTTGCCGCCGTTGTCCCGGCCGCCCTTGTGCGCCTGTCCGGGCTTCTTCCCGCCGCCGTTGCCGCGGCCACCGCCGTTGCCGCGCCCGCCACGGTCACCACGACCACCGTCACCGCGTCCACCGCCGTTGCCGCCGTTGCCTCCACCGCGTCGGGCCGGCTCACCCGGCTCGTCCTGCAGGCGCAGGCTCAGGCCGATGCGCTGGCGGTCGACGTCGACCTCCATGACCTTGACCTTCACGACCTGCCCGGAGCTGACCACGTCGTGCGGGTCGGAGACGAACTTGTCCGACATCGCCGACACGTGCACCAGCCCGTCCTGGTGCACGCCCAGGTCGACGAAGGCACCGAAGGCGGCGACGTTGGTCACCGTGCCCTCCAGCACCATGCCGGGGCTCAGGTCGGAGAGCTTCTCGATGCCCTCGGCCAGCGAGGCGGTGCGGAACTCCGGGCGCGGGTCGCGTCCCGGCTTGTCGAGCTCGGCGATCACGTCGGTGACCGTGGGCACGCCGAAGGTGTCGTCGGCGAAGTCGCGCGGGTTGAATTTGCCGAGCACCGCGGTGTTGCCGACCAGGTCGGTGACGGCCACGCCGGTGGCCTCGGTGATGCATCGCACCAGCGGGTAGGCCTCGGGGTGCACCGCCGAGGCGTCCAGCGGGTCGGTGGCGCCGTGAATCCGCAGGAATCCGGCGCACTGCTCGAAGGCCTTCGGCCCGAGCCGTGAGACGTCCTTGAGCTGTCGGCGGGTGGCGAAGGCACCGTTGTCCTCGCGGTGGCGCACGATGTTGTCGGCGATGGTGGCGTTGACCCCGGCCACGCGGCGCAGCAGCGGCACGGAGGCGGTGTTGACGTCCACGCCCACCGAGTTCACCGCGTCCTCCACCACGGAGTCCAGGCCGGACGCCAGCAGCGCCTGGTTCACGTCGTGCTGGTACTGCCCCACCCCGATCGACTTCGGGTCGATCTTCACGAGCTCCGCCAGCGGGTCCTGCAGGCGACGCGCGATCGAGACCGCGCCGCGCAGCGCGACGTCCATGTCGGGGAACTCCTCGGCGGCGAGCTCGGAGGCGGAGTAGACCGAAGCACCGGACTCGCTGACCATCACCGGCGTCGGACGCGCCCCGGTGGCGTCCGCCACGGTGGCCGAGATCTCGCGGGCGAGCTTCTCGGTCTCGCGCGAGGCGGTGCCGTTGCCCACCGCCATGAGCTCCACGTTGTGCTTGGCGCACAGCGTGGCCAGGGAGGACGCCGCGGCGTCCCACCGGTTCTGCGGCTTGTGCGGGTAGACCACCGCGGTGTCGAGCACCTTGCCGGTCTGGTCGATGACCGCGCACTTCACGCCGTGGGCGTAGCCGGGGTCCAGGCCGATGGTGGCGCGCTGACCGGCGGGGGCGGCCAGAAGCAGGTCGCGCAGGTTGCGGGAGAACACGTCCACGGCAGCCTCGTCGGCGCGCTCCTTGAGGCGCATGCGCACGTCCACGCCGGACGAGACCTGCAGCTTGGTGCGCCACCCGAAGCGGGCGCACTCGGCGCGGAAGCCGTCCGCGGCGTCGCCACGGGGCTCCAGGCCACGGGCCAGGGCGATCATGCCCTGGTAGACCTCGTCGTCGCCGGCGTCGAGGTTGAGCTGCAGCACGCCCTCGGACTCCCCGCGCAGCAGTGCCAGGATGCGGTGGCTGGGCAGACTGGTGAAGGACTCGGAGAACTCGAAGTAGTCGCGGTACTTCTGCGCCTCGGTGGAGTTCTCCTTGCCCGCGGCGACCCCGGCGGTCATCGTCCCGGTGCTGAAGTAGCGTTCACGGACCTCACCGACCAGGTCGGCGTCGGTGGAGATCTCCTCGAGCACGATGGCACGCGCACCGGCGAGCACGGCCTTGGCGTCGGTGAAGCCCTCGGTGACGAAACCGGCGGCCAGCTCGGAGGGGTCGGTGGTGCAGTCGCCGAGCAGGGAGTCGACGAGCGGCTCGAGGCCGGCCTCGCGTGCGATCGTGGCCTTGGTACGGCGGGTGGACTTGAACGGGAGGTACAGGTCCTCCAGGCGGGCCTTGGTCTCGCAGCCGACGATCAGGTCGCGCAACTCGTCGGTCAGCTTGCCCTGTTCGTCGATGGCGGCGAGCACGGTCTGCTTGCGCTCCTCGAGTTCACGCAGGTAGCGCAGCCGGGACTCCAGGTCGCGCAGCTGGGTGTCGTCCAGCCCGCCGGTCACCTCCTTGCGGTAGCGGGCGATGAACGGGATGGTGTTGCCCTCGTCCAGCAGACCGACGGTGGCGACCACCTGGGACTCGTCGACCCCGAGTTCCCGGGCGAGGGTCGCGGTGATCGTGGAGGTGTGTGTTCCTGCGTTGTTTCGGACGCTCATTCGGACGATCGTAGCGTGGACGTCTGCCCGAACCAGAGTCCGGGCGTCCCGTCCGGTGCCGGCGGCAGACAACCGGCCACCGAGGCGGTGACGTCAGCGGTCCCCGGAGCCTCCCCCTGCCAGTTCGCCGACACGGTGAGGCGGTGAACCTGCTCGCTGATCGCGGGACTGTCGAAGCGTTGCTGGTACTCGGCGAGCAGCATGTTGTCCGGCTCGCAGGCGGACTCGATACCGGTCAACTCCACCTCCACCTGGCCCGCGCCACGCCGGGCGAGGACGCTGCGCACCGCCTCGCCGACCTCAGACCCCAGTTCAGGGCGCAGCAGGACGTTCATGTCGGTCCACGTGCCGTGTGCTGTCATGTCCGCCATCCTAACCACCCCCAATCAGAACGCGGGGAACTCCTGGGTCGCCACCCGCGGCGGCTGGCCGCGGTGCTGCTCATAGAGTTCGCGCTCCTTGAGGTCGTCGTCCACGGCACCGTCGACGACCTCCCGCAGCCGGTGGATGGTCACCGTGGAGCGCGGGATCAACGACCCCGAACCCGAGGAGGTGATCAGCCGGTGCGGGCTGGCGATGAGCCAGTCGGCGACCGAGACCTCCACCGCCCGGTCCGCCGACGGGCAGTAGGCCGACTCGACCTCCGGATAACGCCGACGCCACGGGTTGTCCTCCGTTACCGGCGGAACCGGGTCCCCGTACCCCTCCTCACCTGGATTCCCACCGTCGGCATCTTCCCCGTCATCCTCGCATCCGCGCAGGTCACGTTCGCGTTGCAGCTCGGCCTCCTGCTCCTCGATGTGGGCACGCAGCCCGGCGTGCCGGTCGAGTCGACGCCACACGGCGTCCATGTGGTCCAGCGTCATCCGCCCGTCCTCCATCGCCGCCCAGTACATCTCCGGCATCCGCCACGACAGTTCGGTGGCGTGCCGGAACCGCGCGGCGTAGGCGGCGCCGCGGGTGCGCACCATCTCCGAGATCGCCGCGCGCTCGGCCGCCGAGCGTCCCCGCATCCCGCTCTGTGCCATCCGGAGTTCCATCCGGTTGAACGGGTAGACGGTGAGTTCCTCGACCGACGGACTGTTCACCGGTTCGGTGACTGGCATGGTGTTCCTCCCCCTCGCACATGGCCGGCAGTTGTCCGGCCCTCGCCGCGAACACTAACCCCCGCCGCCGTCCCCGCCCGGCGCCCACCGCGCATCCGCCCAGGACGCTGTGGACAACCCCACCCCTGGGGAGAACTACTCCCCCAACACGCTGCGGTCGCGGGCGTCCAGGCCGCCGTCCTGCCCCAGCGCGTCGATCAGTTCGGGACGCACCGCCGCGGTCCTGCTCAACGCCTGGTCGCGGCGCCACCGGTCCACCTTCGCGTGGTCGCCGGACAGCAGCACGTCCGGCACCTCCAGGTCCCGCCACACCCGCGGTTTGGTGTAGCTCGGCCCCTCCAGCAGGCCGTCCTGGAAGGAGTCCTCCTCATGACTGCGCCGGTTGCCCAGCACCCCGGGGATCAGGCGCACCACGGCCTCGGCCATCACCAGCACGGCGACCTCGCCGCCGATGAGCACGTAGTCGCCGAGGGACACCTCCTCGACGCGGTAGCGGTTGGCCGCGTCGTCGAAGACGCGCTGGTCGATGCCCTCGTAGCGTCCGCAGGCGAAGACCAGCCGGTCCTCGGACGCCCAGCGCTCGGCGGTCTGCTGGGTGAACGGCGCACCCGCCGGGGTGGGCACCACCAGCACGGGACGGTCATCGGACGCCCCAGCGTCCGTCGCAGCGTCCGTCTCGCTTTCGGGGTCGTCGGACGCCGCGGCGTCCGGCGCCGTTCCGGGTACGTGGGCCTGCGCGCTGCGCAGGCTCTCACCGACGGCGGCGGGGCCGGTGAGGGCGGCGACGTCGTCCAACGCCGGGCCCCACACCGTGGGTTTCATGACCATGCCGGGGCCGCCGCCGTAGGGGGTGTCGTCGACGGCCTTGTGCACGTCGTGGGTCCAGGCGCGCAGGTCGTGGACGCCGACCTCGAGGATCCCACGCTCGATCGCCCGCCCCAGCAAGGCATGCCGCAGCGGGTCGAGGTACTCCGGGAAGATGGTGACGACGTCCAGGCGCATGGGGGTTGATCCTACCCGAGCTCCAGCAGGCCCTCCGGCGGGGTCAGCACCAGCGCCCCGTTGTCCAGGTCCACGATCGGCACGATGGCGTGCCGGAAGGGCACCAGGATCGTCGACCCCGCGGTCGACAGGGACGACTCGGCGTCGACGTCGACCTCCAGCAGTGTGCCGGCGGGCCCGTGGACGACACCGCTGACCTCGCCGATGTCGACGGGCTCGGGCTCCACGCCGTCGTAGGCGCGGGCGTTGGCGGTGTCCTCGTCGACCTGGCCGCAGTCGAGCACGCGCAGGCCCACGAGCTGGTGGTCGTAGTAGCCGTCGTCCCCCTCGTCGAGCACCGGATCGCCGAAGAAGCGCAGACCGCGCAGGGTCTCGGCCTCGGTGCGGTCGGCGACCTCGGCGACGGTGACCAGGAGCCGCCCCTGGTGCGGACGCGCCGCGGTGACGGTGAGCGTGCGCTCCACCCCGCGGTTGCGTCCGGTGAGGACGGCGCCGACGGCGAAGCGTCCCCCCGGGTCGTCCGTGGTCGCGTCGACCACGAGTTCCCCGCGCACGCCGTGCGGCTTGATGACCCGTCCGATCTGGAGCTGTTCAGTGCCTGACATGGAGGTCAGGATACCGTACCTGCCCCGCCTAACGGGTGCCGGCGGGTGCCGGCCAGATCATCGACTAGATGATCCCCTGTGCGGCCATCGCGTCGGCGACCTTGCGGAAGCCGGCGATGTTCGCGCCCACCACGTAGTCACCCTCCGTGCCGTACTCCTCGGCGGTCTTCGCCGTGGTGCGGAAGATGTTGCCCATGATGTCGCGCAGACGCTTGTCCGTGTAGTCGAAGGACCAGGAGTCACGCGAGGCGTTCTGCTGCATCTCCAGGGCGGACGTCGCCACACCGCCGGCGTTGGCGGCCTTGCCCGGGGCGAAGTCGATCTTGCGCTTGGAGAAGACCTGCACCGCATCGTGGGTGCAGGGCATGTTCGCACCCTCGGCGACGTACTTCACGCCGTTGTCGGCGAGCAGCTCGGCGGAGGCGCCGTCCAGCTCGTTCTGCGTGGCGCACGGCAGCGCCACGTCCGCCTCGACCTCCCAGACGTTGCCGCCCTTGTGGAAGGACGCGCCCTTGGCCTCCTTGGCGTAGTCGGCCACGCGCAGGCGACGGACCTCCTTGATGTCCTTGAGCAGCTCGACGTCCACGCCGTCCGGGGTGGAGACGTAGCCCGAGGAGTCGGAGAAGGCGACCACGTTGGCGCCGAGCTCCTGTGCCTTCTCGATGGCGTAGATCGCCACGTTGCCCGAGCCGGACACGATGACCTGGGCGTTGTGGAGACGCTCGCCGCGGGCGGCCATCATCTCCTGGGTGAAGTACACCGCGCCGTAGCCGGTGGCCTCGGTACGCACCAGCGAACCACCCCACTGCAGGCCCTTGCCGGTCAGGGTGCCGGACTCGTGGCGGCCGGCCATACGACGGTACTGGCCGAAGAGGTAGCCGATCTCGCGGCCACCGACTCCGATGTCGCCGGCGGGCACGTCGATCTTGTCGCCGATGTGGCGGCCGAGCTCGGTCATGAACGACTGGCAGAACCGCATGATCTCCAGGTCGCTGCGACCCTTGGGATCGAAGTCGGAGCCGCCCTTGCCGCCGCCGATGGGCAGGCCGGTCAGCGAGTTCTTGAAGATCTGCTCGAAGCCGAGGAACTTGATGATGCCCAGGTTCACCGACGGGTGGAAACGCAGCCCACCCTTGTACGGCCCGAGCACGGAGTTGAACTGCACGCGGAAGCCACGGTTGACGTGGACGTTGCCCTGGTCGTCGACCCACGGGACCCGGAAGATGATCTGGCGCTCCGGCTCGGTCAGCCGCTGGATCAGGCCCATGTCCGCGTAGTGGGGGTCCTTACGCAGAACGTGGGTCAGGCTGTCGAGAACCTCGGAGACCGCCTGGTGGAACTCCGGCTCACCTGCGTTGCGCTGGAGGATCTGCTCGTAATAGGTCTTGACTGTGGCATCGACGTCCATCGTGCTCCCTTCGGTGAAATCTTCTTTACCTGGGATATTTTACCTGCCGGACACAGTCGATTTAACAACCTCGCCACACAAGTGACCCATGACACACATTCTGACCTGGTTTGTTTCGTCCACGGCCAGCGCAGGAAATGGTGGCGAAACATTGGAGAAACCTGCTGCGGACGCTCCCCGGGCGCCCTGACCACCCCCGTGACCCACCCCTGTCGCTGATGCCGGCAGCACCATCGCACAGACCGGAGGTCGCACCAACGGTGCCCGGACCGCGCCCGGACACGAAAAAACGCCGCCTCCACCGTGTGCACGGTGGAGGCGGCGTCCGACTGGCCCGCCGAGGGCCTCTACGAGGCCCGGCGGGGAGACGGGAGTCCTACTCGGACTCGGCGGCCTCGGCGTCGTCAGCCTTCTCGGCTTCCTTCTCAGCGGCCTTGTCTGCAGCCTCAGCCTCGGCGGCAGCCTTGGCCTCGGCCTCTTCCTTGGCCTTGCGCTTCTTCTCGGTGATGGCCTCGGCGGTGGGTGCGTCGGCAGCCTCGGCGAGAGCGGCGTTGAAGAGGTCCAGCTTGGAGGTCTTCTCCGGCTGGGGCTTCAGGGTGCCCTCGGAGCCCGGGAGACCCTTGTGGGCCTGCCAGTCACCGGTGACCTTCAGCAGTGCGAGGACCGGCTCGGTCGGCTGGGCGCCGACGGACAGCCAGTGGCGGGCACGCTCGGAGTCGATCTTGATGACGGACGGCTCGGCCTTCGGCTCGTAGATGCCGATGTTCTCGATGACCTTGCCGGAGCGGGGGGTGCGGGCGTCGGCGATGACCACGCGGTAGTGCGGGGTACGGATCTTGCCGAGGCGCTGGAGCTTGATCTTGACGGACATGGTGGTCCTCTTTCCTGTTGACGGTCACCGGGCAGTACGGTCACCCGCTCCCCCACGCCTCCCACGACGGTGGGGACCTCTGGGGTCACGGGCCGGTTCAACCCTTGGATTTATCCTGCGCGTGACCACCGGACGACCGGGGTCGTGATCGGTGTTACGCAGACTGCTCGACACTACAGTGCGGTAGATCAGCCGGACAAATCCGCAGGACGCCCCTGCCGGCCCGGCCCGGCCAGCCGGCGCGCGCCTTACGGAAGGAGGCGCCTAGCGCCCCTTGCCGAAGTCGAGGTTGTCCATGTCGATGTTCTCGAAGCCCTCCGGCATCTGCTGCTGCATCTTCTTCAGGTCGGCCATCGACGGCATGCCGCCGCCACCGGGCATCCCCGGCATGCCACCCATGCCCGGCATCCCGGGCATCCCCTGCGGCATCTGCGGCTGCGACGGGCCCTTCTTCGCGGGCTTGCGCTTGCCGTTCTTGCCCTTTCGTCCCTTGGGCTTCTTCTTCGTCGCCGAGCGGCCCATGCCGCCACCGCCCATGCCGAACTGGCCGGCCATCTTGCCCATCATCTTCTTCGCCTCGTGGAAGCGGCTGACGAGCTGGTTGATGTCGGCGACGGTGACACCGGAACCGGCGGCGATGCGCTTACGGCGCGAGGCGTTGAGGATGTTCGGGTTCTCGCGCTCGGCCGGGGTCATGCCGCGGATGATGGCCTGGATCCGGTCGAGCTGCTTCTCGTCGACCATGTCGGCCATGTCGTTCATCTGCTTGCCGCCGGGCAGCATCTTGAGCACGTTGCCCAGCGGACCCATCCTGCGGATCATCAGCATCTGGTCGAGGAAGTCCTCGAGCGTGAGCTCCCCGGAAGCCATGCGGGCGGCGGAGTCCTCCGCCTTGCGCTGGTCCATGACCTGCTCGGCCTGCTCGATGAGGCTGAGCACGTCGCCCATGCCCAGAATGCGGTTGGCCATGCGGTCCGGGTGGAAGACGTCGAAGTCCTCGAGCTTCTCACCGGTGGAGGCGTACATGATCGGCTTGCCGGTGACCTCACGGATCGACAGTGCGGCACCACCACGGGCGTCGCCGTCGAGCTTGGTGAGTACCACGCCGGTAAAATCCACGCCGTCGCGGAAGGCCTCGGCGGTGGTGACGGCGTCCTGGCCGATCATCGAGTCGATGACGAACAGGACCTCGTCGGGGTTGACCGCGTCGCGGATGTTGCGCGCCTGGGTCATCAGGGTCTCGTCGATGCCGAGACGGCCGGCGGTATCGATGATGACCACGTCGTGCTTGGTGCGCCCGGCCTCCTCGATACCGGCCTGGGCCACGGCGACGGGGTCACCGTGGCTGGTGCCCATCTCGTGGTCCAGGGAGTCCAGGGAGGTGCCGGGGTCCGGTGCGAAGGTGGGGACCTCGGCGCGCTCGCCGACGATCTGCAGCTGTTGCACCGCACCGGGACGCTGCAGGTCACAGGCCACGAGCATGGGCGTGTGGCCCTGCTTGGCCAGGTGCTTGGCGAGTTTTCCGGCCAGGGTGGTCTTACCGGCACCCTGCAGGCCGGCGAGCATGATCACCGTGGGCGGGTTCTTGGCCAGGTTCAGGCGCCGGGTCTCCCCGCCGAGGATGTTCTGCAGTTCCTCGTTGACGATCTTGATGACCTGCTGCGCAGGGTTGAGCGCCTCGGAGACGACCACGCCGTTGGCGCGCTCCTTGACCCGCTTGATGAAGGCGCGCACGACGGGGAGGGAGACGTCGGCCTCCAGCAACGCCAGGCGGATCTCACGCGCGGTGGCGTTGATGTCCGCCTCGGTCAGCCTGCCTTTTCCGCGCAGGCCCTTGAGGGCGCCGGACAGGCGATCGGACAAGGACTCAAACACTGTGGAACTACTCCCTTACGCAATGGCTTCTGACCCCACCACCGTACCCGGTGTGTGCGGACCTTCCTACTCACCCCCGAAAACGACGCAGGACGCACCGGGTGCGCAGGACGCCCCGCGGCCGGCGGGCCGTGGGGCGTCCGGTGCGTCCGGTGCGTCCTAACTCTTCTGGTGCGCCTCGTCGGCGAGGTCGTTGGCCCGGTGGGCGTCGCCCTGGGCGGAGTCGAAGTCGTCGACCTCCTCGAAGTCCTCCTCGTCGGAGTAGGAGTAGGCGGACTCGGCGTGCTGGGTGGTGTCGATGCCGGCGGACTCGTCGTCGCCGGAGATCCTCCAGCCCATGGTGTACTTCAGCGCCAGGCCGATGACGGCGGTGACGACGGTGCAGAAGACCACGGCGACCAGGGCGATGACGATCTGGACGATGAACAGCTTGAAGCCGTCCGCGCCACCACCGGTGAGCAGGCCACGGTCGGTGGCCAGCAGGCCGATGCCCATCGTGCCCCAGATACCGGCGACCAGGTGGACGCCGACGACGTCCAGGGAGTCGTCGAACTTGAAGCGGAACTTCAGGCCCACGCCGACGGCGGCCAGGGCGCCGCCGATCGCGCCGAGGATGATGGCGGTGACCGGGGTCAGGTCACCGGCGGCCGGGGTGACCGACACCAGGCCGGCGACGACACCGGACGCGGCACCCAGCGAGGTGGTGTGGCCGTCGCGCAGACGCTCCACGAGCAGCCAGCCGAGCATCGCCGCACAGGTGGCGGCGGTGGTGTTGAGCCACGCCAGGCCGGCCTCGCCGTTGGCACCGAAGGCGGAGCCGCCGTTGAACCCGAACCAGCCGAACCACAACAGGGCCGCGCCGAGCATGACCAGCGGCAGGTTGTGGGGGCGCGAGCCCTCCTTCATGAAGGTGCGCGAGCGCCCGATGATCAGGGCAAGCACCAGGGCCGCCACACCGGCGTTGATGTGCACCACGGTGCCGCCGGCGAAGTCGATCGGGGCGATCGCGGCCACGTTTTCGCCGTCCTCGGTGACGGTGCCGAACATCATCGCGGCCAGGCCGTCCTCGCCGTCGGAGAGCAGTCCGCCGCCCCAGACCATGTGGGCCATCGGGAAGTAGGCCAGCGTGGCCCAGATCCCGGCGAAGACCATCCAGGTCGAGAACTTCACGCGGTTGGCCAGCGAGCCGGAGATGATCGCCACGGTGATCACCGCGAAGGTCAGCTGGAAGCCGATGTCGATCACGTTGGCGTACCCCTCGGCGCCGGCGATGTAGTTGCCGTTCGCGTCGGTGACCGAGTCCTTCAGACCGAAGAACTCGAAGGGGTTGGAGAACAGTCCCCCCACGGTCTCGGTGCCGTAGGACATCGACCAGCCCCACAGCACGTAGATCACGCCGATCAGCCCCAGCGTGCCGAAGGACATCATCATCATGTTCAGGGCGGACTTCTGACGCGACATTCCGCCGTAGAACAGTGCCAGTGCCGGCGTCATCAGCAGCACCAGTGCGGCGGACATCAGCATCCAGGCCGAGTCGCCTGTGGCTGCCGCCATTTCCTCGGGTGTCATTTCGGGGGACTCCTCAGGGTTGCGTGGGGGTTGTCTCCGGCCAGTAGCGCCGGTGTCTCACCCTGAGTAGTTAAGTGCCCCGATGTTTCGTCTGTTCATGCCGGATGATTTCGTGTGCATGAAAAACACCGCCGCAAGATTACGGCGGTGTTTCAGTGGTGCGGTTCCAGGCCTGGGTTTAGCCCAGCAGAGCGTCCACGAAGCCCTCGACCTCGAACGGGGCGAGGTCGTCGGCGCCCTCGCCCAGGCCGACGAGCTTGACCGGCACGCCAAGCTCCTCCTGCACCTGGAAGACGATGCCTCCCTTGGCGGTGCCGTCCAGCTTGGTCAGGGCGACACCGGAGATGTCGACGACGTCACGGAACATGCGTGCCTGGACCAGTCCGTTCTGGCCCACGGTGGCGTCGAGCACGAGGATGACCTCGTCGACCTTGGCCTTCTTCTCGACGACCCGCTTGACCTTGCCGAGCTGGTCCATCAGGCCCACGGAGGTGTGCAGACGTCCGGCGGTGTCGACCAGGACGACGTCGATGCCGTCGTCCACACCCTTGGCCACGGCGTCGAAGGCGACGGACGCCGGGTCCGCACCCTCCTTGCCGCGCACGGTCTTCGCCCCGACGCGGCGTCCCCAGGTCTCCAGCTGGTCGGCGGCGGCGGCACGGAAGGTGTCCGCCGCGCCCAGCAGGACGGAGTGGCCCATGCCAACGAGCACGCGGGAGAGCTTGCCGGTGGTGGTGGTCTTGCCGGTGCCGTTGACACCGACGACCATGATCACCGCGGGCTTGCCCTCGTAGGGCATGGCGTGGATCGAGCGGTCGAGACCGGGCTTGCAGGCGTCAATGAGGCAGGAGCGCAGCAGGGCGCGGGCCTCCTCCTCGCTGGAGACACCCTGGTTGGAGATCCGGCCCCGCAGATCCTCGACCACGGCGAGGGTGGTCTTGGTGCCGAGGTCCGCCATGATCAGCGTGTCCTCGATCTCCTCCCAGGCGTCCTCGTCGAGGTCACCGGCGGACAGGATGCCGAGGACACCACGTCCGATGACGTTCTGCGACTTGGAGAGGTTGCCGCGCAGACGACCGATACGTCCCTCGACCGGGGCGATCTCCTCCACGGGCTCCGGAGTCGGCTCAGGCTCGGGTTCCAGTTCGGGCTCGGGCTCCGGCTCCGGCTCGGGTTCCGGTTCAGGCTCCGGCGTGGGCTCCACGACGGGTGCGGGAGTCGGCTCCGGTTCGGGGACGGGCTCCTGCTCGACCTCCGGCTCCTCAGCAGGCTCAGCGTCGACCTCCGGCTCCGCTTCGGGCTCAGGCGTCGGCTCAGGTTCCGGGGTCGGCTCCGGCTCAGGGGTTGCCTCAGGCTCAGGCGCGGGTGCAGGCTCGGGTGTCGGCTCCGGCTCGGGTGCAGGCTCGGGCTCGGGTGCGGGCTCGGGTGCGGGCTGCGCGACCGGCGGCGTCGGGGCGGTCGGCGGCTCCTTGTCCCCGCCGAGTTCCTGACCCGGGAGAACCTCAGGCTCCTTCTCCGCCACCCCGGCGGCGCTACCGGCGCTGAAGTTGAATCCACCCTGCGCCTGGTAGTTGCCGGAGGTCGGCTTCTTCTCCTCGATCTCCGACTTCTTCTCGAAGGAGATCTCCTTCTGCTTGCCCCGACGGATGCCGAGGACGATCAGCAGGGCGACGATGACAATGACCGCGACGGCGGCTATGACTATCCAGATAATCGGGTCCATGTCACCAGTGAACCAAACGACCGCCGCCCCGTGTGCCGCAGGGCGTGGATTTCTTCCCCAGTGCCCTCTTCTCCCCCGCCGCCGTCCACCAATTCAGGACGACACCTTGACCCCTCAGGTCGCCGAGGCCCCTCCTCAACGACCTGAGGGCTCAAGGTGCGGCACCTTGAGCCCTCAGGACGCCTCGGGCCCCGGTGCTACTCGCTGATGATGGAGTCGATCGCGGCGTCAGCGGCGTCAGCGGCGTCAGCAGCACCATCCTCAGCCGAAGCCTCAACCTCATCCTCCACCTCGTCAGGCCCGAACACGCCGAGCACCATCGCGTCGGCCGCGACGAGGTCACCGGTCACGAGGTCAGGCACGATGCGCGCGATCTCCGCCCAGCCCGGGTACGCCGAGGACAGCTGCCCGGTCGAACCCAACCGTCCGTGGGCGTGCATGCGCGCGGCGATCGCCAGGATCATGCTGATCACCGGGGTCAGCGCCCACCGGTTGTCCGGGTTGTCGGTGTCCACGTTGTCGAGCTTGTCGAAGCGCACGCGCGCGGAGGTGTACAGCTGCCGGTTCGTCTGGCGGATCCGGCGCAGCAGCGCCAGCGCCACGCGCAGCAGACCCGGGTCGGCGAGCACCTGGCCGAGTTCCTCACGGTGGCGGAAGGTCTCGAACACGGCGATCAGCCGCGAGTTCTCCTCCGACAGCGCACCGGGCACGACCTGCGAGCCGGCGAAGAAGGTCGACAGCACGGCCTCCTGCTGCTCCGGGGACAGCTGCGCGATCTGCACGGTGGTGGCGTCGATGCAGGACGTCTCCAGCGTGGCGTCGCGTCCGGTCTCCACGGTCTGCGACAGCGGTGTGCCGCCGATGCCGGAGAGCCGGCGTCCGATCTCGCGGCGGGCCATGGTGTCGTCGTCGTCGGTGGCGGCGAGTTCGCCGAGGATCTCCAGCGCGGCGATCCAGGCCACGCCGGGCCGCGGGTCCGGGGAGGTGGAACGCAGTGAGGCGTGCACCAGCCCGGACAGGATGAACTGCGCCGGACGGTCGGAGGACGGCACCAGCGAGCGCGACATCGCGCGCAGGGCCTCGCGCGGGTGGCGCGCCAGGGCGGCGTGCATCGCGGCACTGGCGTCCGCGGTGGCCTCCCCGGTCAGCCAGCCGGCCAGCACGTCCCACAGCACGGTGAGCACGTCGGTGTCCTCGGGCAGTTCGTCGGACGCCCCGGCGAGGTAGGCGGCGAGCTGCGTCCAGGGGCCGCCGTCGTCCGGACGGGCGTGGCCGGGGACGTCGACGCGCAGGGCGCCGGGGCCGGGGGACGCCGCGGGGTGCAGCGGGCTGAAGCGGTCCCGGTTGTGGAACTGCACGCTCAGCGCACCGGCGTCGGTCAGCTCGGCGGGCAGTTCGGCGACACCGTCGGTGAAGCTCAGCACGCGGGCGGACATCCAGGGTGCGGTCAGCGACCACACCCACGCCGGGGAGTCGACCTTCGGCGACACGCTCAGGCTGCCGCGGGTGCCGTCGCCTTGCGGGGCGGTGTAGGTCAGGGTGCGGTCCTCGGCGGGACGCATCGTCACCAGGCGCACACTGTGGCTGCGTCCGTCGGCGACGAACTCCAGCTCGCAGGAGCCCTCGGTGAGCAGCGGCAGCGAGGCACGCACCGACGACAGCGACACCGACCAGGTCACCTGGTCCACCGTGCCCAGGCGCAGGGTGCGCACCGGGGCACCGTGACGGTCACGGATGACCAGTCGAGGGGACTCCACCGGCATGCCCGGACGGATCCGGAAGCGCGCGGCGGAGTTGATCTCCACGGCCGGGGCCACGAGCGACTCGGTGCGCCACATCGGGTCCTCACCGATCAGCGGCAGCTGGAAGAGCAGCCGCGGCGGCTCCACGACCAGCGGCAGGGCGTCGCCGGCATCGGTCTCGGCGATGACCTGGACGGACTTCTCCTCGGTCTTCACGTCCACGGTGCGCGGGATGAACAGCTGCTTGTCACCCTGGAACAGCGAGACGGTCACCGGGGTCAGCCCGGCGACCAGGCCCAGCCGCGGGCTGGCGGGGGCCTCGATGTCCAGGCCCTCGACGATGGCGAACTCGTGACGGAAGGACTCGTTGCGCGGGCCGCGCAGGCGCACCAGGTACTCCCCGACCCACGGGGTCTCGTAGGCCTCGGGGTCGAAGACGTCGAACATGCCGCCCTCGGCGGGCACCTCCAGCGGCTCCTCCTCGGTGACCTCCTCGCCGGTCTCGTCCGGGCCGGCCCAGGAGCTCACCGACAGGAACCAGATCTCCGGCGCACCGGAGACGGTGGCCGGGAACACGGCCTGCAGGCTCGACGAGTGCACGGGCAGTCCGCCGACGGTGCGGATCGCCGGCAGCACGTTCTCCGGCTCGCGGAACCACACGCGCTGGCGGGCGTCCACGCACCGTACCGTGCCCATCGCCGGACGTGCCACGCCCGGACGGTCGATGAGCAGTGCGGTGGCCTCGGACAGGTCAAGGTCGCGGATGACCCAGCCGTCCCACGCCTTGACCTGCCACTCGCCCAGCACCGGGATGGTGCGGTCGGCCACCGGGTCCACCGCGGTGGAGTCCTGGGGGCAGACCACGAGCACACGCGAGTGGTGCAGGGAGACACGGTCGGTGAGGTCCTTGCCGCGGCGGGTGAAGACCATGACCGGGTCGGCGTCGTCGACGACGGGCAGCACCCAGGACTCGCCGTGGGTCAGGTCGCGCACGCCGATCTCACGCACCGGACGGCGCACCGGCAGGTCCAGCGTCTCGGTGACCGGACGCCCCGGGGCGTCGGAGCGACGCGTGCGGAAACCGGCCGGCCGGCCGTCGACGTCCACGTGCCAGCGCACCTCGTCGACAGGGTCGACAGGGTCGACGGAGTCGACGGAATCGTCGGAGTCGCCGGGATCCTCCAGCGGCTGCTCGGGAAGACGCAGCACCACGCGCTGCCGGGCCAGGTCGATGGCCAGGCGCGGGCGGTCCTCACGGGTACCCACGCCCACGCGGTGGCGTCGGGCCGTGGTGCCGGAGGGACGCTCACGCAGTTCCTCGACGACGTCCTCGAGCACCAGCGGCGCGACCGCGGCGTCCTGCCCGGCCTCAGACCGGGCCTCCGTCACGGAGTTGACCCAGTGGTCGGGGTGCTCGGCGGCGAGCTGCACCACACGCACCACCGGGGCGATCAGCCGCTCGGCGAGCGCGGGCAGCGCGGCACACAACGGGCCGGCCTGCAATGACTCCTCGGCGAGCACGGCGACCACGGCGGCGGCCTCCTCGGCCGGGGTCGCCAGGGCCTCGCCGGCCAGCCGGCGGGTGTCGATGAGCTCGATGAGCTCGGGCACCCAGTCGGTGGCGATGCCCACGTGGGCGAACAGGCGCCCCAGGTCCCCGTCGGAGCCGGCGGCCGCGGCGTCCACCGGGTCCAGGCCCGCGCGGGTGAGGATCTCGGCGTAGTCGATCAGCGAGACCCGCTCCGGAGTCGGCTCGATCCCCAGGCCGGTCCAGAACTCCGACTCCAGCTCGCCGACCACGTTGAGCCTGGCGGCGCGGAAGATCAGGGTGGAGGCGGTCAGCGCGGGGCAGGTGCGCAGCAGCGCGTCCTCCCCCGCGCCGGCACGGATCTGGCGGGAGAGGAACTCCCCGTAGAAGATGGTGAGGCGTTCAAGCTCGTCACCGGTGATGTCCAGGTCGACGAACACGGCGGGGTCCCCGCTGAGTTCGCCGAGACGTCGGGCGAGTTCTATCTCCGTGCTGGACGCCCAGGCGAGGAGATTGTCGGAGAGATCGGCGATGGGGCTGTCTGCAGGAGTCGGGGTGTTGCTCACGTCGACCTATTCTAGGAGGAGCCGGAGGGTTCGGCAGGTTTGGGGTCCATGCGTTGGGAAATGACCCGCGTGACGCCGTCGCCGCGCATGGTCACCCCGTAGAGCACGTTGGCCACGTCCATGGTGGGCTTCTGGTGGGTGATCACGATGAGCTGCGAGTCTTCGCGCAGTTCCTCGAACAGGGCGATGAGCCGACGCAGGTTCACGTCGTCCAGCGCGGCCTCGACCTCGTCCATGACGTAGAAGGGGCTGGGGCGGGCGCGGAAGATGGCGACGAGCAGCGCCAGGGCGGTCAGCGACTTCTCCCCGCCGGAGAGCAGCGAGAGGCGTTTGACCTTCTTGCCGGGCGGGCGGGCCTCGACCTCGATGCCGGTGGTGAGCATGTCGTCGGGGTCGGTGAGCACCAGGCGTCCGGCGCCGCCGGGGAACAGCGTGTCGAAGACGCGGGGGAACTCGTCCTCCACGTCGTTCCACGCCTCGGTGAACAGGGTGAGGATGGTGTCGTCGACGTCCTTGATCACCCCGTCGAGGTCGTCGCGGGCCTTCTCCACGTCATCGAGCTGGGTGGCCAGGAAGCGGTGGCGCTCCTCGAGGGCGGCGTACTCCTCCAGCGCCAGGGGGTTGACCTTGCCCAGCGAACGCAGGGACTTCTCGGCCTGCTTGAGTTCACGGGCGGCGAGATCACGGTCGAAGTCCTCGCCCGGGGCCTCGGCGAGCAGCTGGGCTGAGCTCATGCCGAGCTGGTCCATGGCCTGTTCCAGGGCCTGCTCGATGCGCAGCTGCGCCTGGCTGCGGGCGATCTCGGCGGTGTGGGAGGTGTTGGTCAGGTGGTTCAACCGCAGGGTCAAGGTGTTGACCTTGTCCTTGCGTTCATTCAGTGCGCCCTGCCACTGCCGGTGCGCCTCGTCGGTGCGCGCCCGGGTGCCTTCGGCACGGTCCAGGGCGTCGCGGATGCGCAGGTCCACGCGCCTGGCCTGCTCGGCGACGACGGCGGCGCGCTCACGTGCTGCCCGACGACTCGCGGCCGCACGTTCGAACTGCTCGCGTGCCGCGGTCTCCTGGCGGGCCTGGCGGCGCAGCCCCTCGGCCCGTCCACGGTGGTTGCCGGCGCGTTCCTCGGCGGTGCGCAGCGACAGCCGGGCCTCCATCTCCATGGCGCGCGCCTGGGTCAGCGCCTGGGACGCCGCATCGCGTTCTGCGGTGGACGGTTCGGCGTCACCGCCGGGGCTCTCTCCTTCCTCATCCAATCGCGCCAGACGCTCGGCGACCTCGTCGGCCTCGGTGGCCAGCGCGTCGCGGCGGGCTTCGGCCTCGTCGCGTTGGGCGACGACCTTGTCCAGCAGTCGGCGAGCCTGGCCCGCACTGCGCTCGGCGGCCTCGGCCCGCTGGCGGGCGGCGGTGAGCCGGGTACGGTGGTCGCGCACCGCGGCGGTCGCCCCGGCTGCGGCGGTGCGCAGCTCCTCGGCGGCCTGTTCGGCGCCGGTGAGTGTGGCCTGCAGGTCGGCGAGTTCCGCCTGACGTTCGGCGATCTCCCCGGACGCCCGGTCGATGCGGGTGGACAGCTCCACCGGGGTCGTCCCGCCGGAGCCGGCGGCGACCCAGCCGGCGCCGAGGAGCACACCGTCGGCGGTGACGGCGCGCAGGCGCGGGTCGGCGGCGACCACGCGGCGTCCTTCCTCGACACCGGGGACGGCGACGACGTCGACGAGCAGGGCGGTGACGGCCGGTACCACGGCGTCGTCGACCTCCAGGTGGTCGAGCAGCCAGCCGGCCCGGGAGTCTGAGGTGGCGATCGCCGTGGAGTCCAGGCGCCAGGAGCCGCCCGCCCCCTCACCGGCAGCTGCACCGTCACCGGCGAGCAGGACGGCGCGTCCTTCCGCCGCCTCCACCAGGGCGTCCACCAGCGAGTCCACGGAGCCGGCGTCGCCGCCGGCGAGCCCGGCGGGCAGCACCGCGGCGACCGCGCGCTCCCAACCGTCGTGCACGCTCAGCAGGTCGGCGAGTGGACGCAACGCGTCCAGCCCACGCTCGGCGGCCGCACGCACCGCCACCGCCGCACCGTCGGTGGGACGCAATTGATCGCGCCAGGCGTCCACCGACGCCTCCAGCGAGGCGACGGCGCGTTCCAGGTCGCGTTCGGAGCCGCGCAACTCCCCCACCCGCCGGTCGGCGCCGGTGGACTCCTCGGCCGCGCGTGCCGCGGCGTCCTCCAGTCCGGCACCCTGGTTCTCCAGCTCGGCCAGCGCGTCGGCGGCGTCGGCCGCCTCGGAACCCGAGGTTGCCTCCAGGGCCTCGCGCTGCTCGTCGACGGACTGCTGGAGCCTCTCGATCTCCTCGGCCGCGGCGGTGCGCCGCTGGTCCACGGCGTCCTGCTGGGCGAGCAGCCGGACGATCCCCTCCCGCCGGTCGGCGATCGCGCGGACCTGTGCGAGGTGCTCGCGCTCGGCCTCACGGGCGGCCTCGTCACGGGCGGCGACGTCCTCCCGGATGTTCTCCAGCCGCTCCGCGGCGAGCTCGACCTCCTCGTCGAGCACCGACTGCTCCTCCTCCGCCTGCTCGGCGCGGGCGATGAGCTCGTCGGGGTCCTGGCCGGTCCAGGTGGTGTCGGCACCGGAGTCGTCGGCCCGGTCGGCGGCGATGCGCAGGGTGGCCGAGTTCTTCTCGGCGACCGTGGACAGCCGAAACCACAGGGACTTCGCCGCCTCGGCCTCCTCCAGGGCGGTGCGCAGCTCCTCCTCGGTGACCGCCAGCGCGGTGGTGTGCTCCTCGAGCTCGGCGTTGAGCTCGGCGATGTCGGCGTCGAGGACCTTGGTCTGTGCGTCGGCGTCGTTGAGTTCCTCGGAGAGCCGACGGACCTTGTCGGCGGTGAGCAGCAGCCGGTTAGAACGGATCGTGGCCTGCACCTGCTCGGCGCGTTGGGCGGCCTCGGCCTGGCGTGCCAACGGCTTGAGCTGCTTGGCCAGCTCGTCGGTCAGGTCGTGCAGACGATCCAGGTTGCCTTGCATCGACACCAGCTTGCGCTGGGCCTTCTCCTTGCGACGGCGGTGCTTGAGGACGCCCGCGGCCTCCTCGATGTAGGCGCGGCGTTCCTCCGGACGCGACTCCAGGATCTGGGCGAGACGCCCCTGCCCGACGATGACGTGCATCTCGCGGCCGATGCCGGAGTCCGACAGCAGCTCCTGGATGTCCATCAGACGGGCCTTGGAACCGTTGATCTCGTACTCGCTGGCCCCGTCGCGGAACATGCGCCGGGTCACGGAGACCTCGGAGTAGTCGATGGGCAGCGCGCCGTCGGCGTTGTCGATGGTCAGGGTGACCTCCGCGCGGCCCAGGGCCTTACGGTCGCCGGCGCCGGCGAAGATGACGTCCTCCATCTTGCCGCCGCGCAGGGTCTTCGCGCCCTGTTCGCCCATCACCCAGGCGAGTGCGTCGACGACATTGGACTTACCGGATCCGTTCGGCCCGACGACCGCGCAGATTCCGGGTTCCAGTTTCAGGGTCGTCGCCGACGCGAAGGACTTGAAACCCTTCAGGGTCAACGACTTGAGGTGCATGGCGGAGAATTTTACCTCAGCGGGTCTCGAACCCGGTGTACTCGCCACGCGGGCCAGTCACCGAGTCCACCACGTGGTCCACCCGCCCCGGGGTGTCACCGGAGCGTAGCCAGTTCAGCAAGTCACCCGTGGCGGTCTCGGAGCCTTCGGCGATGACGAGGACGCGGCCGTCCGGGTAGTTGGACGCGAATCCGGTGAGCCCGAACTCCAGGGCCTTCGTCCTGGTCTTCCATCGGAAGCCCACCCCCTGGACGTGGCCGTGCACCCATGCGGTGAGACGGGTGGTGGGTGCTTCCGGGTGCTCGCTCATGCGTCCAATCCTGCCATGGTGGCTGTGGTGGCCGCTCTAGCCGCGCAGCGTGCGTGCCGGCTGGGCGTCGAAGGTGTCGTCCTTGTCGTCCCAGCACTCCACGTTCTTCAGCTCGGGAAGCATGCTGCGCTTGAAGACGGGGTCGAGCCCCTGCTTGCGCTGTTCGTTGTAGTTGCGCAGCAGCTTGAGCACCACCGGGCACAGCGGGACGATCGCGCAGAGGTTGACGAGCACCATGATCGCGGTGAAGGTGTCGGCCAGGGCCCAGATGAGCGGGAGCTGGACGATGGCGCCGAGGAAGACGCAGATGACCACGAAGGTACGGAAGGCCAGCATGACCATCGGGTTCTTCGTGAAGTACTCCACGTTGGACTGTGCGAGGTAGTAGTTGCCGATCACCGAGGAGAAGGCCAGGAAGAACAGGATGAAGGTCACCGCGTGGATGCCCCAGTCGCCGACCTGGGCGGCCACGGAGTCCTGGGTCAGCGGCGAGCCCTGGATCTCCTCACCGAAGGGCGGGTTGGACAGCAGGATGATGAAGGCGGTGACGGAGCAGACCACCAGGGTGTCGAAGTACACGCCGAGGGTCTGAACCAGGCCCTGCTTGACGGGGTGGGACACCGCGGCGGTGCCGGCGGCGTTGGGCACGGAGCCCTGGCCTGCCTCGTTGGAGAACAGGCCGCGGCGCATGCCGTTGACGAACGCCGCACCGACGGTGGCGCCGGCGATCTCCTTGAACCCGAAGGCGTGCTCGATGATCTGGGCGAAGACACCGGGGATCTCGGAGAGGTTCATCAGGACGACGATGAGGCCGAGCCCGATGTAGGCCACGGCCATGAACGGCACGACCACCTGGGTGAAGGAGGCGATGCGCTGCACGCCACCGAAGACGATGAGGGCGGTGAGTGCGGCGACGACCAGCCCGACGATGATCTTCAGGCCGGTGCCGTCGTTGTCGGCGGAGCGTCCGACGGATTCCACGATGGCGTTGGTCTGCAGGGCGTTGTTGACGAAACCGAAGGTGACGGTGATGATGACGCCGAAGATCACGGCGAGGACGGGCTTGTTCAGGCCTCGGGTGATGTAGTAGGCCGGACCGCCGCGGTAGGCGTTGTTGGCGTAGTCGCGGGTCTTGTAGAGCTGGGCCAGGGTGGACTCCACGAAGGAGGTCGCACCACCTACGATGGCGATGACCCACATCCAGAACACCGCCCCGGGTCCACCGAGGGTGATCGCCACGGCGACGCCGGCGACGTTGCCGGTGCCCACGCGCGAGGCCGCGGAGATCGTGAAGGCCTTGAACGGCGAGATCCCCTTCTTGCCCGCCCCCTCCGGGTCCTTGCCGACCATCTCATCGTCCTCGTACGGCGCCTCGGCGACCGCCCCGAACATCTGGGGGAAGAGCCGCAGCTGGACGACCGCAGTCCTGACTCCGAAGTACAGGCCGACCGTGACGAGAATGAAGGCGAGAACCAGCCAGATGTTGTCGTTCATGGATGAGATGAAGTCCGTCATGTTCGGGACGTTACTGCGCATCCAGTGAAAGCGACGTACCAACACCCGCTTAGGTGTCGCAGATCACTTTTGTTTACCTCATTAGGCCACCCCCTGGTCATTGCCGGGCGTTATCGCTGCTCCGAGTCGGTAGGAGCCTCACCGCCTATTGCCCCGTCGGACGCCCCGTCGGCCGCTCCCGCGTCGCCGAGCAGTTCGGCGACCTCGTCGGCGACGTCCGACAGGCCGGGCTCGCCGTCCAGGCCGGCCTCGCCGATGACGTCCAGCAGGACGGCGGCGCCGTCCTCACCGAAGGCCGCGATGATCTGCTCCGCGAGGAAGCGGCTGCCCGGGGTCGACGGGTGCGCGGTCATGTTGAATCCGCGGGTGGTCCAGTCACGCAGCCCGGAGACGAACCGGTCGGCGTCGCGCGCGCAGGTGGAGTTGACGTCCACGGTCATGTCCCGGATGTCGACGAAGCTGACACCCGCCGTCTTCGCCGCGGCCTTCTGGTTGGCCTGCGTGGCCCGCTCGTACTCCGCGGTGCGCGGGGCGGGAGCGCCGGACGGCAGGTTCGGGATGATGTTGCGGTCGCAGTAGACCTCGTCGGTGCCCGTGGTCGACAGGCGGCCGAGCATGAGGATCTCCGCCGCCGGCGCCGCCTCCCTGACCTTCTCCACCGCCTCGACGAGATTGGCCTGGATCTGTTCGTCCGAGGTTCCCCGGCGCTTGTCGTTCATGCCGGCGGCGAGGACCACCGTGGAGGTGTCGTTGACATGCCCGGCCTGGATCGCGAGGTCGACACGGTGGAGCATCTCGGTGGTGGTGTGGGCGTTGCACGCCCAGTTCTGGACGGGGCGTCCGGTCTCCTTGGCGACCATCGCGGGCCAGGCGTCCGGGGCGACGAAGCACCCCGCCTGCCTCGGGTAGGCGAAGCCGAGCTGGGGGTACTTGTTGATCAACCAGTGCGAGTTGGCCGTGAAGGAGTCCCCGAAAGCGACGAGGTTGTTCTCTGTCTCCTCGGAGTACGGGTTCACCCGGGGGAACAGTGTGCCCAGCGTGGGGATGCCCGCGGATCCGGCAACGGTCGCGGACGACCCGAGCGATCCTGAAGACCCTGAGGCCGGCAGGTCGTCGGCCGCGGCAGTCGGGGCGGCGGCGAAAACAATGGTCAGCGCCAGAATCGGGGCCGTGATCGCGGCAAAGGACGTCGGGCGGCGGCGAGGAGGTCGCACGGCAGAGTTCTCCTGAAGGTATGAAATGTCAGTGGCGGAGAGTGGTGGATCATTGCAGCGCAAACAGCACGGCAAGCGCCCAATGAATCCCGGGTAACCGTAGTCGGCTAAGCACTCTATTACATGCAAGCAAGAATATTCATCCCTACGTCTCCCCTACCCCTTCTCACCGAGCGCTGGCGGCTGCCACCTGAGAGGCGAGGAAGCGGGATCCCGGAGTCGAGGGATGGGAGGTCATGTTGAATCCGCGGGTGGTGATGTCCCAATTCCCGGAGATGTAGCGGGCGGCGTCCTTCGCGCAGCTGGAATGGCTGTCGATCGTCTTGGAACGGATGTCGATGAACGGCACGCCGGCAGACGCCGCCGCTGCCTTCTGGTTGGCCTGCGTGGCTCGTTCGTTGGACGCGGTACGCGGTGCAGGCTGGCCGGTGGGCATGTTCGGGATGATGTTGACGTCGCAGTAGACCTGGCTGGAGCCCGTGGTGGCAAGGCGCCCGAGGATGAGCACCTCAACCTTCGGGGCGACGGCGCGGACCTTGTCCACCGCCGCGACGAGATTCGCCCGGACGACCGCGTCGTCGACGCCCTGATTCTTGTCGTTCATGCCGGCGGCGAAGACGACCGTGGAGGTGTCGTTCACGTGGCCGGCCCTGATCGCCTGGTCGACCCGGCCGAGCATGTTCGCGGTGGTGTGCGTGTTGCACGCCCAGTTCTGGACGGGACGGCCCGTCTGGTTCGCGACGAACCCGGGCCATGCGTCAGCAGCTACGAAGCAACCTGACTGCTTCGGGTAGGAACTGCCGAGCCCAGGGTGCTTGTTGACCAACCGGTGCGAGTTGGCGGTGAAGGAGTCGCCGAAGGCCACGACGTTGCCCACCGTCCTCGAGGAGTACGGGGCCGAGGTCGACGATGACCCGCTTGAGCCACTCGATCCACTGGAGCCCGACGAGCCCGAAGAACTCGAGGATCCAGAGGATCCAGAGGAATCCGCTGAGCCACCTCCGGACGACGGCAGATCAGCCGCAACTGCCACGGGGGAGGCGGCGAGGGCCGAGAAGGCCAGGGCAAGGGCCACGAGCGGCGCCAGGGCGGTAGGACGGCGGCGAGACAGTCGCACGGCAGAGTTCTCCTGAAGGAATGAAGTGTCAGAGGTGGAGAGATGAAGAGAGGTGGAGGTCCGAGGAGGAAGCGAACACCCTCCCCAGATTCCCGGCGCCGCGCGAAGTGACTCGTGGCCCACAGAGAACACTATTCTAAGAACACACATTTGGTTCAGAAATCAACTATTCTCAGGGGTCTTTTCCGCCGGCCCCCCCGCCAACGTCCAGCCACGACCAACCGCGGATAGCCCCCTGCCAGCGCGCCGGTCACCCGTGTGCCCACTACGCAGAGCTAACGGGCTGCCTCAGAATGGTGCGGAGCTTCTCCGGGGCCACGCGGCGGACGTCACTGAGGTAGATCTCGTGGTGCATTCGCTCAGGAACTGGCCCTCGTCGTCGAAGGATCCGACGTCGAGAGCCGCCCGCTGACCCCGAAGGCCGACTTCCAGCCAGACAGAGCGGCCGAGTCTGCCAGCCGAAGCAAGCCGGAAGGTACCCATTCAGCCGTCTGCGAAGAAAGTACCGCTGCGATGTAGCTTGCGCGCTCTAGTGGCCAGATGCACGCAGAAAACTGTGCGCCCTCGGATAGCTACCGGTAGGCTCAGGGAGTGGATGTGAAGGTTTCCAGATCCGAGGTCAACGCTTTCCGGTTGCATGCCCATCACCTAACGGACCGAGTCGAGCAGCACCGCCTGCTCGATGTCGTTGGCGCAAGTGGCATCCAGAACAGCCCTCCTGGCTCGGCATTGCTCTCGTTGCATGCTCGGGCGCAGGGTGTCTCACAGGAACTGGTCGACAAACGCGTAGGCGATGACAAGAACCTGTTGCAGAGCTGGTGCATGCGCGGGTCGCCGTTCTTCTTCCCTACACGCGACGCACCGGTGTTCACCACTGGAGTGCTGCCGCCGACTGAAGAGACGATGCGCCAGTTCATCCGAGGGGCAAGCCCATCGGTAGACGAGCTCGAGCTCAGCCTCACTGAAGTAGTCGAGCTGACTTGAGCCGAGATCGGCACAGTACTGACCGGTCGCCGCCTGGCGATCGACGAGCTTGGAGCCGCTATCGCGGAACGGGTCGCCGACACTCTGCCGACGAAGAAGCGCCGCTTGTGGAACCAAGAAGGCCCCCATGCCGCTGGCCAGCCCCTCGGCGAGGCCATCGTGCACTTCTGCATCCGGATCCTCACCCTACAAGGCGTAGTCTGCCTTGCTCCACGGGAGGACAACGCGGCCCCGTTCGTGTTGGTCGAGGAATGGTTGGGCACGCCAATCCCGGACGTCGACCCGGAAACGGCCCGGGCGGAGCTTCTGCGCCGCTATCTGCACTGCTACGGCCCATCGACCAAAGCGGACTTCGCCAAGTGGTTGGGGGTCCGAGCCGGTGACGCTGAACCTTGGTGGGGTCTCGTCGAAGACGAGTTGACTCCGATCAATTTTGGTCGCAAGACATGGATGCTGACCGATGATGTCGACGCTCTCCAGACATCCCCTCCAATGCAAGGGCTGCGCCTGCTCCCGCCTCGCGATCCGTACACGCAGTTGCGTGACCGCGAGACCATCGTCGACAAGAAGTTCCACAAGACAGTGTGGAAGCCTGTCGGTGATCCCGGCACGGTACTCTCGGATGGTGCGATAATCGGCACTTGGCGTCCCCGTAAGAATGGGAATAAATTCAGGCTTGTAGTTGCGCCGTTTGACCGCCTCACAGCACGCGTCAAAGAAGATATTGAGCACGAAGCTAAGAAAATTACCGCTCTGCGTGGTGCTACCGACCTGACCCTCGATTTCGAACCTTGATACACCTATGGGCAGTGGCCGGCGGGAGAACGTGCAGATAGGCAGCCTTGGATTTTCAGTTTCATTGAGTCAAGGTGTCTTGGGACTGCTGCACGTTTAGGTAACAGGTTGTACCCACGCCGCCAGTGCGACGGTCGTGTTCATGATGTTCTCGAATTCGATGGGCGTCAAACGGCCCAGGCGGGCCTGTCGGCGACGTCGGTGGTAAGTTCGATTGATCCAGGTCACCATCGCGATCCGCAATTGCTCACGCGTGGTCCAGGCGCGGCGGTCAAGGACGTTCTTCTGCAGCAGGGCGAAGAAGCTCTCCATGGCGGCATTATCTCCGCTCGATCCGACTCTGCCCATCGATCCGACCATCCGGTGACGGGCCAGTGTGCGAAGCATCTTCCGACTACGAAATTGTCTGCCCCTATCGCTGTGCACGATGCAGCCGGCGACGTCGCCACGCATCGCCACCACGTTATCCAGGGCTCGGACGGCCAGACGCGACTCCATCCGCGAGCCGATCGAGTACCCCACGATCCAACCAGAGAACATGTCCTTGATCGCGCAGAGGTAGAGCTTGCCCTCGGCGGTGTTGTGCTCCGTGATGTCCGTCAGCCACAACTCATTCGGCACGTCCGCGGCGAATACATGACGAGATCGGCCGTGAAGTCCCGCTTCACCAGATCGTCGAGCACGGGCGGGCCGGGGAAGTTTCCCGTTCTCCCCCGCTTCTTACCAAGCACTGACCACCCCTGGTTGTTCCGGCAGATCCGCCACGCGGTCCGCTCACAGATCCCTTCGCCGGTGGCGCGGGCTTCTTCGGCGAGGAATCTCGACCCGAACTCCGGGTCATCCCGGTGAGCGTCGACCAAGGCGTTGGCTCGATAAGCCGAGGCCAACT